>NZ_JANINT010000202.1 GCF_024509035.1 Nocardioides sp. | reverse complement strand
GCTCACTCCTCGACCAGGCCCGCGTTGTGGCCGACGCCGTCGACCGCGGCGCGGATCGAGGCGAGGTGGTCGCCGGTGGCGCGCTCGATGCGGACGGGGTTGCCCGGCGAGTAGTGGTTCCACTGGGTCGGGAGGTAGGAGAGACCGTCGACGACCCACCCGTCGGGTCCTTCGGTGACCTCGACCTGCACGGTGATGCCCTCGTAGGCCGCCGATCGGTCCAGCTCGCTCTGGGCGACCATGTTGCCCATGCCGTAGACGACCCACTTCCCGTTGACCCGGGTGATCGGCTGGACGACGTGGGCGTGCTCGCCGAGCACGAGATCGACGTCCGGGGAGGCGGTCAGCCGCTCGGCGAGCTCGACCTGCGCCGCGTCGGGGAGGTGGCTGTACTCGGTACCCCAGTGCACGTGCGCGACCACGATGTCGGCGCCGGCCGCGCGGGCCCGGCGCGCCTGGGCGAGCAGGTCGTCGGCGTCGCCCAGCTGCGCGACCGCCCACTCCTGGCCGGTCGGCAGGACGTAGCCGTTGAGCCCGTACGTCGCCGCGACGACGCCGACGCGCAGCCCGGAGTCGGTCGTGAGGATCACCGGCTCACGGCGCTCGGCGGCGGAGCGGAACGTGCCGACGTGGGCGACGCCGGCGGCCTCGAGGAGGTCGGCGGTCTCGACGATCCCGTCGACCCCGGCGTCCATGCTGTGGTTGGAGGCCGTCGTGCAGGCGTCCCAGCCCATGCTGCCGATCCAGGAGGCGATCTGGTGCGGCGCGGCGAACACGGGGTAGCTGCGCAGCGCCTCACCGGGTGCGGCGAAGGGGACCTCCTCGTGGCACAGCGCCAGGTCCGCGGACTCGACGTAGGGACGCAGGGTCGCGAACATCGGGTCGAAGTCGTAGCGGTCGCCGGCACCGGTGCGGGCGTGGTCCTCGGCGGCGCTGATCCACACCGTGTTGTGCCACAGCAGATCGCCGCCCATGAGAATCGTCGCCGACCGGGGTGGGGCCGAGGGGCTGGGCGGGCCGGTCTCGCCGGCGTCGAGCTCGGTCGGCACCGCCGGCTGCGGGTCCGCCGCGGCGTGCTCGCCGTCGCGGAGCTGGGTCGGCCAGGCCACGTTCAGGGCGACGACCAGCAGCACGACCGCCACCACCACGGCCGCGACGGAGGCGGCTGCGCGGAGCGGGCGAGCTGGCATGTCTCCATTGAACCGGCGTCAGGTGGCGCGCGAGGACACAACACGGATACAGCTGTTTGCGAGACTGCCCACATGAGCCCGTCGAGTGCCCTCAGCCCGCAGGCCCGCGAGGACGCCCTGGCGGCGATGCGCAGCGGGAGCGGCCAGCCCGAGCTCGACGTCCTGGTCGTCGGCGGGGGTGTCACCGGCGCGGGCACCGCCCTCGACGCGGTGACGCGCGGCCTGCGGACCGGGCTGCTCGAGCAGCGCGACCTCGCCAGCGGCACCAGCAGCCGCAGCAGCAAGCTCGTGCACGGCGGCCTGCGCTACCTCGAGATGCTCGACTTCGGGCTGGTCCGTGAGGCGCTGCGCGAGCGCGGGCTGCTGCTGACGCGCCTGGCGCCACACCTGGTGCGGCCGGTGTCGTTCCTCTACCCGTTGACGCACCGGGGGTGGGAGCGTCCGTACGTCGGCTCCGGGCTGATCCTCTACGACGGGCTGGCGATGCTCGGGGCGCTGCGCAGCCAGGGCGGCGACATGGGCGTCCCGCGGCACCGGCACCTGATGCGCCGCCAGGTCGCGCGGATCGCGCCCGACTTCCGGTCCGACACGATCGCCGGCGCGATCCAGTACTGGGACTGCCAGGTCGACGACGCCCGGCTCGTGGTCGGACTGGCCCGGACCGCAGCCGCCCACGGCGCCCACGTCGCCACCCGGGTGAAGGTGACCGGGTTCCTGCGCGAGGGCGAGCGGGTCGTCGGCGTACGCGCCCACGACCTGGAGTCCGGCGAGGAGCTCGAGGTGCGGGCGCGGGTCGTGGTCAACGCCGCGGGCGTGTGGACCGACGAGATCCAGGAGATGGTCGGCGGGCGGGGCGCGCTGAAGGTCCAGGCGAGCAAGGGCATCCACCTGGTCGTGCCGCGCGACCGGATCCGCTCGGAGGCGGGGTTCATCGTGCGGACCGCGACGTCGGTGCTCTTCGTGATCCCGTGGGGACGGCACTGGATCATCGGGACCACCGACACCGCCTGGGACCTGGACAAGGCGCATCCCGCCGCGTCGCGCGCGGACATCGAGTACATCCTCGAGCACGTCAACGCGATCCTGCGCGAGCCGCTCGACCACGACGACGTCGAGGGCGTGTACGCCGGGCTCCGGCCGCTGCTCTCCGGGGAGTCGGAGTCGACCTCGCGGATCTCCCGGGAGCACACCGTCGTCACCCCGGTGCCCGGCCTGGTGATGATCGCGGGCGGCAAGCTGACGACCTACCGGGTGATGGGCCAGGACGCCGTGGACGCCGCCGCGCACTCCCTGAGCACGGCAGCGGGCCGCACCGTCCGCGACTCGATCACCGACCGGGTCCCGCTGGTCGGCGCGGTCGACTGGGAGACCCGGTCCAACCAGCGGGTGCTGCTCGCCCGACGCTCGGGCCTGCACGTCGCCCGCATCGACCACCTCCTCGGTCGCTACGGCGGCCTGATCGACGACCTGCTCGATCTGGTGGCCTCCTCACCGGCACTCGGCCGGCCGCTCGGGGGTGCGGACGACTACCTCGCCGCGGAGGTCGTCTACGCGGTCACCCACGAGGGTGCCCGCCACCTCGACGACGTCCTCACCCGGCGTACCCGCATCTCGATCGAGACCTTCGACCGCGGCGTGCGCTGCGCGCCCGAGGTCGCGCGGCTGATGGGCGCCCAGCTGGGCTGGGACGAGGCCCGCATCGCCGACGAGGTCGACCACTACCTGCGCCGGGTCGAGGCCGAGCGGCAGAGCCAGCTCCAGCTCACCGACCAGGCCGCCGACGAAGCACGCGTGTCCGCCCCCGACATCGTGTGAGGCCTCGCGGCACGCAGCCGTTGACAAACTAGAACACGTTCCACCACGCTGAGAACCACGTCACAGCGATCCTTTGGGAGGGGAACGTGACCCAGGCACCGCCGCCGGCCGACTTGAAGATGCAGCGTTCGAGCAGGGATGCGAGCACCCTGCCCGGGCGTCTCGCGGAGTGGCTGGCGGCGGTGCTGCCTGCCGGCGCCGAGCCGGTCGTGACGCTCCACAACGGCATCGATGCCAATGGGATGTCCTCGGAGACGCTGATCCTCGACGTCGCCTGGACCGAGGACGGCGAGCGCCGTCTGGGGGAGTACGTCGCCCGCGTGGCGCCGGCGCCGGAGGACCTGCCGGTGTTTCCGAGCTATGCGCTGGAGGACCAGTACGACGCGATCCGCATCGTCGGGGAGACCACGGACGTCCCGGTCCCACAGGTGCGCTGGTTGGAGCCGACCGGCGAGGTCCTCGGCACGCCGTTCTTCCTCATGGACCGCATCGACGGCCTGGTCCCGCAGGACGTGCTGCCCTACAACTTCGGCGACAACTGGCTCCACGACGCCCCGCACGAGCACCAGCGCCGGCTGCAGGACGCGACCGTCGACGTGATCGCCCGGCTGCACGCGATCCCCGACGCCGCCACGAGGTTCGATTTCCTCGACCCCGGCCACCCGGGCGAGACCCCGCTGGCCCGCAACCTGGCCCGCACCCGCGCGTGGTACGACTTCGCGGTCGCCGACATCGGCCGCTCCCCGCTGGTCGAGCGGGGCCTCGCCTGGCTCGAGGCGCACCTGCCCGACACCGACGAGGCCGTGCTGTGCTGGGGCGA
>NZ_JANINT010000201.1 GCF_024509035.1 Nocardioides sp. | reverse complement strand
CCCGCCCGGCGTACGCCGTCGGCGGTCCGCCACGCGTAGCGGTAGCGATCGGGATAGAGGCAGAGCCCGGCGCTGGCCCCCACCTCGAGCAGCGCGATCGGACCGGCGCCGGCGGCCAGGGCGAAGGCCGGGACCAGCGTGGCCAGCCGTCCCGCCTCGTTGGTCTGCGTCGCGCGCTCGAGGATCGTGGTCCGGATCGCGCCGTCGTCGCCGAGCAGCGCCGCACGGAGCCCGGCGTAGGGCCCTGGGGCCGTCACGCCGTGCCACCGCGCCGCCGCGAAGACCAGGTTGGGCTGACGCTTGGGAACCGGCAGGGTCTCGAGCCAGGCCAGCACGTCGCGGTCCGTCGTCGCCCGGCTCGCCCAGTCGGCGAAGCACGGCGACGTCTCCGCGGCATCCCGGGCGAACTCGGCGTACTGGGTCACGGTGTCCTCGAAGACGTCCACCGGCCCATCATCACCGGCGCATCCCCGGCCCATCACCGGCGCATCACCGGTGAGGTGGACCACGCCAGCAGGCGCATCCTGCGGGGTTCCGGCCCGGACGGCGGCGCGATCGGTCACCATGCTGGTCATGGGTACCTTCGGGGGGCGAAGGGCGGTGGCGCGCGCCTCCGCCCTGGTCGCGATCCCCGTCGCGCTCAGCGTGGTGCTCTCCGCCGGCGTGCTGACCGGCTGCACCCGCGCGCTCGACCAGGCCCACAGCATCCAGACGAAGCTGGGCCGCATCAACGAGGTCGGTGATGCGACCGTCACCACCCCCAGCGACGACCGGGCGCCCGCGATCACGGTGAGCTACACCGGCGTCGGGAGCGACCGCGAGCTGGCTCGGCTGCTCACCGCGATCGACCGGGTCGCCGACGAGGCCGACTACCCGCCGTACCGCCTCCATCTCGGGGCCGCCGACTCGCCGGGCGACACCCTCGTCGTCGACGACACCTTCATCGGCAGCGAGGCCGAGCCGACGGTGCTCACGACGTGGCGGCGGGTGACCGGCGCGTTGCTCGGCGACGTCACCTACTCCTACCAGCCGGGCAACGAGACGATCAGCGTCGAGTCCGGTCCCGCGGTCGCCCACGACGTGGGCGAGGCGAGCCGGGTCGGCTACGGCTTCCACGACACGACGTGGACGTTCCGCGCCGAGGGCACCACGTTCGTCGTCTCCGGCCGGATCTCGCCCACCGACGTGGTGCTGTTCCAGGCCGTGCAGCGCTCGGTGTCCTCGGAGTCGCTGCCCACTCCCGCCCGGACGTGGCGGCTCGAGCGGCGCACCGACCACGTCCTGCTCGACCTCGACGTCAGCCTGCCGGGACCCGTCGCCCCGGAGCGGCTCACGATCGCGCGGTACGGCGACGACGTCGGGCGGCTCGTGCAGGCGGCTCTCGGCGCCGTCCGCGCCGAGGGCCTACCCGTGTGGCTGCGCCTGCACCACCACGCCGACCCGGACGACCCGAGCTCCCCCGACGACGTGTTCGCCTACTGGGTGTCGGGCCAGCAGCCGGTGCGTGGGCGCGACCGGCTCATGCGCGGGTGGGACCAGTGGCTGGCCGCGCTCGCTCGCTCGACGGGGTCGTGAGGGGTAACGGAACGGCTAGCCCGCAGGCAGCGCGACGTACGTCGTCTCGAGGTACTCCTCGATGCCCTCGAACCCACCCTCGCGACCGAACCCGCTCGACTTCACGCCACCGAACGGCGCCGCGGGGTTGGAGATCAGCCCGGTGTTGACCCCGACCATGCCGAACTCGAGCGCCTCGGCCAGCCGGATCGTGCGGGACAGGTCGCGGGTGTAGACGTAGGACGCCAGGCCGTACTCGGTGTCGTTGGCCATCCGGATCGCGTCGGCCTCGTCCTCGAACGTGCTGATCGGGGCGACCGGGCCGAAGATCTCCTGGACGTTGATCTCGGCGTCGACCGGGACGTCGAGCAGCACGGTCGGCGCGTAGAAGTAGCCGGGCCCGTCGGGGGCCTGGCCGCCGCACACGACCCTGGCGCCGTCGTGGACCGCGTCGGTCACCAGCTGGCTGACGGTCTCGACCGCGCGCTCGTCGATCAGCGGGCCGACGTCGACGCCGTCGTCCTGGCCGCGGCCGACCGTGAGCCCGCCCATCCGCTTGCCGAGCTTGTCGGCGAACTCCTGCGCGACCGAGGAGTGCACCAGGAAGCGGTTGGCGGCCGTGCAGGCCTCGCCCATGTTGCGCATCTTCGCGATCATCGCGCCGTCGACGGCGGCGTCGACGTCGGCGTCCTCGAAGACGAGGAACGGCGCGTTGCCACCCAGCTCCATGCTCAGCCGCTGCAGCTGGTCGGCCGACTGACGCACCAGCACCTTCCCGACGCCGGTGGAGCCGGTGAAGCTGACCTTGCGCAGCCGGTCGTCGGCCTGGAGCGTCTCGCTGAACTCGCCGGTGTGGCTGGTCGTCACCACGTTGAGCACCCCTCCGGGCAGGCCGGCCTCCTCGAGCACCGCCGCCAGGGCGAGCATCGTCAGCGGGGTCTGGCTGGCGGGCTTGACGACCATCGTGCAGCCGGCGGCGATCGCGGGGCCGATCTTGCGGGTGCCCATCGCCAGCGGGAAGTTCCACGGCGTGATGAACAGGCACGGACCGACCGGCTTCTTGATCGTCAGCAGCCGGCTGCCGCCGCCCGGCGCCTGCATCCAGCGACCGTGGATGCGCACGGCCTCCTCGGCGTACCACCGGAAGAACTCCGCACCGTAGGTCACCTCGCCCCGGGCCTCGGCGACCGTCTTGCCCATCTCGAGGCTCATCAGGTGGGCGAACGCGTCGGCCCGTTCCGTGACGAGCTCGAAGGCGCGGCGCAGGATCTCCCCGCGCTCGCGCGGCGGCGTCGTCGCCCAGGACGCCTGGGCGGCCACAGCGGCGTCGAGCGCCTCGACCGCGTCGGCCACCGATCCGTCCGCGACGTCGGTGAGGACCGAGCCGTCGGCCGGGTCAACGACGTCCAGGCGCTTGCCGGCCTCGGCCTCGCGCCAGCTGCCACCGATGAAGAGGCCCCGCTGCTCGGGGCCGAGGAGGTCCAGTCCGTTCATGGCCCCAGCCTTGCACTCCGGTGTTCGATCGCGTCGCCACGACGCGGATCTCGTGGCGCGCCGAGACCCTCCCGGCACCTTGAGGCAAACCGCTGACAGGCCGACGGGGCCGTGACACCCTGGATCCGTCGACTTCGGAGGGAGCACTCGAGTTGTCGGCAAGAACCCCTTGCTGACCCCATGCAGCGAGGGGTTCACCCTTTGTCCGCCGGCCCGGAGCACCCCCTCGCATCGCGGCCGGTGACACGGGGGCGGGGGCCCCGGCACCGCCGAGGCCCCCGCGCACCACAAGCGTCCCGTCAAGACGTTCAGGGCACGTCGTACTTCAGCGTGAACGAGCCGGAGCCCGAGTAGGCGTAGACGTCCCACCGGTAGGTGCCCGCGGTCGCCGAGTAGGCGATGCTCTCGGTCGAGGTGGACGTCTCGCTCGCCGCGACGTCGACCCAGCTGCCGCTGCTGTTCTTCTTCTGCAGGTACAGGTCGAGGTCGGTGCCGCTCGGCCCGGTCAGGCAGCCGTTGATCGCACCCGACGTGGTGACCGAGAACCCGGTCGAGGACGGCTTGTACGTCGAGTAGCCCGACGTGGCGCTGCCGGTGGCCGTGACCTCGGTGCAGGTGCCACCCCCACCGCCGCCGGTCGAGCCGCAGGTCGGCTCACCGGACTGGGCCGGGACGGAGACGGCGTCCCACGCGGACCTGACCCGGTTGAACGTCGTGCAGTCGGTGCTGCCGTAGAGGTTCTTGGCCGCGGTCAGCGAGGCGATGCGGGCCTTGCCGTGGGTCCAGTA
>NZ_JANINT010000200.1 GCF_024509035.1 Nocardioides sp. | reverse complement strand
TCGAACCGGATCCCGGCCGCCTGGAGCCGCGTCAGCAGGTTGTCCCCCATCGCCTGGGCGGTGGTGACCTGCCCGGCGGTGGGCGGGTTGTCGTCGAGGGCCAGGCAGAGCGCGGACTCGGCGAGCATCTTCGCGGTCTCGTCGTAGCCCGGGTCACCGCCGGAGACGCGGGTGTGGATGGTGCGTCCGTCGCCCTCGCCGACGAAGTCGACGGTGAACCACGACTTCGACCGGCGCCGCTCGTCGGGCCCCTCGCCCTGCTTGACCCGGCCGAGCGCGAGCTTGCGCAACGGCGGCACCTGAGCGGTCGCGAACATCGCGGTGACCGCCGCGGCCCCGCCCGCGGCGTACCGCAGCGTCTTGGTCCCGGCGTAGTGGGTGTAGCTGAAGTCCGGGCCGTACGACGCCAGCGCGGCGCCGCTGCGGGCGATGATGAACGGGTCGATCGTGGGCAGCGGCAGCAGCCAGTAGCCCAGCAGCGCGTCGCGGTGCGGCTTGCCCGACACCGCGCGGGACCGGCGCCCCTCGGGCCGCGGCTCGGCACGCCGACGCTCCTGCATCGCCGCGCGCATCTGCCGGGCCCGGGAGAACTGGCCCAGGGCCGAGTGGAAGGTCCCGCCCGAGAACGTCGCAGCGGAGCGCACCACGCCCCGCACGCGGACCGGCCCGGTCGCGGCGAGCTGCTGCACGGTGTAGAACGCCCCGAGGTCGTGGGGGATCGAGTCGAACCCGCAGGCGTGCACGATGCGGGCCCCCGTGCGCTCGGCCGTCGCGTGGTGGGCGAGGTACATCCGATCGACGAACTCGGGCTCGCCGGTGAGGTCGACGTAGTCGGTGCCGGCCTCGGCGCAGGCAGCCACCAGCGGCTCGCCGTGGGCCAGGTAGGGCCCGACGGTCGTGATCACGACCCGGGTCCGCGCGGCCACGTCGGCGAGCGACGCCGGATCGGTGACGTCGGCGTGCAGGAGGGCCAGCTCCCCGGCGGCCGGGTCGATGGTCGCCAGGTGGGTCCGCACGGACTCGAGCTTCTCCGGGTTGCGCCCCGCGAGCCCCCAGCGCAGTCCTGCCGGCGCGTGGCGCAGCAGGTACTCGGCGGTCAGGCGCCCGGTGAAGCCCGTGGCGCCGAACAGGACGATGTCGTACTCACGGGCGAGCTCGCGTGCGTCAGCCATGGCCCCACCCTGTCAGGTGGCGCCAGGCCCGGACCATCCCGTCCGCCGCGGGATCGGACGTACGCTCGTCGGCATGTGCCGCAACATCCGACCGCTCAACAACTTCGAGCCGCCGGCGACCAGCGACGAGGTCACCGCCGCCGCCCTGCAGTACGTGCGCAAGGTCAGCGGGACCACCAAGCCCTCCCAGGCCAACCAGGAGGCGTTCGACCGGGCGGTCCGGGAGATCGCCCACGTCACCGCCCACCTGCTCGACGACCTCGTCACGACCGCACCGCCCAAGGACCGCGAGGTCGAGGCCGCCAAGGCGCGGGCGCGGGCTCAGCTGAGGTACGCACGTTGACCCTGGCCGCCGGCCCGACGACCGCCCCGGCGCTCGACCTGCTCGCCGAGCGGCCACTCGTGGTGCTGACCGGCGCGGGCCTGTCGACCGACTCCGGCATCCCCGACTACCGCGGCCCGGGGGCACCGGACCGCCGGCCGATGACCTACCAGGAGTTCGTGTCCGGCCCGGCGGCGCGCCAGCGCTACTGGGCACGCAGCCACCTCGGCTGGGCCCGGATGGGGCGCGCGGAGCCCAACGCGGGGCACCACGCCCTGGCCCGGATCGCTCCGGACCTGCTGATCACCCAGAACGTCGACGGGTTGCACGAGCGGGCCGGCACACCGCGGCTGGTCGCCCTGCACGGCCGGATCGCCGACGTGGTGTGCCTCGGTTGCCGGGCGACCACGTCGCGGGCCGACCTCCAGGAGCGGCTCGTCGAGCTCAACCCCTGCTTCGCGGAGCGGCACGCGGCGGCCGCCGTACGCCCCGACGGTGATGTCGAGCTCGACGACACCGACGGCTTCGTGGTCCCGGACTGCGCGGAGTGCGGAGGGGTCCTCAAGCCCGACGTCGGGTTCTTCGGGGAGAACGTCCCGGCGGCGCGGGTGGAGCGCTGCTACGCGGCGGTCGAGGCGCTGGCGGGCCGCGGCGGGGCGCTGCTGGTCGCCGGGTCGAGCCTGACGGTGATGTCGGGGCTCCGGTTCGTCCGCCGGGCGGCCCGGGACGCGACGCCGGTGGTGATCGTCAACCGGGGCGCCACGCGCGGGGACGAGCACGCCGCGTGCCGGGTCGACGCGGGGTGCAGCGAGTTCCTCGCCGAGCTCGCGCATCGGCGCTGCTGAAGGAGCGTCAGTCCTTCCGGTCCGGGTCCTGCGGGCGGGCGAGCTCGCCGAGCAGGTCGACGATCTCGTGCAGCGCGAGGTCGTGCTGGGTCGGGTCGAGGCCGGCGATCCGCTCGCGGGCCAGGTTCTCGGGCAGGCGCGCACCGAGCGCCAGCGTGTAGACGGTGTCCTCGGGCCAGAACCCGATGTCGACCACCTCGGCGGCGTACAGCTCTCCACGATCGGTCTGGATGACGACCGGTTCCCCGTGGTCCAAGCCTCGCGTGAGCTTGGTCGAGGAATGGGCAATGACGAGCAGATGCTCGCCCGACACGCGGGCAGGGCTGTTCAGCTCGATGAACTCCATTGAATTTCCCCCACGTCGCCCACCCCCGACCGACGACTTCGCTCGTCCTCGCCGGACTCGCGCTGTCGGAAATCTATCCCGAGGATCTCCACGAGAGATGCACAAATCGTCAAATTGATGTCAACACGATCGCACGATCGACCAGCGCGCCACGGTAAAACTTTCGGGCCCGTTCACAACTTCCGCACGAAGATGTGGTCGGCGGCCTCGGGGACGATCTCGGCCGTCTCCCCTCCGGAGCCCACCAGGACGCCCTCGTCGGTGGCGATGACGGTGATCGTCTTGTCGGGGAGCGCGCCGACGCGGCGCATCGCGCTCATCAGCACCTCGTCCTTCTGCATCTCCTCGGAGATGCGACGGACGAGCACCCGGCCCTCGGCGGGGCCGGCGGCCTGCGAGAGCGGCTCGACGCCCTCCATGAAGTGCTCCCCGGCCGCGTGGTCGCCGAGCTCGTCGAGGCCCGGGATCGGGTTGCCGTAGGGCGACTCCGTCGGGTGGTCGAGCAGGTCGATCAGGCGACGCTCCACGGTCTCGGACATCACGTGCTCCCAGCGGCACGCCTCCTCGTGGACGAGCTCCCAGTCGAGCCCGATGACGTCGGTGAGCAGGCGCTCGGCGAGCCGGTGCTTGCGCATCACCCGGGTGGCGAGGCGCATGCCCTCCTCGGTGAGCTGCAGGTGGCGGTCACCCTCCACCGTGAGCAGGCCGTCGCGCTCCATGCGAGCCACGGTCTGGGACACCGTGGGGCCGCTCTGGTGCAGCCGCTCGGCGATCCGGGCACGCAGCGGGACGATCCCCTCCTCGACCAGCTCGTAGATGGTCCGGAGGTACATCTCGGTGGTGTCGATCAGGTCGCTCACCTGCACATCCTCTCCTATTCACCAACCCGCTGGCATCGTTGCAGTCCATGCGGACCTCGACGCCCGGGCCGTCCGGTCCTTCCCCTGCGGTCATGTGGTTCCGGCGCGACCTGCGCCTGGGCGACAACCCCGCGCTGCTCGAGGCGGCCGCGGACGGACCGGTGCTCGCGCTGTTCGTCCTCGACCCAGCGCTCTGGGGGCCGGCCGGCCCCACCCGGCGGGCCTACCTCGCCGCCTCGCTGGACGCGCTGGACGCGTCCCTGCGCGAGCGCGGCGGCCGGCTCTGCGTGCGGCGCGGC
>NZ_JANINT010000199.1:3052-3862 GCF_024509035.1 Nocardioides sp. | reverse complement strand
CAAGCACTTCAGTCCCGGGCGCAGCGGCGCCGGCCACCTCGAACGCTGCTTGAGCGACCTCTGGACGTCCACGACGCTGGCCGCGGACGAGTCCGACGTCGCAGGTCTGCTCCGCGAGGTCGCGCGCGTGGCGAGGAAGCGACGCTTCGTCGTCGTGGTGTCCGACGAACCCACCGCCGGTCCGGAGCTCACGAGCGCGCTGCGTCGGCTCCGCGCTCAACACGAGGTCCTCGTGGTGGTGGTGGAGGGGATGATCGCCACCGAGGTGCGCGGCGCGGATGGGCCGTCGGTCCGAGATGTAGGCGTCTCGGGAGGCTTCCCGGGGTGGCTGAGGAACGACGCGGAGCTCGCCCGGCAGGCCGACGAGCTGCGCCGTTCCCAGCGCGAGCAGCTCGACGCCACGTTCGAACGCCTCCGGGTCGCGCATTGCCGCCTTGCGGGAGTCGACGAGACCGTCGGCGCGCTCCGTGATCTGTTCGAGAGGCACCGTCGTGTCGGCCGCCGGTGACGAGTCGGGAACCGTGGCATACGCGACGGGCTGGTGGTTCCTCGCCGGGGCCCTGCTCGTGATGGTGATCGCCTGGAACGTGGGCGTGCTGCTCTGGGGCCGCGGTGGGCGTAGCAGCGCCCCCGAGGCACGGCCCGAGCCGTTGTCCGTGCAGCAGTACCTGGAGCTGGTCGCCGGCGTGGAGGCCGAGCACGCGTCGGGGACCATCGGCGGTCGAGAGGCACACCACCGGCTCAGTGCGCTTGCCCGGCGCTACCTCGAGGACAGCTCTGGCCGGGCCTTCTCCTCGATGACCCTGGAGG
>NZ_JANINT010000199.1:0-3042 GCF_024509035.1 Nocardioides sp. | reverse complement strand
AACCGGACCACGAGATGGTCGTCGCTGCGGTCGCTGCGGCTCGAGCGCTGGCGCGCAGCCGATGATCCCCGAACATCTTCAATGGCCGTGGGCGGCCGCGCTCCTGGCCGCGGCGGTCTGCGCACTGGTCGCGTGGTGGGCGCGGCGCCATGACCGGAGCGAGGCCGCGGTCCTCGTGTCCTACTCCGCGACGGTATTCCAGCTGCCGCGCTACCGGGCTCTGGTACGCCGTCGCCGGGTCCTGGTCGGCCTGAGGGCGGTCTGTGCGTGCATCGTCGTCCTCGGATGCCTGCTGCTGATCGCGCGGCCGAGCAGCGTCGGATCCAGCGCTCGGACGGCGAGCCGCGACCTCGTCGTCTGCCTCGACGTCTCTGCCTCGATGCGCCCGACAGCAGCCGCGGTGGTCGGCGAGGTCTCCGAGGTCGTCTCCTCGCTGCCCGACGACCGTATCGGCTTGACGGTGTTCGACGCCCAGAACGTACGCAAGCTGGTCCTCACCGACTCCCCGCAGGCGGTGCGTGACGCTCTCGAGCGCGCCCACGTGGCGTTCGAGACCGACGATGCCGTCTACATGCGGCCCACGCGGGGCTACCCGAGCTCTCAGATCGGAGACGGCCTGAACGCCTGCGTCGACAGCTTCGACCGGTTGGACGAGAGGCGCGGTCGGGTGATCCTTCTCGTGAGCGACAACGAGCCCGACGGGCCGCCGGTGCACACGCTGGGTGCCGTCGCGGGCCTTGCCCGCGATCGCGGGATCGTCATCCATGCGATCGCCGTCCCGCGGATGGAGAAGCGACCCGAGCGGCTCGCCGAGCTGACGGCAGCGGTGGAGGAGACCGGAGGCTCTGTCGCCGCGCTCGACGCCGCGGACACCGTCGAGGACGTGGTCCGCAACATCGACCGGCTGGAGCGGCAACGACTCCGCGGACCGGAGCGCGAGGTCGTCGTCGATCGTCCGGCGTCGGCGACCTGGCTGGTCGTCGGAGCCCTGGCCTGCCTCGCACTTCTCGGGGCGGGGAGGCCGCGATGAGCCTGCTGGACCTCGAACCCGCCACTCCGTGGCTGCCCACGGCGGTGTCGGCGGTGACCGCTGCCGGGCTCGTGCTGCTCGCCAGGTGTGGAGCCCGAGGACTCGGCGGCCGGACGATCTGGGTGGCGCGCGCGGGAGTCCTCGTGGCGGCGGCCCTCCTCGTACTAGGGCCACACGTCGGCGCGCGGACGGCGACGTACGTCGAACAGCTGGACCGGCAGGTCATCCTCGCGGTCGATCGCACGGCGAGCATGTCGGCGGTCGACCAAACGAGCCGCAGTCGGCTCGACGTCGCGGTCCGCGACATCCGGGACATCGTCGGTCAGGCGGACGGGACCTTCGCGCTCGTGACCTGGGGTCGCCGGCCCCAGCTGACGGTGCCGTTCACGGACGACACCGACGCCGTGGCACGTCGTGCGGGACTGATCGAGGCTGAAGCACCCGCCGCGGGAGTCGGATCCTCGACCAACCGTCCGCTCAGCACGCTGGCGCGCCTGGTCGAGCTGGCTGGTCAGGAGCATCCTGAGCGAGCGACATACCTGATCGTGATGTCGGACGGCGAGGACACCGCCACTGGTCCGCGGCGGTCCTACGCCCCGCTTGCCGATGGCCTCGCGGGCGGGTTGGTCATCGGCTACGGCAGCGGTGCGGGAGCCGTCGTCCCGCTCGAACCCACGAACAGCGGCCAGGCCGGAGCCGACGACGTCGTCACCGATCCACGCACGGGGCGCGCTGTGCTCTCCCGGCGAGACGAGGAGAACCTGCGCCGGGTCGCGAGCGAGCTCGGCGTCACCTACCGCCCGCGCGAGGCCGCAGGTCTGGACGCTGCCGTGATGACCGCTCTCGAACCGGAGACGAAGATCCGGCAGACGACGATCTCCCAGAGCATCTCGTGGTTGATCGCGCTGCTCCTGCTCGGGTGCCTGCTGCCGGATCTGCGACGGTTGGCCCTGAGCGCGCGGGAGATCCGGGACCTGGAGAGGCCGGCGTGAACGGCCCACACGTCGCGAAGCGGCGCCGGGGCCGCAACGAGCTCCTCCTCATCGGGCTCGTGCCGTCACTGATCGCGCTCGCTGTGGCGGTCGTCCTGATCGTCACCCTTGGACGCGACGCGATGGGGCGCGCGGCCAGCGCGCGGGGCGATCAGGAGCGCGCGCAGTCGCTGTTCGCGGCCAACCGTTGGATCGGGGCCATCGAGCCGTGGGTGGCGCCGTACAACGAGGGCGTCGCCGCGTTGCGAGGCGAGGACTACGAGGCCGCGCTGGCTGGGCTCTCCGCCGCGCTGCGTGACGTCCCTGCTGAGGAGGAGTGCCGCGTCGTCCTGAATATCGCGATCACCCTGGAGCGGATGGGGGATCGCGCGGTCTCCTCGGGGGAGGATGCCACTGCGCTCGACGACTATCGGCGCGGACGCGAAGTGATCGCAGCGGAGCGGTGCGCGTCGCGCATCGGCGTCGCCGAGGGGGTCGTCGACGACCTGAAAGAGGTCGACGACCGGCTCGCCGCGAAGGCAGGGGCCCTGCTCGACCGGCAGGAGCAGGACATCGCGGAGGACCTGTCGCCCGCAGAGCGCCATCGTCTCGCCAGGGCTCAGGCCGACGACGAGCGAGCCGAGCGCCTCGAGCAGCGGCTCGTCGACCCGCCCGTGTCGACACCCGGCGGCGCCGGATACGGGTGGTGACCCGCGGCTTGTGTGCCGCTGGACTGGTCCAGTCCCCGCGCACAGGCCCGACTCCCGGCGATGCTGCCAACTCCTCTCGAGCGCCGGATGCCCTGCCCGACCAGAGCCTCGAGCTCGCCCTGCGCCAACGAGACCGGCAGCGCTGCCGCCGAGACCGACCGGGCGACCTGTCGGCTCGCCGAGATGGCGGTCGATCTGAAGCAGCTGCTCGACGCGCTCCAGCTCCTCGTCGCAGGGTGATGACCGCGGGCCAGGAGCCCGCTCGGTGTCGGCCGCCCACCCACGGCGCCGGCGATCCCCGACTCCGGCCGACGTGGCCAGGTCACCCCCG
>NZ_JANINT010000198.1:7712-27758 GCF_024509035.1 Nocardioides sp. | reverse complement strand
TGGAGCGGGGTCTCAGTTCTCGTCGGACTTGGGGTAGCCGCGGATGCCGCGCCACGCGAGTCCCGCGACGAGGGCCGCGGCATCGGCCTGGCTGATGCCTCCGGGCTCCGTGAGCCAGAACCGAGCGCTGACCTGGGCCATTCCCACCAGCGAGACCGCGAGCAGGCGGGAGGCGTCGGGCGGCAGGCCCGTGTCGTCGTGGATGACGTGGGCGATCATCGCCGCGCACTCGGTGGTGACGCGGTCGACGTGGCCGCGGACGGCCGGCTCGTTGGTCAGGTCGGACTCGAAGACGAGGCGGAACGCACCGCTGGCGGCGGCGACGTACTCGAAGAACACCTCGACGGTCGCGGCGACCCGCTGCTTGTTGTCGTCGGTCGACTCCAGCGCGACGCGGCAGTTGTCGATGATCGTGTCGCAGGACTCGTCGAGCAGCGCGAGGTAGAGGTCGAGCTTGCCGGGGAAGTGCTGGTAGAGCACGGGCTTGGAGACGCCTGCACGCTCGGCGATGTCGTCCATCGCGGCGGCGTGGTAGCCCTGCGCCACGAAGACCTCGAGGGCGGACTCCATGAGCTGGTTGCGACGCTCGCGGCGCGGCATCCGGGCGCCACGAGGCCGGGTGGCGGTGGTGTCGTACTCGGCAGTCACCCGCGCAGCCTACTCGTCGGTCGGGTCCGTCCGGATGACGGGACACGGGGTGATCTGGCCGGCTCCGCGGGGAACATGGCAGGGCCCGTCGGCGTTGTGCACGCGTCCGGCCCTGCAGACATCGACCAGGCGAACCGACCACCAAGGAGTACGCCGTGTCCTACCCCGCGCTCGTGGAGCCCGCGGACGAGCTGACCATCGACGAGGTCCGCCGCTACAGCCGCCACCTGATCATCCCGGACGTGGGCATGACGGGGCAGAAGCGGCTCAAGAACGCCAAGGTGCTCGTGATCGGTGCGGGCGGCCTCGGCAGCCCGGCGCTGCTCTACCTCGCCGCGGCCGGCGTGCACACGCTCGGCATCGCCGAGTTCGACGAGGTCGACGAGTCGAACCTGCAGCGCCAGGTCATCCACGGCCAGTCCGACATCGGCAAGTCCAAGGCCCTGTCGGCGAAGGAGTCGATCGCGGAGACGAACCCCTACGTCAACGTGATCCTCCACGAGGGCCGCCTCGACAACGACAACGTCATGGACGTCTTCCGCGGCTACGACCTGATCGTCGACGGCACCGACAACTTCGCGACCCGCTACATGGTCAACGACGCGGCGTACTTCCTGGGCATCCCGTACGTCTGGGGCTCGATCTACCGCTTCGACGGCCAGGCCTCGGTGTTCGCGCCCACGCTCGCCGACGACGCGCCGTGCTACCGCTGCCTCTACCCCGAGCCCCCGCCGCCGGGCATGGTCCCGAGCTGCGCCGAGGGCGGCGTGCTGGGCGTTCTGTGCGCGTCGATCGGCTCGATCCAGGTCAACGAGGCGATCAAGCTCCTCACCGGCATCGGCGAGCCGCTGGTCGGCAAGCTGATGATCTACGACGCCCTCGAGATGGAGTACCGCAAGCTCAAGGTCCGCAAGGACCCCAGCTGCGCGCTCTGCGGGGAGAACCCCACCGTCACGGGCCTGATCGACTACGACGCCTTCTGTGGGGCCATCTCCGACGACGCCGCCGAGGCCGCGGCGGGCTCGACGATCTCGGTGACCCAGCTCGAGCACATGCTCAAGGAGCGCGAGGAGGGCACGCGCGACTTCGTGCTCGTCGACGTCCGCGAGCCCAACGAGTACGAGATCAACCGGATCCCTGGCTCGGTGCTCATCCCCAAGGGCGAGTTCCTCAACGGCTCCGCGCTGGAGCAGCTGCCCTCGCTCACGGAGGGGGACAAGCAGATCGTCATGCACTGCAAGTCGGGCGTCCGCTCGGCCGAGACGCTGGCGATCGTCAAGGGCGCTGGCTACGCCGACGCCGTCCACGTCGGCGGCGGCGTGGTCGCCTGGGTCAACCAGATCGACCCCAGCCAGCCCTCCTACTAGGCCGAGTCGGCGCCAGTTCCTGGAAACTGGCGCCAACTCGGCATCGGCTACCCGCGCGTAACCCCGACGGGTGAGTGGTCGTTGTCACTCCCGACAGACCAACCGGCCCGGCGACCGCCGGCCCCTATCGGGAGGGTCCTCACTCCATGCGCTTCTCCGCACCGTCCTCGAGGCGTCGTGTCCTCGGCGCCGCCGCCGTCCTCGCCAGTGGCGTGATCGGCGCGGCCTTCGCGACCGCCGCGCCGGCCACCGCCGGCCCGACCTGGGCGCCGGCCGCCTCGGCCAAGATCCACCCCGGCACGATGATGTACACCGAGGGTGCCCAGTGCACCGCCAACTTCGTGTTCACCGACGGTGCGAGCAACGTGTACGTCGGCTACGCGGCCCACTGCGCCGGCACCGGAGCGGCGACCGACACCGACGGTTGCCAGGCGAGCTCGCTGCCACTGGGCACGAAGGTGACGTTCAACGAGGGTGGCAGCCTGCTCAGCGAGGGGACCCAGGTGGGCTCGGGCACCTTGGTCTACTCGTCGTGGGACACCATGCACAAGCTCGGCACCACCGACGCCAACACCTGCGCCTACAACGACTTCGCGCTGGTGAAGGTGGACACGGCGGACGTCTCGAAGGTGAACCCCTCCGTGCCGTTCTGGGGCGGCCCGACCGGCATCGACACCGACGGCACCGCCGCCGGTGACCGGGTCTGGACCTACGGCAACTCCAGCCTGCGCGCCGGCCTCGAGCCGCTCTCGCCCCACACCGGCATCAGCCTGGGCGACAACGCGGCCGACGGCGGCTGGAGCCACCCGCTCTACACGGTGACGCCGGGCATCCCCGGTGACTCCGGGTCCGGCTTCCTCAGCGACGGCGGGAAGGCCATCGGCGTGCTCTCCACGCTGGGCCTCGCCCCGCTGCCGGCCTCGAACAACATCGGTGACCTCGCCAAGGAGCTCGCCTTCGCCCAGCAGCACTCCGGCCTCTCCGGCCTCCAGCTGGTCAACGGCACCGAGCCGTTCTCGCCGATCCTCTGACTCAGGTGACCTGAGGGAGCGTCCGGAGGCCCGGCACTTGCCTCCGGTGGCATCACGCGCGGCGGCCCCGTCCACATCGGACGGGGCCGTCGCCGCATCCGCCTGGATTCACCGATGTGCGCCTGCTGCGCGCCCCCATCTGGGCACGCTGGCTACGTTCCCCACGCTCGATGGTGCAACCAGACCGCCGTCGCGCGGGCGCCTTGCCAGCCCACCCATCTGGTGACGCTCGCGACGCCGCACATCGGTGAATCCAGGCTCGGGTAGTTTGCGGGACATGACCCGCCGGCGAGCTCCGAGCCTGGTGGTCGTCTCGGCCTTGGCGGGCGCTCTCCTGGTCGTGGTCCTCGCCGCCTGGGCCTCCTCGATCGGCCCGAGCGGCGTCCTGCGCGGCGACGGACCGTCCGCCGCCGCCACGCCGAGCGCGGATGCGTCGGATTCTGCCTCCGCCGCGCCCGAGCAGCGCGAGCCTCCCGAGCCCGCGCAGCCACGGGGGACACCGCCATGGGTGCGGGCGTTCGTGTGGCTCGTGAACATCGCGGTCGTCGTCGGCCTCGTGGTGCTGGCGGCCCGTTTCGGGGCGGTGCCGCTCGTGCGGTCGACACGCCGTCGCCGTGCCGAGCGCCGGCGCCGGAACGCCGGGCGCCTGGAGTTCGAGGTGCTCGAGGCGGCCGACGCCGTCGCCCGTGAGATGCGCGCCGGCGCCGCGGACCAGCGCCGCCTGCTCGGCGAGGACAGCAGCCCGCGCAACGCCGTCGTGGCCTGCTGGGACCGGTTCGAGACCCAGGCCGCGGCCGCGGGACTGGCCCGCGCCGCCTGGGAGACGTCCGCGGAGTACACGATGCGGGTGCTCGACATGGTCGACGCCGACCAGCCGGCGGTGTCGCGGCTCGGGGAGCTCTACCGCGAGGCCCGCTTCTCCGAGCACCCGGTCACCGAGGACCACCGTCGTGAGGCGCTGGCCGCGCTCGACGCGATCCACCGCACGTTGCGCCGGCCGGCCGAGGTCGGCGCGTGACGGCCCGCACCTGGCGGCGGCGGCTGCTCGGCGGGGTGGTCACCTACGCCGTGCTCGAGGTCGGCCTCGAGCTGGCGAAGGCCGACCCCGACCCGCTGCGCCTGGCCGCGCTGGTCGCCTGCGGCGTCGCGGTCCTGGGGCTGCTCGGCGACGCGCTCGCCGACGCGGAGCCCTCGTGGGACGTGCCGGTCGACGTACCGTCGCTGCGCGAGCGCGGCGACCCGCGGCTGCGCCACTACGTCGGGCTGATCGACGCCCACCTCGCAGCCCGCAACCCGGATCCTGCGCTCCGCGACCGGTTGCGACTGCTGGCCGGTCAGGTGCTCGTCCAGCGCCATGCCCTGGCCCTGGACGACGCCCGGGCCCGCGACCTGGTGCCCCCCGAGCTCGCCGCGGTGATCGGCGGGCCGCCACGCCGGCTCGCCGCCGCTGAGATCGACCGTTGCCTGACCCAGATCGAGGAGCTGTGAGCACCATGACCGAGGCCGACCGTCCCGCCCTCTCCGTCCCCGAGGCGGCCGACCTTGCGCGGCGGGTCCTGGACGAGGTCGAGAAGGCCGTGGTCGGCAAGCGGGAGGCCCTGATGCAGGTGCTGGCCGCCGTCCTCGCGAAGGGGCACGTCCTGCTCGAGGACTATCCCGGGCTCGGCAAGACCTTGGCCGCCCGCTCGCTCGCGCAAGCGCTCGGCATCGACTTCGCGCGGGCCCAGTTCACCCCCGACCTGCTGCCCGCTGACCTCACCGGGTCCTTCATCTACGACCAGCGCGAGGCGGTGTTCGAGTTCCGCCGTGGCCCGCTGTTCACGGGCCTGCTGCTGGCCGACGAGATCAACCGCACGCCGCCCAAGACCCAGGCCGCGCTCCTCGAGGCGATGCAGGAGCGGCAGATCACGGTCGAGGGCGAGACGTTCCGCCTGCCCGCGCCGTTCCACGTCCTGGCGACCGCCAACCCCATCGAGTACGAAGGCACCTTCCCGCTCCCGGAGGCCCAGCTCGACCGGTTCCTGCTGCGCGTCTCCTTCGGCTACCCCACGGCGCACGAGGAGTACGACGTCCTCGCCCGCCGGGTGGCGCGCCGGCAGGAGGAGGTCGAGCTCGACCAGATCACCGACGCGCCCGGCCTGCTGGCCATGCAGGCCGCGGTGGAGACCGTCGTGGTCGACGAGAGCGTGGGCCGCTACTGCGTCGAGCTCGCGGTCGCGACGCGCCACCACCCCGACGTGCTCACCGGTGCCTCGCCGCGCGGCTCCCTCGGGCTCGTGCTGGCCGCACGGGCCTTCGCCCTCCTCCGCGGTCGCGACTACGTGGTCCCCGAGGACGTCAAGGCGGTCGCCCGACCGGTGCTCGCGCACCGGATCACCGTCAAGCCCGAGCTGTGGATGTCGGATGCGAGCGGGCGTCGGGTGGTCGACGCGGTGCTCGGCCAGGTGCCCACGCCGGCGACCCGCGACGTACGCCGATGAGCACCGCCGGCGGAGAGCGTGCCGGGCCCCGGGCGTGGCGCCCGACCACCTCCCTGGGGCGGGCCCTCGTCGTGGGCGCCCTGGGCGTCGCGCTGGCGGTGGCCTCCGGCGAACCGGCCGTCGTGGTCCTCGTCGCGCCGTTCGTCACGCTCGCGGCGCTCGGCCTCGTGCACCGGCCGACACGTGTGCCGGCGCTGGACGCGCGACTCGACCACCTCACGCTGCGCGAGGGGATCGGCACCACCTCGCGGCTGAGCGTCACCGACGCCGAGGACGTGGAGTACGTCGCACGGGTGGCCGGCCAGGCGCCGTACGTCGTGATGCGTCCCCACGGCGGCCGCGAGGGCCGACTGCTCGACGGCGGGGCGACGCCCGAGATCGAGATCAGTCCCCGGCGGTGGGGCCGCCGGATGCTCGGCCAGGAGAAGGTCGCGCTCTACGCGCCGTGGGCCGGCTTCCGCTGCGGGCCGGTGGGTCTGGGCGGTCAGTGGACGCGGGTGCTGCCCGCGGTCGCGCCGTACGACTCGCGCGCGCAGGCTCCCCAGCCGGTCGGACTGGTCGGCGCCCACCGGTCGCGCCGGGCGGGCAGCGGGACCGAGCTCGCCGGCATCCGGCCCTTCCAGGCCGGCGACCGGCTGCGCCGGGTCAACTGGCGGGTCTCGCTTCGCACCGGTGACCTGCACGTGGTGACCACGCGCGCCGAGGAGGACACCGGCGTCCTGCTGGTGCTGGACGCGCTCGTCGACCTCGGCGTCTCCGACGGGGTGGACGGGGCGTCGAGCAGCCTCGACCTCGGCGTCCGCGCCGCCTCGGCGATCGCCGAGCACCACGTGCGGCAGGGTGATCGGGTCGCGTTGCGGGTGATCGGGCGGGGGCACGAGCAGGTCGGGTACGGCGCCGGGGCCCGGCACCTGCGCCGTCTGCAGGACCAACTGGCGACCGTGCGCGTCGGAGCGACCGCCGACCGCGAGTCGGACACCGGCGTCCTGCAGCTCGGGGTCACCGCCGGCGCGGTGGTCGTCGTGCTCTCGCCCATGCTGGCGGAGTCCGTGGGCACGACCGCCGCGATGCTCACCCGGCGCGGGGTGGCGGTGCTGGTGGTGGACACGCTCCCGGACGAGGCCGTTCCCGACGTCCCCGAGAGCGCCGACCCTGCGCGCGCCGCCCTGGCGTGGCGGATGCGGATGCTCGAGCGGTCGGTCGTGCTGGAGCGGCTGGCCGCCCTCGGCTGCCCGGTGGTCGCGTGGCGGGGCCCGGGCACCGTCGACGACGTGCTGCGGCGGCTGGCCCGGCGCGCGCAGCTGCCGCGGGTGGTGGGCCGATGATCGCGGAGCCCACCGACTGGGCCCGCTCGCAGCTGGTGCTGCGAGCGCTGGTGCTGGTCGGCCCGGTCGTCGCGGTGCTCGTCTCCGGCCCCGCCGGGCACGGTCCGCCCTGGTGGCTGGTCCTCGTCGTCGCAGCACTGTCCGGGGCATCGGGGTGGTTCGCGGATGCGACGTTCGCCGTGGCTCCGCTCCTGGTCGCGGTGGGCTGGTGGGCGGCGGCGCTGGGCGCCACCACGTCGGCGTGGCTGCTGGTCGCGGCGGGCGCGCTGGTCGTGGCGCACGTGGCCGGTCTCCTCGCGTCCTACGGCCCGCCGACGATGCCGGTCGACCGAGCGGTCACCCGGTTGTGGGTGCGCCGTGGTGTGCTGGTGCTGCTCACGGCGCCCGTCGCGTGGGCCGCCGTCCTGCTGCTCGACGACCAACCGGAGCAGCCCGGCATCTGGGTGCTCGGCGTGGGCGTCGCGTGCCTGGCCACCGTGGCGGCCACCGTGGCCCTGCGCACCGAGGAGGGGCGATGAGCCCAGGGAGCATCGACGCCGAGGAGTACGCCGAGCTCGTGCTGCGGTGCGTGGAGTCGGTGCCCCGCGGGCAGGTCACGACGTACGGCGCGATCGCGGAGGTCGTCGGCGAGCTCCTGGGGGGAGGTGGGCCGCGCCAGGTCGGGTCGGTGATGTCCTCCCAGGGAGGCGGTGTCCCGTGGTGGCGGGTCGTGCACGCCGACGGCTCTCCTCCGACGTGCCACGACGGGGAGGCGCACCAGGCCTATCTCGAGGAGGGCACCCCGCTGCGGCCGTCGGGCAAGGTGGACATGCGGCAGGCGTTCGTCCGACCGCGGCTCGACTCCCAGCCTTAAGTCGCTGGCCGCTGTCGGTGCGGCTCGGCACAGTGGAGTCATGCCTCCCGTGATCCGAGCGACCGGCCTGGTGAAGAAGTACGGCGCGGTCACCGCCCTCGACGGCCTCGACCTCGAGGTCGAGGAGGGCACGGTGATGGGGCTGCTCGGCCCCAACGGCGCCGGCAAGACCACCACGGTGCGCGTGCTGACCACGCTGTTGCGCCCCGACGCCGGTCACGCGGAGGTCGCCGGCATCGACGTCCTGCGCCATCCGCGCGAGCTGCGCCGCCGCATCGGCGTCTCCGGACAGTACGCCGCCGTCGACGAGCACCTCACCGGGTTCGAGAACCTCGACATGGTCGGCCGGCTCTACCACCTCGGCGCGGCGGCGAGCCGTGCCCGCGCCCGCGAGCTGCTCGAGCAGTTCGACCTCGCCCACGCGGCCGAGCGGGTGGTCAAGGGATGGTCCGGCGGCATGCGGCGCCGGCTCGACCTGGCCGGCGCCCTCGTGGCCAGACCGCCGGTGATCTTCCTCGACGAGCCGACGACGGGGCTGGACCCGCGCGGCCGCGTCGGCATGTGGGACGTCATCGAGGAGCTGGTCCGCGGTGGCACCACGCTGCTGCTCACCACGCAGTACCTCGAGGAGGCCGACCGGCTCGCCGACCGCATCGCGGTGATCGACCGCGGCACCGTCATCGCCCTCGGCACGGCCGACGAGCTCAAGTCCCAGGTCGGTGGCGAGCAGGTGGAGGTGCGGCTCCCGCACGGCGGCGACCTGGCCGCAGCGGTGCGGGCCACCGTCGGCCTGGGGGTCGGAGAGGCGGCCGTCGACGAGCGCGACCGGCGCCTGACCCTGCCGGTCGAGGGCGGCACCGGTGACCTGCGCGAGCTGCTCGACCGGCTCGATCGGGCCGGCATCCCGGTCTCCGAGGCGGGGGTGCGCCGTCCCACTCTCGACGACGTGTTCCTCTCCCTGACCGGGCACACCGCCGAGGAGCCCCACGACACCGAGCCCACCGACGAGGAAGGAGCTGCGTGATGTCCGTGGTGGCCGAGGGCGCCTCCGACGCCTGGGTGATCACCCGCCGCAACCTGCGCAAGATCCTGCGGGTGCCCGACGTGCTGGTCTTCACGACCCTCTCGCCGATCATGTTCGTGCTGCTGTTCGCCTACGTCTTCGGCAACGCGATCGGCAGCCAGGACACCGGCGTCGACTACACCGAGTTCCTGGTCCCCGGCATCTTCGCCCAGACGGTCGTGTTCGGTGCGACCTTCACGGGCTACAGCCTGGCCGAGGACCTCCAGAAGGGCATCATCGACCGGTTCCGGTCGCTGCCCATGTCCTCGTCCTCGGTGGTCCTCGGCCGCACCGTCGCCGACATCGGCATCAACATCGTGAGCCTCGTCGTGATGGCGCTGACCGGGCTCGTCGTCGGCTGGCGCATCCGCTCCTCGGTGCTCGACGCCCTGGCGGGCTTCGTCGTGCTGCTGCTGTTCGCGTTCGCCGTCTCGTGGATCATGGCGAGCGTCGCGCTCCTGGTGCGCACCCCCGAGGTGGTCAACAACGCGTCGTTCATCGTGATCTTCCCGCTCACGTTCATCGCCAACACGTTCGTCTCGATCAGCAACCTCCCGGGCCCGCTGGCGACCTTCGCCAACTGGAACCCGGTCTCCTCGGTGTGCCAGGCCGCACGCGAGCTGTTCGGCAACACCGACCCCGCGGCCCCGGTGCCGGACGCGTGGTCGATGCAGCACCCGGTGCCCTACACGCTGATCTGGGTGGTGATCATCCTCGCCGTGTTCGTGCCGCTGTCGATCAGGCTCTACCGCCGCGCAGCCAGCCGCTGAGGCGTCTGCGGGCGAGCGCTCCGACAACCCGGTCCGCGGTCTGGACCACAATCGGATGATTTCGGTCGGTTAATGTGCCCGGCCATGATCCGAACCCACACCCTGAGGCGTCCCTCGCCCCTGCGTCAGCCCCTGGCGATCGCCGCCCTGGCCGGCACCCTGGTCCTCACCGGCTGCGCCTCCGACGACTCCTCCGACGGATCGGCCGGCGGCGAGCCGGCCGCGACGTCGAGCAACGCGACCGCCGCCTCCGACGTCGCCACGCCGGTGGCCGAGGACCCGCAGGTCGTGGCGGACGCGGTCAACGCCGCCCTCGGTGTGCTCGTCGACGAGACGCTGGCCATGGTCGAGGCGGACCTGCCGCCCGACGCGATGGACGACTTCCCCGCGTTCGCGCAGGAGTGGTTCCCCCAGACCCACGACTGGGTCGCTTGGGACACCTTCGCCTCCGAGACGCACGGCTACGCCCTGCTGCGCACCCTGGTCGGCGTCGCCGCCCTCTCCGTGGGGTTGTCCGACGACCACGAGGCCGCGGCTGCGGACCTGCGCGAGGGATTCACCGCCGAGCCCGACTGGGTCAGCTTCTCCGACGGGATCGCCACGGTCGCCGACCCCGAGGCGGCCGACGAGGAGATGCTGCCGGTCACCCTCGTCGAGCGCGAGGGCAGCTGGCTCTTCGACGGCAGCACCTACACCGACGCGTGGTTCGCCGAGCAGGGACTCACCCCCGAGGAGGCCCTCTCCTAACGGCGGGAGGCCAGGTCGGCCAGCCGCGCCAGCGCCTTCGGGAAGATCTCGGCCGGGGGCGTGACGAGCCCGGCGCCGACCTGGCCGACGCCGGCGACCTTGCCGGCCATGCCGGTGTTGATCGGTGATGGCCGAGTCGCCGATGTCGGGGTTGGCGTCCTCGGGGCCGTAGTCGCCGAGGAACAGGCCGTCGGCGAGCTGCGCGGGCCCGGTGAACCACTCGTCACCGGTGCCGGCGACCTGGATGCCGAAGTCGGTGCCGTTGCGGGCCATCGCGACGACCATCGTCGAGCCCTCGATGCCGCGCGCGGCGTCGAGGGCCAGCTTGCACGCCGGCATCGCGAGGTTGAGGAAGAAGTGGTCGTTGCCGCCGATGAACCGCAGGGCCGCGGCGACGTCGGCGCTGTCGAACCCGCGCCCGTCGATCGCGGAGACCATCGCGGGGGAGAGGTCGCGCAGCAGCATCAGGGTGCCGGCCCGGTTGCGGTTGTGGGCCTCGTCGCCCATCTGCAGCATCTGGGTGAGGATGCCGGTGACGTCCACGGGGTCGGCCCCCGCGTTCGCCTGGGCACGGACGGCCGCCTGCAGCAGCGGGCCGAGCACGGCGCTCATCCAGCGCAGCCGGGCGAGCACCTCGGGCCCGTAGGCGCCGTACCGCAGCACCTTGCCGAGGCCCTCGTTGAGCGAGCAGTACGTACGCCGGCCGGTGGCGGCGTCCTCGAGCACGAACATCCACATGCTCGGCGTCACCACCCCGGCCATCGGCCCGACCGTCGAGCGGTGGTGGCACGGCTCGAGCGAGACGGCGGCGCCGGACTCGAAGAGCGCGACCGCGTCCTCGGGGTCCTCGACGAGGCCCTCGAGCGCGGCTCCACCCATGAGCGCGCCCCGCAGCGGCCCCGAGGCGCGCTCCCAGGCGATCGGCGGGCCCGCGTGCAGGAACTGCCCGGGCTCCAGACCCAGCGCCTCGGACGCGGGGAGGACGTCGACGAGCGTGGCCGTGACGCCGAGCATCGCCGCGAGCGCCTGCTCGTTGGCGGCGCGACGCCGGGGGTCGGCGGCGACGGTCGCGAGGTCGGCGTCGGTGCCGACCATCGGCGGGCGCCAGTCGACGCGGGTGACCGGCACGGCCTGGTCGGCGACGGCGTCGGCGAGCAGGTCGGCTCCGACGTTGACGACGGCGGCGGGGGTGGTCATCGGCTGGCCTCCACGAGCTCGAGGGCGCGGCGGGTGGCGCCGGCGTTGGACAGGTGCACCTCGGCGCCGGCGGCGACGAGGGCGTCGACCTGGCGGCTGCGGCCCTGCGGGTCGCCGTCGGTCCCGACCACGGCGACCACCACCGGCAGGTCGATGGCCGCGATCGCCGGCGCCAGGAGCGCGGCGGGGTCCGGCTCGGCGCCGTGGCCAAGGACGACGTCGAGCAGGATCACCCCGGTGGCCGGGTCGGCCGCGGCGCGGGCGAGGTGCTCGAGCCGGAGGGTGGGGTCGATCATCGGGTGGGCGCGCCCGGTCGTGTACTCGTCGTCCCCGAAGTCGACGAACGTGTGACCGGCGTCGGGGCCGGCGGCCTCGCGGGCCAACAGCTCGGCCTCGCTCTTCAGCGTCCCCCCGACGAACAGCCCCCGCACCACACCCCCGTTGACCCGCCCGAAACTTTCGGGCGGGTCAACGGGCCACGCGGGCACCTCGCGCCCCAGCTTGGTCAGCACCGCCTCGGCGGCGGCGGTGAGGTCGGGCCGGCCCGGACCCAGGAGGGCCAGCTCCACCGGCGTGGCGAGCGAGGCGGCGTACGCCTCGATCTCGGCGCCCACCGCGGCGGCCGGCGGCTTGGAGACGAGCACGATCAGCTCGACGGAGGGGTCCTCGTCGAGACGGCGCAGCGCCTCGCGGGTGGCCAGGCCACCGACCTCGGCGGAGAGGTCGCGGCCGCCCACCCCCAGGGCGGAGGTGACGCCCACGCCCGCGTGGTCGAGGAGCGCGAGCAGCTGCTGGCAGCCGGTGCCCGAGGCGGCGACGATGCCGACGGGGCCCGGAGAGACGACGTTGGCGAAGCCGAGGCCCAGGCCGCCGACCACCGCGGTGCCGCAGTCGGGTCCCATCACGAGGACGCCGCGCTCGGCGGCGGCGCGCTTGAGCGTGACCTCCTGCTCGAGCGGCACGTTGTCGCTGAACACCATGACGTCGCGGCCCGCGTCGACCGCGTCCATCGCCTCGACGAGCGCGTTCGCCCCCGGCACGGAGACGACCGTGATCGCGTCGGGCGCCCGGCGCAGCGCGCTCGCCGTCGTCCGCGGGGGCGCGATGGTGCTCGCGCCCTCCTCACGCCGGTTGGCGTCGAGCAGAGCCCGGTCGACCCCGGCGAGCGCCGCGCCGAGGGCGTCGGGGCCGTCCAGGCGCAGGGCGACCACGAGGTCGTTGGCCCCGGCCTGCGCGGGGACCTCGAAGCCCATCTCGGTGAGCACGTCGACGTTGAGCGGGGTCGCCATCGCAACCTGGGCGGCGAGCACCCCGTCGAGCCCCTGCACCACGCGGCTGACCTGCAGCAGCGTGACGGAGTCGGCGTACGCGCCGGGCCGCAGCTCGACGTGCCAGTGATCGGGGGAGTGGCCGGGGAGGTGGGTCATGCGGCAGCGCCTTCCAGGTGGTCGAGGGCGACGCGGGCTCCCTGCAGCATCCCGCGTCCGGAGGTGTGCCCGACGGCCGCGAGGGTCGCGGTGCGGGCGGGGTCGTGGGGGTCGGCCAGCCAGGCCGCGAACTCGGGGATCACCTCACCGTGCATCGCGCAGTCGAGCAGCGTCGCGGACAGCAGCGTGGTGCGGTGCAGGTGGGCCTGCACCTCTGCGTCCAGGGCGTCGGTCGCGACGCCCGCCGCGCGGTGCACCGCGAGCCAGCCGCAGAGCACGTCGTCGTCGTACGGCGTGAGCCCGTCGCCGCGGCCGACCATCGCGGCCACGTCGCCGGGGGGATCGGCGGGCGTGGCGGTCGCCGTCAGCAGTCGGGCGACTCCCACGTCGACGAACCGGCCGACCACGAGGGCGGTCCCGTCGAGGTGGAGCACGCCGGCGCGGACCTCCGCGGTCCTCGCCTCCGGCACCCGGTCGGCACCCGTGCGCAGGGCGCACGGCACCGCGGTGGCCCGGGTGCTCACGACGCCGAGGCACCGGCCGTCGAGGTCGAGGTAGACCGCGTCGCGTCCTCGGTGCACGACCGGTACGGCCCCGTCGGGTGCATCCCGCAGCCTCGCCCCGACTCGGAGGGGCGCGCTGACGGGGATCACCTCCCCGACGCTAGCCGGGGCGATTACGGTTTGCCGATGTGAGGTTGTGCCAACGGCAGGTGCGAGGGAGTGCAAGTGTTGATAAGCAGTGACCGCGAAGAGCTGGCAAGCGCGGCCCTGGCGAAGGTGGACGCGCTCCACACGGGCCTGACCCAGATCGTCCTCGAGGGCGGCAACCTCGACCGGATCGCCGCGGAGGTCGCGCGGGTGCTGGGGGTCGGGGTCGCCTTCACCTCCAGCGACGGCCGCGAGCGCGCCTCGGCGCTGCCCGAGGACCTGCGAGCGGCGCTGGACAGCCACGACCTCGTCGACCCCACCGGCCGGCTCCGGGTGGAGCGGATGGAGGGCGACGGCGTGGGGGTCGAGGGCGGCGAGGCCCGGTGCCTGCGCGTGGTCGCCGGCGGCGCCGACCTGGCCCGGCTGGTCTGCCTGCGCACCGAGGAGCCGCTGACCTCCGACGACGTCCACGCCCTCGAGCGGGCCGCGGCGGTGGCCGCGTTGCTGATCACCCGCGAGGAGGCCGTGACCGCGGTCGAGAACAAGTACCAGGGCGACTTCCTGCGCGACCTGCTGATGCGGCGCGCGACGGGACTGGCCAACGACCAGGCCTACGTCGCCGAGCACGCGGCCACCTTCGGCTGGGACCTGACCCGGCCCGTCGTCGTGGTCGCCGCGGAGCTCGACCCGGCCCCGGGGGAGGAGCCGGCGACGAGCACGCAGCGTCGCCAGTGGCAGGAGCGGTTCTCGGCGGCCTGGCGCCAGGTCAGCACGACGCTGGGAGCCGGCATCCCGAGCGTCGACTTCTCCTCCGAGGTCGTCACGCTGCTGCCCCTGACCGACGGTGACGTCGAGCCGGTGGCCGGACACGACGTCGTACGCCGGGCGGTGACCGCGGTCGCCGGTGACAAGGGCGGTGGCCGGCGCTCGTTCTCCGCCGGCGTCAGCCGGGTCGCCCACACGCTCGAGGAGCTGCCGGGGGCGTACGCCCAGGCGCGCCGGGCCGTCGAGGTCGGGCGCCGGGTGCAGGGGTTCGGGTCGACGACGTTCTTCGACCAGCTCGGCCTGCACCGCCTGATCGCGCTGATCCCCGAGGAGGAGAGCGGCGAGCTGCGCTCGTTCGTGCGCGACGTGCTCGGCCCCCTCGCCGACGCCACGACCGAGGCCGCCGACCTGCGGGTGACGCTGCAGGTGCTGCTCGACACGAACTTCAACGTGGCCGAGGCCGCCCGCCTGCAGTTCTTCCACTACAACACGATGCGCTACCGCGTCTCCAAGCTCGAGCGGCTGCTCGGTCCGCTCTCCACCGACCCCCACCTCCGCCTCGACGTGGCCGTCGCGCTGCGGGTGCTGGAGATCGCGGGCTGAGGGCGGCTGGTTGCGGGGTTCGGCTGCTGACAGCCGATCCCCGCACGACACGCCGGGGCACAGCGGCGTGTCGTGCGGGTTTCGGCTGCCACGTCCCGCGGGTGACGGTCTCGCGGGTGTGTGACGGCTGGATTTCGGGGCCTCGCCGCGCCCACAACAGGTGCCAGCGACTCCGGCGTTCCTTCGGCATCTGTCGCCGTCGTGGGTGTGTCATGTGCATCACTAGTTTGTGTCCAACTCGGGCCCGGTCACCAAAGCAGAAGGGTGCTTTGTCATGTCGATGTTCAAGTGGGAAGTGGTCGATCCCAGACCAGGTCAGGCGGTAGCTCCGCACCAACGGTTGAGCTGGGGCAAGACGGTGGGCCTGGGCGCCCAGCACGTCGTGGCGATGTTCGGGGCGACCTTCGTGTTCCCGCTCGTCATGGGCCTCAACGCCAACCTCGCGATCATGATGAGCGGCATCGCGACGATCTGCTTCCTGCTGATCGTCAAGGGCAAGGTGCCCAGCTACCTCGGCACCTCGGCGTCCTTCGTCGGCGCCGCGGCGGCCATCTACGCCTACCAGGGCGGTGACGGGCCGGGTGGGCCGGCCGACGTGACCGGGGCGATCCTCGTCGCGGGTGTCGTGCTGGCACTCGTCGGCGTCCTGATCCACTTCCTCGGTGCCGACTCCGTGAACGCCGTCCTCCCGCCGGTGGTCACCGGCGCAGTGGTGATGCTGATCGGCTTCAACCTGGCCCCGGTGGCGACGAAGACCTACATGCCCTCCGACCCGTGGCCCGCGCTCATCACGATGACCGCGGTGATCTTGATGGCGGTCGGCTTCCGCGGGTTCTTCGGCCGGATCGCGATCTTCCTCGGCCTGATCTTCGGCTACGTGCTGTCCCTCGTGTGGGACGGGATCTTCGGCAAGACCAGCCTTCCGCTGCCCGGCAACCCGGAGCCCGGTCCGCACGACCGGGTGAACTGGGACGCGGTCAAGGCGGCCGACTGGTTCGGCTTCCCCGTCCACACCAAGGACGGGCTCGTCGGCAACCAGGCGTTCACCCCCGGTTACGCGGACGTCGGCTGGCACGCCCCGTCGTTCTCGATCGCGTTCGTGCTGCTCGCCCTGCCCGCCGTGATCGCGCTGGTGGCCGAGAACATCGGACACGTGAAGGCTGTTGCCGAGATGACCGGCAGCGACCTCGACCCCGTCATGGGTCGGGCCGTCGCGGCCGACGGTGTCGGCACGGTGATCGCCAGCGCCGTGGGTGGCTCGCCGACCACGACGTACGCCGAGAACATCGGCGTCATGGCGGCCACGCGCGTCTACTCCACCGCCGCCTACTTCGTCGCGGCCATCGTCGCGATCCTGTTGGGCCTGATTCCCAAGTTCGGCCAGATCGTCAACGCGACGCCGCCGGCGGTGCTCGGCGGTATCACGCTGGTGCTCTACGGCATGATCGGCCTGCTCGGCGCGAAGATCTGGAAGGAGAACAACGTCGACTTCTCCAAGCCCATCAACCTGGTGCCGGTCGCCGCGGGCATCATCCTCGCGATCGGTGACGCCGACCTGAAGATCACCGACGACTTCCACCTCACGGGCATCGCCCTCGGCACGCTGGTCGTCGTGCTCGGCTACCACCTCGCCCGGGTGTTCGCACCCAAGGACCTCGACGACGGCGCGATCATCGCCGTGGGTCACGAGGGCGTGCACGCCGAGGACCACGCAGCCCCGCACGACCACAAGCACTGAACCAGCACCAGTAAGGAAGCCGTGAAGCCAGCACCATTCGCGTACCGCCGTCCGGGGACGCTCGCCGAGGCAGTGTCGGTCCTGGCCGGGGAGCCGGACGCGAAGGTGCTGGCCGGCGGCCAGAGCCTGGTCCCGCTGCTGTCGATGCGCCTCGCCTCCCCGGCGACGCTCGTCGACATCAACGCGATCACCGGGCTCGACGTCATCGAGACCATCGACGCCAACGACGCCGTCGACGGGCAGTACGGCGAGCACGGCGGCGTCCGGGTGGGAGCACTCGCCCGGCACGCCGCCGTGCTCGCCTCGCCCGACGTACGCCGGGTCCAGCCGCTGGTCTCGATGGCGCTCCAGCACGTCGCGCACGCCACCATCCGCAACCGCGGCACCACCGTCGGGTCGATCGTGCACGCCGACGCGGCTGCCGAGATGCCGGTCGTGCTCAGGCTCCTCGGCGGCTCCGTCGAGGTCGAGGGGCCGGCCGGCCGGCGCACGATCCCGGCGAGCGAGCTGTTCCTCGGCCCGTTGCAGTCCTCGCTCGCCCACGACGAGATCGCGGTCTCGGCGTACTTCCCGGCGCTCGCGCCGGGGGCCGGCGTCGCGTTCGACGAGATCGCCCGCCGCCACGGCGACTACGCCCTGGTCGGCGCGGCAGCGCACGTCGACGGCGAGAGCGTGCGGGTCGGCTACCTCTCCGTCGGCGACGTGCCGACGGTCGTCGACCTCTCCGGGGTGGCCGACGACGACCTGGGGGAGGCGGCGCTCGCGCACCTCGACCCACCCGACGACATCCACGCGACCGCCGACTACCGCGCCCAGCTGGTGCGGGTCCTGACCACCCGGGTGGTCCGATCGGCACGAGACATGGCGGAGGACGCATGAGCGAGGAGCTGCACGACGTACGCCTGACGGTGAACGGCGCGACCCACGAGATCCGGGTGCCCGCCCGCCGGCTGCTCTCCGACGCGCTGCGCCACGACCTGCGGCTGACCGGCACCCACGTCGGCTGCGAGCACGGCGTCTGCGGCGCCTGCACGATCCTGGTCGATGGGGAGCCGATGCGCTCGTGCCTGATGTTCGCGGTCTCAGCGGTGGACCACGAGATCACCACGGTCGAGGGGCTCACGAACCCCGACGGCTCGCTCGGACCGGTGCAGCAGGCGTTCGCCGAGTGCCACGGGCTGCAGTGCGGCTTCTGCACGCCCGGGTTCCTCACCACGATCACGGCCGGGCTGCGCGAGAACCCCGCCCCGACGCACGAGGAGGCCCGCGACATGATCTCCGGCAACCTGTGCCGGTGCACGGGCTACCAGAACATCGTCAAGGCCGTGGAGCGAGCAGCGGAGCTCTCGTCGTGACCACCAAGCTGATGGGTCAGGGCGTCCAGCGCGTCGAGGACCAGCGGTTCCTGCGCGGCCAGGGCCGGTACGTCGACGACGTGGGCGTCGAGCGGGACCTGCTGCACGCCGCGGTGCTGCGATCCCCGCACGCCCACGCCCGCATCCTCGACATCGACGTCGAGGCGGTGCTCGACCTCGACGGTGTCCACGCCGTGTGGACCTACGAGGACCTCACCGGCCCGATGAGCGAGCCGTTGCCCCTGCTGATCCCGCACCCCGCGCTCACCCACGGCCGCACCCAGTACGCACTGGCCAAGGACGAGGTCAACTACGTCGGCGAGGCCGTCGCGCTCGTCGTCGCCGACGACCGCTACGTCGCCGAGGACGCCCTCGACCGCATCCGTGTGCGCTACGAGCCGCTGCCGCCGGTGGTCGGCATCGACGCCGCCCGGGCGGCCGACCGGCTCGTGCACGACGACGTGCCCGGCAACGTCGGCGCCCGCCTCGAGCAGAGCGTCGGCGACGCGGTCGCGGCGATCGCCAAGGCGCCGCACACGCTCACCCTCGACCTCACCGTCGAGCGCAGCGCCTGCACGCCCCTGGAGGGCCGCGGCACCGTCGCCCGCTGGGACCCCGACCTCAACCGGATGCAGGTGTGGACCTCCACACAGAGCTCCACGGGTGTGCGTGCGGTGGTCGCCGTGAAGCTCGGTCTGGACCTCGGCCAGGTCGACGTGATCACGCCCGACGTGGGCGGCGGGTTCGGCGTGAAGATCAACCACCCGTGGCCCGAGGAGCTGCTGGTGCCGCTCGCGGCGCGGGCGCTGGGTCGCACGGTGAAGTTCACCGAGGACCGCCGCGAGCACTTCATCTCCTCGGCCCACGAGCGCGGCCAGGTCCAGCACATCGAGGTCGGCTTCGACGACGACGGCCGCCTGCTGGGGCTGAACGTCGAGTTCTGGCACGACCACGGCGCGTACACGCCGTACGGCCTCATCGTCCCGATCATCACCTCCACCCAGCTGCTCGGCCCCTACAAGCCGCAGAGCTACCGCGTCGTCTTCGAGTCGCTCTACACCAACACGGTGATGGTCACGCCCTACCGCGGCGCCGGGCGCCCGCAGGGCTGCTACGCGATGGAGCGGACGATGGACGCGATCGCCTCCTACCTCGGCAAGGACCGCGCCGAGGTGCGCGCGGCCAACTTCATCCAGCCCGACGAGTTCCCCTACGACCAGGGGCTGATCTTCCAGGACGGCCGCGAGCTCGAGTACGACTCCGGCGACTACCCGGCCTCGCTGGAGAAGATCAAGGCCCTGGTCGGATGGGACGACTTCCCGGCGTACCAGGCCGAGATGGCCGCCCAGGGGCGCCGGGTCGGCATCGGCCTGGCCTGCTACGTCGAGGGCACCGGCGTCGGTCCCTACGAGGGCGCCCACGTGCACATCGAGACCAGCGGCAAGGTCAAGGTCGCCACCGGCCTCACCACCCAGGGCCAGGGCCACGCGACGGTCTTCGCGCAGCTCGTGGCCGATGAGCTCGGGGTGAAGTTCGAGGACGTCGAGGTCGTCACCGGCGACACCCGCCGGATGCCGTACGCCGTCGGCACCTTCGCGTCGCGTGCGGCGGTGATGAGCGGCTCGGCGATCCACCTCGCGGCCAAGCGCGCCAAGGAGAAGGTGCTCAAGATCGCGGCCGACGCGCTGGAGGCGGCGCCCGAGGACCTCGAGATCGTCGACGGCGTCGTCTCGGTCAAGGGCTCACCCGGCTCCTCGATCGACCTCGGCACCGTGTCGGTGCTCTCCAACCCGCTGCGCTACGCCTTCGACGAGGCCTCCAAGGCCGCGACCCAGTTCTCGGTGGGCGACCCCGGCAAGCCGCCGGTGCCCGAGGACGAGGAGCCGGGCCTGGAGGGCAAGGACTTCTACTCGCCCGAGCGCGCGACGTTCGCCTCGGGCATGCACGCGGTGATCGTCGAGACCGACCCCGAGACCGCCGAGATCCGCATCCTCAAGTACGCCGTCGTCCACGACTGCGGCCACCTG
>NZ_JANINT010000198.1:6934-7702 GCF_024509035.1 Nocardioides sp. | reverse complement strand
CCACGGCGGGGTCGCCCAGGGCGTGGGCGGGGCGCTCTACGAGCGGATGGCGTACGACGAGTCCGGCCAGCTGCTCAACGCCTCGTTCATGGACTTCCTGATGCCCTACGTCACCGAGGTGCCCGACGGCATCGACATCGACCACCTCGAGACGCCGTCCCCGCTCAACCCGCTCGGCATCAAGGGTGCCGGCGAGGCCGGGGTCATCCCCTCCGCGGCGGTGTTCGCCGCCGCGATCGAGGACGCCGAGCGCGTCGTGCTGCCGGACTTCACCGTCACCGCGATGCCGATCTCGCCGTCCGAGCTGTTCGCCCTCCGTCAATCGCAGGGCCAGTCCCACCAGCAGGAGCACGCCTGATGAAGATCACCGGGTCCGACGTCATCCCCTTCCCGGTCGCCCGAGTCTGGGACGCCCTTCTCGACCCGCAGGTGCTGGTCGCGACGATCCCGGGCTGCGAGCGGCTCGCGGCGACGGGCGAGCACACCTACGACATGACCGTCACCGCCGGCGTCGCCGCGATCAAGGGCACCTACGCCGGCAGCTGCGCGTTGTCCGACCTCGTCGAGCACGAGGCGCTGGTGATGCGGCTCCAGGGCTCCGGCGCGCCGGGCACGATCGATGCGACCGTGCAGGTCTACTTCGTCGAGCCCGAGCCCGGCCAGACCCGCATCGACTACGACGCCGACGCGGTCGTGGGCGGCATGGTCGGCGGCGTCGGCCAGCGGATGCTCACCTCGGTCTCCAAGCGGATGGCCGCGGAGTTCTTC
>NZ_JANINT010000198.1:1104-6924 GCF_024509035.1 Nocardioides sp. | reverse complement strand
CGCGCAGGGCGGGGCGCCGGCGGCCGCTGCCACCGGGGTGGCCGCCCCGGCCGCTCCTGCCTCGGCCGGCGCGGTCTTCACCGCGCCCGCCAAGGCCGGCATCGCCTCGCGCGACGACTTCGCCAAGGGCATCGCGGTGGGCGCCGGCCTGGTGCTGCTGGGCGTCGTCGTGGGCCGGCTGTTCGGGCGGCGATGAGCGATCTCTCGGTCGAGTCGACCGCGCGCGAGCAGGTCGCCGCCGTACGCCGCCGCGAGATCTCGGCGCGCGAGCTGCTCGACCTCCATCTCGAGCGGATCGCCGCGCGCAACCCCCAGCTGAACGCGATCGTCTCGCTCGACGAGGAGCGCGCCCGCGCGGGCGCGGCGGCCGCCGACGACGCCCTCGCACACGGGGACGAGGTCGGTCCGCTGCACGGCCTGCCGTTCGCGTTCAAGGACACCCACGCCGTCGCGGGGTGGCGCACGACTTACGGCTCGTCGCTGTACGCCGAGCACGTGCCCGACGCCGACGAGCTCATCGTCGAGCGGGTACGCCGGGCCGGGGTGGTCGTGATCGGCAAGACCAACGTCCCGGAGTTCGCCGCCGGGTCGCACACGTTCAACCGGGTCTTCGGCACCACGCTCAACCCCGTGGACCCGAGCCGGTCCGCGGGCGGGTCGAGCGGGGGAGCGGCGTGCGCCCTGGCCGCCGGCATGGTGCCGCTGGCCGACGGCTCCGACATGGGCGGGTCGCTGCGCAACCCGGCGTCGTTCTGCGGCGTCGTGGGCCTGCGCCCCTCGCTCGGCCGGGTGCCGGAGTGGCCGCTCTACAACCAGTGGGAGACCACCTCGGTCGGCGGTCCGATGGCACGGACCGTCGGAGACGTCGCCCTGCTGCTCTCGGTCATGGCGGGCCCCGACCCGCGCGCCCCCCAGGCGTTGGGCGACCCCGGCTCGGTCTTCGCCGCGCCGCTGGAGGGTTCGCTGGCCGGGCTGCGCCTGGCCGTCTCGACGGACCTCGGTGGTGCGTTCGAGGTCGACCGTGAGGTCGCCGCGATCGTGGGGTCCTCCGCTGCCACGTTCGACGCCGCGGGGGCGAGCGTCAGCCGCACCCACCCCGACCTGCACGAGGCCGACGACACCTTCCGCACCCTGCGCGCCTGGCACCTGCACGCCAAGCTCGGGGCTCTCCTGGCCGAGCACCCGGGGGAGCTGAAGCAGTCGCTGGCCGACAACATCCGGCTGGGCGAGGGCCTCACCGGCGCCGACGTGGCGCGCGCCTACACCCAGCGCACGACGCTGGCCGAGCGGATGCGGGAGTTCTTCGGAGCCGGTGAGGGCGGTCACGACCTGCTGGTGATGCCCGTCTCCCAGGTGCCGCCGTTCCCGGCGGACCAGGAGTTCCCCCACGCGATCAACGGCCGGCCGATGGAGACCTACCTCGACTGGATGCGGGCGGCGTACCTCATCACGGTCACCGGCTGCCCCGCGATCTCGGTGCCGTTCGGCCACACCGCCGACGGGCTCCCGGTCGGGCTGCAGCTGGTCGCCGCGCACGGCCGGGACCGGTTCCTGCTCGAGGCTGCCGCGGCCCTCGAGGCGCACCTGCTCAGCGGGAGCTGAGGACGGTCTGGACCGGGAGCCGGAGATATCCACAGGCTGCGGGCAAACCTGTGGGTTTCGGGCCCCCTGCCTGTGGAACGCCGGGACCGAACCTGTGGAGCAACCAGGGTCTTCCGGTAGAACCATCGGAATGTTCCCGAACCCTCTTGCGCGCGGCTCGGCGCGGGGCATAGAACTCTCTCACGCACCCCGGAGACGGGGAGCGGGACAGCTCGAAGACGAGGGTCCGAACGACGCGGGGCGGCTTGCCGGCCCGTGGCGCAGCGGCTGGGTGACGCGGTCGCTGGGATCTCCGACGACGAGCTGCCGACCGGGAGCGTCACCGGTACCGGTCACCGGAAGGGCCCCTTGCGACTCATACTCGCGAGGGGCCCTTCGCCATGTCCCGACCCGCACCGCCGACTCGGCGCGTCTGCAGGTGTGGCGTCTGCAGTAGCGCCGACCCGGCCCGTCCTGGTGCTGCGGTTGCGCCGACTCGGCGAGGAGCGAATCCCGGTCAACTGTGGGGATCTGGGCGTTTTCTGTGGATGAACCACGCCGCCTCTGTGGATGACTCACCCAATATCGGTGGAACCAGGAGAATGTTCGGCAAACCCCTTGCGCCGTGCCGGTGAGCGGGCATAGAACTCTCTCACGCACTCCCGCAAGGGAGAGCGGGACAGCTCGGAGACGAGGGTCCACACGGAGCCGCACCAGCTTGCTGGAGTGGCACCGCGGCGGCTGGGTGACGAGGCCGCTGGGACTCAGAGTCGAGGAGCTGCCGATCGGGAGCGTCACCAGTACCGATCACCCGAAGGGCCCTTGGAACTCATACTTCCGAGGGCCCTTCACCCATTTCGGCCGCGAGTCGGCGGACCAGTCGGTAACCGCCACACTGGTGCCGTGGCGCCCCCCAGACCCAGCATGTACGCCGTCCTGCACACGGTCGTCCCACCGGTCGCCCAGGCGATCTGGCGGCCGACGGTGAGCGGCCTCGAGAACATCCCCCGCACCGGCCCGGTGATCCTGGCCAGCAACCACCTCAGCTTCGCCGACTCGCTGGTGATCCCGATCGTGGCGCCACGCAAGGTCGTGTTCCTCGCCAAGTCCGACTACTTCGCCGGCGGCGGCCTCAAGGGCCGCGCCCAGAAGGCGTGGTTCGAGGGCATGGGCATGCTCCCGGTCGACCGCGACGACACCAAGGCCGCGCTGGCCAGCCTCGACACCGCGATGTCGGTGCTCGGTCGGGGCGAGGCGTTCGGCATCTACCCCGAGGGCACCCGCTCGCGCGACGGCCGGCTCTACCGCGGGCGCACCGGGGTCGCCCACCTCGCGCTCAGCGCCGGCGCCCCCGTCGTACCCGTCGGCCTCACCGGCACCGAGCGGCTCCAGCCGGTCGGCGCCCGCCTGCCGCGGATCGTGCCGGTCACGGTTCGCTTCGGCGCCCCGATCGAGGTCGCCGGGAGGTACGACGGCGTGCCGGCCGGGAAGGCCCGGCGCGAGGTCACCGACGAGATCATGGCCGCGATCCAGGCCCTGACCGGGCAGGAGCCGGCCGGGGTCTACAACGACAGGGCGCCCGACGCCTGACACTGCTGTCAGCAGTTGCCGGAGGACGGCCGCCTCGTCGGCAATCTCTGCCGTGGTCCGCACCGCCGCCGGCCGGTTGAATCGAGCCGTGCCCACCCACCAGATCGTCGTTGCGGACGCAACGCTGCGCGCCCGACCCGGGCGCTGGAACATCGGCGTCGACGGCCCCGTGATCACCGCCGTCAGCCAGGACCGCCTGAGCGGCGACACGGAGATCGACGCGGCCGGCGGGCTGGTCACCGAGAGCTTCGTCAACGGCCACATGCACCTGGACAAGGTGCACACGCTGGACCGGATCGGCGACGCGGCGCTCACGGCGTACACCGCCGGCGACATGGGCTCGGCGCTGCACTCGATCGAGCTCGCGAGCGCCGTGAAGGCCGACTACGACCGCGCCTGGATCGAGCCCAACGCGCGCCGGGCGGTGCTCCAGGCGGTGCGGCACGGCGTGCGGCACGTGCTCGCCTTCGCCGACGTCGACACCAAGGCGCGGCTGGAGGGCGTCATCCCCCTGCTGAGCCTGCGCGAGGAGTTCCGCGGGGTGGTCGACCTGCAGGTCGTGGCGTTCCCGCAGGACGGACTGCTGTGCGACCCCGGAGCCGAGGACCTCGTGCGCGAGGCCGTGGAGCTCGGCGCCGACGTCGTCGGCGGCATCCCGTGGATCGAGCACACCGATGCCGAGGCCCGTGAGCACGTCGATCGGATGTGCGCGATCGCCGCCGCCCACGGGCGCCGGGTCGCGATGCTCGTCGACGACGCGGGAGACGCGAGCCTGCGGACCACGCAGATGCTCGCGACCGCGATGATCGAGCACGGCCTGGAGGGTCGTGGGGTCGCGAACCACGCCCGGGCGGTGGGCCTCTACGCCCGTCCGAGCCTGGAGCGGCTGGCCGGCCTGGCACGGCGCGCCGGCCTCGGGTTCGTCAGCGACCCGCACACGGGTCCGCTGCACCTGCCGGTCCGCGAGCTCACCGCGATGGGGCTGCCCGTGGCGCTCGGCCAGGACGACATCGAGGATGCGTACTACCCCTTCGGCCGGCACAACATGACCGAGATCGCGTTCCTCGCCGCCCACGCGCTCGAGGCGGTCGACACCGCCGGCATCGACCTCGTGTACGACGCCGTCACGACCACCGCCGCGCGCGTGCTCGGGGTGACCGGCCACGTCCTCGAGGAGGGCGGCCGCGCTGACCTCGTGGTGCACCGACACCCGACGCTGCGCGAGGTTCTCGCCCACCACGAGGCGCCGGCGTACGTCGTCGCGTCGGGCAGGTTGGTGGCGACCTCGATCCAGTCCACGACGTTCCACCTGGAAGGACCCGCATGAGTCGCCGCATCCGGATCGGCATCGACACCGGCGGGACGTTCACCGACGTCGTCGCCTTCGACGAGGAGTCGGGGGAGCTGGTCACCACCAAGACCCCCTCCACCCCGAGCAACCCGGCCGACGGGTTCCTCGCCGGCATCGACAAGGTCCTCGGGCTGCTCGGCGCCGGCGGCGCCGACATCGACGCGGTCAGCCACGGCACGACGGTGGCGACCAACCAGTTGCTCGAGGGCAAGGTCGACCGGCTCGGGTTCATCACGAACACCGGCTACGAGGCGATGCTCGAGATCGCCCGCCAGTCGGTGCCCGACGGCTACGGCAACTCCTACTTCTGGGTCAAGCCCGACCGGATCGTCTCGCGCGAGCACGTCCGGGGCGTCGAGGGCCGGCTCGACGTGAACGGCGAGGAGGTGCGCCCCTTCGACGCGGACGGCGCCCGCGCCGTGGCCCGCTGGTTCCGCGACCGCGGCATCACCACGCTCGGCGTGTGCTTCCTGCACGCCTACGCCAACCCGGTGCACGAGGAGCGGATGCGCGCCGTGCTCGCCGAGGAGCACCCCGACGCCGTCGTGTCGCTCTCCAGCGAGGTGCTGCGCGAGTACCGCGAGTACGAGCGCGCGATGACCACGCTGGTCGACGCGGCCGTCAAGCCGCGGCTCTCGGCGTACGTCACGAACATCAAGAACCGCCTCGAGGCGCTCGACAGCCGGACGATCCCGTTCTACGTGATGAAGTCCAACGGCGGCGTGCTCTCGGCCGACGAGGTCGTGCACCAACCGATCACCACCGTGCTCAGCGGCCCGGCCGCCGGCGCGCTCGGCGCCGCGCTGATCGCCAAGGTCGCCGGCTTCGACAAGGTGCTCACCTCCGACGGCGGCGGTACGTCGACCGACGTCAGCGTGGTGATCGACGGCGAGCCGACGCTGACCACCGAGGGGTCGGTCGGGGCGTTCCCCTCCAAGATCCCGATGATCGACGTGGTCACCGTGGGTGCCGGCGGCGGCTCGATCGCCTGGCTCAGCCCCGAGGGGACGCTCAAGGTCGGCCCCCAGTCGGCGGGCGCCGATCCGGGCCCGATCTGCTACGGCAAGGGCGGCACCGAGGTCACGATCACCGACGCCCACGTGTTCCTCGGCCGCATCCCACCCCACCTCCTCGGGGGCGAGATCCCGCTCGACGTCGATGCTGCCCGCGCCGGCATCGAGGCACTCGCGACGCAGCTCGGCCTCAGCCCCGAGGCCTGCGCCACCGGCATCCTGGAGATCTCGGCGTGGAACCAGGCCAACGCGCTGCGCCAGGTCACCGTCAAGCGCGGCCTCGAC
>NZ_JANINT010000198.1:0-1094 GCF_024509035.1 Nocardioides sp. | reverse complement strand
TGCTCACCGTCGACGTCAAGAACGACTACGTGCAGACCCACGTCACGCTCGAGGACCACCTCGACCCGGCCGCGGTCACCGGCATCTACGACGAGCTCACGGCGCGCGCCGCCGAGGCGCTCGCCAAGGAGGGCTTCGACCCGGGGGAGCACCAGTTCGTCCGCACCGCCGACCTGCGCTACTTCGGCCAGGCCTTCGAGGTGCGCGTCCCGGTGGCCGCCGGCGCGCTCGACCCGGCCGCCGTCGCCGAGGCGTTCCACGCCGCGCACCGGGCGCTCTACGGCTACGACTTCTCCGGCGACGCCTCCCAGCAGGTCGAGTGGGTCAACCTCCGGGTCTCCGGCATCGGCCCGATCAAGCGGCCGGACATCAAGCACCATCCGGTGGTCGAGCCGGTCGAGACCCCCGCAGCCGACGGGCGGCGCCAGGTGTGCTTCGACGCCGCCGAGGGGCACGTCGACACGCCGCTGCACCAGCGCAGCACGCTGGCACCGGGCACGGTCCTGCGTGGCCCGGTGATCGTCGAGGAGTTCGGCTCGACCGTGCCGATCCACCCCGGCTTCGACGTCCGCGTCGACGAGTACCTCAACCTGATCGTCACCCGCGTCCAGGAGGACGAGCGATGAGTCGCCGAGCGCCCACCCAGTTCCCCTTCGGCCACCTCACCGCCGACGCCGGCGCGAGCGCCGACCCGGTGCTCGTCGAGATCGTCCAGGGCTCGCTGGCCAGCGTGGAGATGGAGGTCGAGACCGCGATCGGGCGCACCAGCCGCAGCCCGATGATCCGCGACGCCCACGACTTCCGCGCCGGCATCCACGACCGGCTGCTGCGCAAGCTGACGGGCCGGTCCTACTCCGCGCTCGTGCACCCGGTGGCGCGCGACTTCCCGATCGAGGAGATGCGCGAGGGCGACGTCTTCTTCCACAACGACGTCTACCTCTCCGAGGGCGGCATCGGCCACCTCCCCGACCTCTGCGTGACGGTGCCGGTGTTCGCGGGCCCCGAGGGCGAGCGACGGGTGGTGGCGTTCGTCCAGGCCTTCGGACACCACGACGACATCGGCGGCGCGGTCCCTGGCTCGATGCCCTCGGCCG
>NZ_JANINT010000197.1 GCF_024509035.1 Nocardioides sp. | reverse complement strand
CGCGCCCCGGTCGACGAGGTTGCGGCCCTGCTCGACGTGCAGCTCGACGTACGTCCCGATCGAGGCCAGCAGTGACGACGTCCCACCCTCGACCGGCCCCTCGACGACATCACCGAACGCCACGCCGTCGCGGTCGCGCAGCTCGCGCGCGACCTTCCACGAGGTCGTGCCGGTCGCCAGCCGTGAGCCCAGGCAGGCCAGCCCGAAGCGCGACCCCTCCTCCTCGACGAACACCGAGACCCCGATCGGTCGCGCCGGCACCACACCACGCGAGCGCAGCACGTCGAGCGCCGCCAGCGACGACACGACGCCCAGGGGCCCGTCGTACGCACCGCCGTCGAGCACCGAGTCCAGGTGTGAGCCGGTGAGCACGGCAGGTCCCGAGCCGACGTCCCACCACCCGACGAGGTTGCCGAACGCGTCCGACTCGACCCGCAGCGACCGGGCCGCGCACTGCTCGAGGAACCAGGCCCGCAGCTCGTTCTCCGGCGTGGTGAAGGGTTGTCGGAAGTAGCCGCCGGACGCGGCCGACCTCCCGATCGGTGCCAGGTCGGCCCACATCCGCTCGAAGTCGTCAGGCACAACAGTCCTCATATTCTTGGCCACCATGGAGTTCCAGGACGTCGTACGACGTCGACGCATGGTCCGCAACTACGCCACCGACCCCGTCGACCCGGCGATCGTCGACCGCGCGCTGCGCAACGCGACGCGCGCACCCAACGCGGGCTTCAGCCAGGGCTGGGCGTTCCTCGTGCTCGACACCCCGGCGGACGTGCGCGCGTTCTGGGAGGCGACGGCCGACGACATCGACCACCCCGACGAGTGGCTGAGCGGCATGATGCGCGCCCCGGTGGTGATCCTGCCCTGCTCGAGCAAGGCGGCGTACCTGCAGCGCTACGCCGAGCCCGACAAGGGCTGGACCGACCGGGACGAGGCGCGTTGGCCCAAGCCCTTCTGGGACATGGACACCGCGATGGCCGCGCTGCTGATCCTGCAGACCGCGACCGATGCGGGCCTCGCGAGCTGCTTCATCGGGGTTCCGCCCGAGCGCGACGCCGCGGTGCGCGAGGCGTTCGGCATCCCCGACGACTTCGACCCCGTCGGCGTGGTGACGATCGGCCACCATCCGCCCGACCCGGCCGACCAGGGCGCTGCGGGCTCGCCCGCGCGGCGCCGTCGCAAGCCGGTCGAGGACGTCGTGCATCGGGGACGGTGGGGCCACCAGGCCAGTCCATCGGCGTGAGGGTCCAGGGTCAACGACCGGAGCCGGTCCGTCCGTCTCGCATCCGAGACGTCCGCGGTTGCCCTAGCCTGCGCGAGTGACTCATCGGGCCGTCGGCAAGCTGCAGGCGCTGGTCCGCATCCCCACGGTCTCCGACCGGGATCCGGCGCTGATCGACCCCGAGCCGTTCGACGCCTTGCTGGTCGAGCTCGCCCGGCAGTTCCCGGTGCTGCACGAGCGGCTCGAGCTGACGCGCGTCGACACCCACGGGCTGCTGTTCCGCTGGCCGGGGCGCAGCGACGCGCGGCCGGTGGTGCTGATGGCCCACCTCGACGTCGTCCCCGTCGAGGAGGCCGCGCCCTGGCAGCACCCGCCGTTCGGCGCCGAGATCCACGACGGCGCGATCTGGGGCAGGGGCACCCTCGACGACAAGGGCGCGGTCGTCGGCATCTGCGAGGCCGTCGAGACCCTGCTCGAGCGCGGTGTGGTGCCCGCTCAGGACGTCTGGCTCTCCTTCGGCTGCAACGAGGAGGTGTCCGGGACGTCGGCCCAGCTCGCGGTCGCCGAGCTCGAACGCCGCGGCGTCCGACCGTGGTTCGTCGTCGACGAGGGCGGCGCGATCGCCGCGGAGGCGTTCCCGGGCGTCGGTGCGCCGATCGGCGTCGTCGGGGTGACCGAGAAGGGCGTCACCTCGATCGAGCTGCGCGTCGAGGGTCGCGGCGGCCACGCCTCGACGCCGGCCCGGATGGGACCCACGGCGCGGATCGCCCGCGCGATCACCCGCCTCGACCGCGCGCCGATGGTCGCGAGCGTGCCCGACCCGACCGTCGAGCTGTTCCGCCGGATGGCCCCGCACGCCTCCCTCGCCCTGCGACCGCTGCTCGCCAACGCCGCCCGCCTGCGCCCCGTGCTCACCCGCGCCCTCATCGCCGCCGGCCCGGAGCCGGCGGCCATGACCCGCACGACGTTCGCGATCACCACGCTCTCGGGGTCCCCGGCGCTCAACGTCATCGCCAGCACGGCGAAGGCGGGCGTCAACATCCGGATCATGGTCGGCGACACGGTCGCCGGCGTGCTCGAGCACGTGCGCCGCACCATCGACGACGACCAGGTGCAGGTCGACATCGTCGAGCGCAACGAGCCCAGCCCGGTCTCGCCGTACGACGACGAGGCGTTCGCGCTCATCGAGGACACGATCACCGAGGTGTTCCCCGACGCCGTACCCGCGCCGTACGTGATGATGGCCGCCACCGACGCGCGGTTCTTCACCGCGATCTGCCAGCGGGTGTACCGGTTCGCGCCGTTCCGGATGACCAAGGCGCAGCGCGAGTCCATCCACTCCTACGACGAGCACCTCGGGGTGGACGCGCTCGTCGACGGCGTGCGCTGGTATGAGCGCCTCATCGAGAGGATCCCCGGATGACCCACGCCACCCACGCACGGCACTCGCTGTTCGCGATCGTCGGCTTCCTGGTCTGCGTCGAGCTGGCCAGCGGCATCCTGCAGGGCTACTACACGCCGATCTTCAGCGACATCGCCGACCACCTCGCGATCGCCGACGCGGACGTCAACTGGTTCGAGGCGGCGCAGCTGATCGTCTCGGCGCTCGTGGTGCCGCCGCTGGCGCGGCTCGGTGACCTGGTCGGGCACAAGAAGGTGCTGCTGCTCTCGACGGCGGTGACCGCGGCCGGTTCGTGGATCCTGGCGTTCGCCCCATCGTTCTCCACCTTCCTGGTCGGTGCCGCGCTGCAAGGCGCGTACGTCGTGTGGCTGCCCCTCGAGGTCGCGATCATCTTCCGGCGCACCGCCGACACCGGCCGGCAGAACCAGCTGACCCGCCGTTCGGCCGCGGTGCTGGTCGGCGCCCTCGAGCTCGCGGTGATCATCGGCGCGCTCACGAGCGGCGCCCTGGTCGGCGCGACCTCGATGACCGTGCTGCTGGCCCTGCCGGCCGTCGCCGTGACCGCCTGCTTCGTGGTGATCTGGCTGGGCATCGAGGACCTGCCCGGCACCGCCACCGGCGGGCTCGACCTCGGCGGCCTCGGTCTCGTCACGGCTGCGATCGGCCTGGTGATGGCCGGCCTCATCGTGGTGCGCGTCGACGGCGTGGGCAGCGTGCTGGCGTGGGCGCTGGTCGTGCTCGGTGTCGCCGCCCTGGCGCCGTTCGTGCGCTACGAGCAGCGCCAGACCGAGCCGCTGATCGACGTCCGCCTGCTGCGCCAGCCCGGTCAGTGGCCGGTGCAGCTCACCGCGTTCCTGTTCGGCATGTCCGTGCTCGGTGCGCAGATCCCGCTGTCGACGTTCGCGCGCACCGACCCCGAGGTCGCGGGCTACGGCCTCGGCGCGGGAGCGGGGTTCGTGTCGACCCTGATCGGGCTGTACGTGATCTTCCTGGCGATCGGGGCGTTCACGCTGCCGCTCACCACCCGCTCGCTGGGGGCCCGGGGGGCGCTGGTGTTCTCCTCGCTGCTCGTCGCCGCCGGCTACGCCCTGTGGCTGCCCTTCCACGACGCGACGTGGCAGGCGCTGGTCAACATGGCCGTCGCCGGCCTCGGGTCGGGTGCACTGGTGGCGGCCCTGCCCGCGACGGCCGCCGCCGCGGCACCACCGGAGCGCACCGGCTTCGCCACCGGCATGACGAACGCGACCAAGACCGTCGGCGGCGCGATCGCCTCGGCCGTGTTCGCCATCGCGCTGTCCGCGACCGGGACGATCGACGACCCGACCGAGGGGCATGCGCCGC
>NZ_JANINT010000196.1:2210-3988 GCF_024509035.1 Nocardioides sp. | reverse complement strand
GGAGGCCGTCGACGAGCTGGACGGCACGATCCGTGACATCCGCCGGACGATCTTCGACCTCGGCTCGGTCGAGGACGACACCGACATCCAGTACGCCGTCACGCAGCTCGTCGACCGGGCGACGAGCACGCTGAAGTTCCGGCCCCGGCTCAGCTTCCGGGGGCCGGTCCGGTCCCAGATCGGCCCCGAGGTGGCACCCGACGTGCTCGCCGTGCTCAGCGAGGCGCTGTCGAACGCCGCCCGGCACGCCCACGCCAGCTCCGGCTCGGTCGAGCTCGACGTCACCGAGGGTGTGCGCCTGACGGTCGTCGACGACGGGGCCGGCCTGCCCGCGGACGTCTCGGAGAGCGGCCTGGCCAGCATGCGGCGCCGCGCCGAGCGCCGCGGCGGGCGCTGCACCGTCACCTCCGCCGTCGGCGCGGGGACCACCGTCGAGTGGTGGGTGCCGGCGGGCTGAGGCGGTCGGGTTTCACCGGCTGACCGGTGAAACCCGCGCGACACGCCGAGGCCGGGCGGCCCGGGTCGAGGCGGCCTTGGGCAGGTGCCGCACCTTGGTCACCCGGGTGTCGAACGCCGCGGCCGGCCGGTGCCGGCCCTCGTCCGGGCCGAGGGCGGTGATCCACTCGCGCAGCCCCGTCTCGGCGCGGTCCGGGCGGGCGCCCTGGCGCACCGCGTCCTGGCGGGTGCCCGGGCGGCTCAGCGAGAAGGCGTGCGTGGGCGCGCCGGCGACGAGCAGGTCGTACTCCTCCTCGCCGGCGCGGCCGGCGTCCCGGACCTCCGCCACGACGACATCGACGCCGCCCTGCTCGAGTCCCTCCACCACCGCCCGGGTCACGCTCTCGGTGCAGCCGAACATGGACTCGTAGACCACCAGTGCGCGCGGCCGATCGGCCGGAGTGTCGCTCATCGCCGGGACCTCCTCTGGTCACCTCCAGCCTGCCGCCGCACCCACCCCCGTCCTACCGCCTTGCGCCCCCTCGGGCCGGGTCCTTGGTCCCTACAGCCGACCCGGCGGCCGGCTGAGCATGGAGGTGACGGAACTGCGCCGTCACGGGCAGAGGAGGAGACCATGAACGTCATCACCAGCCCGGTGGTCGTCGGCGTCGACGGCACCGCGGCGAACCGCGGTGCGCTGCGCTACGCGGTCGAGGAGTCGCGACGGGCCGGCAGCACGCTGAAGCTGGTCCACGTCGTGCCCGACTACGTCCCCATCTCGCCGTTCATGCCGGTGGCTGCACCACGGCAGCCGCAGCACGGAGCTGATCAAGGCCGCCGAGAACGCCGGCATGCTGGTCGTCGGCCGCGACGACCGCCCGGTCCTGTACCGGCTCGTCGACGGCGACACGGCCACCCGCACCGCGGCGCGGGCGCCGGTGCCCGTGGTGGAGGTGCCGGCGAGCTGGCACGACGCCCCGGACGCGCCCGAGCGCCACGCGGTCGTGGTCGGCGTCAAGTCCGGCGCCCACGCCGACGAGCTGCTCGGCCACGCGTTCGCGATCGCCGACGCGCGGTCCGCGAGGGTCGTCGTGGTGCACGCCTGGAAGCTGCCCAGCGCCTACGACGACATCATCGAGTCGCGGATCGCGCTCGAGCAGTGCGAGCGCGAGGGCGTCGCCGAGATGGAGCTGCTGCTGCACGACTGGCGCGCGGCGTTCCCCGAGGTCGAGGTCGAGGTCCGGGTCGTCCACGACCACGCCGCCCACGCGCTCGTCGAGGCCTCGCGCGAGGCCGACCTGGTCCTCGTCGTACGCCGTGCGCACGGCGTCCCGGTGGCCGCC
>NZ_JANINT010000196.1:1180-2200 GCF_024509035.1 Nocardioides sp. | reverse complement strand
AGTGCCCGGTCATGGTCGTGCCGCCCTCGGTGGTGCCGGAGCTGCCGGACCTCGTCCTCGAGGCCGGCGGACAGATCAGGAAGTAGGGGGCAGCCATGAGCGACAACGAGTTCCGAGTCCTCGTCGCGGTCGGACCGGACGGGGTCCGGGACGGCACGCTGGACTTCGCGGCGGCCGAGGCACTGCAGCGCGGCACCGGCGTCGAGCTGGTGCACGTCGTGCACTCGCTGGTCGTCGTACCGAGCAGGACCGACCAGGTGCAGGCGCTGGACACGGCGCTGCTCCGGGTCGGCCGCACGGTGCTGACCGACGCCGCGGAGCGGATGCGCACCCGCGTGGACGGGGCGGTCCCGCTGCGTACCGAGATCCTGTCCGGGCCGGTGCCCGCGACCATCGCCGACCGCGCCGCCGGGCGGGACCTGGTCGTCCTCGAGCGGCGCGACCCCGACGTGGTCGACCGGCTCCTGACGATGTCGGTGTCGACCCGGGTCGCCGCGCACGCGAAGGCGCCGGTCGTCGTGGTGCCACACGGCTGGGCACCGGCGGCGGGCCCGCTGCCGGTCACCGTCGGCGTCGACCACCCGATCGAGGCCGCGGGCCAGGTCGAGACCGCAGCGGCGTACGCCGTCGCCAGCGGCCGTGAGCTGCGGGTCCTGTACGCGATGTGGCTCGCCGAGCCGTACCAGGACACGTTCTTCGTCAACCACACGCGCGAGCAGTGGACGGCCGAGGCCGACGTGGAGCTGCAGCAGGCCCTGGAGAAGATGGGCGACCTCGGCACCACCGTGACCCGCGTCGTGCGCTGGGTCCGCCCCGTCGACGCGCTGGTCGACGCCACCCGCCGGTCGGCGGTGGTCGTGCTCAGCCGCCGTCCCGACCACGGTCCCCACGGGACCCATCTCGGTCCGGTCACCCGCGCCGTGCTGCGCCACGCCGCGTGCCCCGTGCTGGTGGTCGACCGCACCTAGCCCGACCCCAGGAGGAGTGATGGCACCCTCGATCGTTCGCACCGCCCACGCG
>NZ_JANINT010000196.1:471-1055 GCF_024509035.1 Nocardioides sp. | reverse complement strand
ATCCTCCCCGGGATCAAGGTCGACGCGGGCACGACCCCGCTCGCCGGGTTCCCCGACGAGGTCGTGACCCAGGGTCTCGACGGGCTGCGTGAGCGGTTCGCCGAGTACGCCCAGCTCGGCGCCCGGTTCGCGAAGTGGCGGGCCGTGATCCGGATCGGCCGCGGCCGCCCGTCGGCGACCTGCATCCAGGCCAACGCCCACGGGCTGGCGCGGTACGCCGCGCTGGCGCAGGAGGCCGGGCTCACACCGGTCGTGGAGCCGGAGGTTCTCATGGACGGGCCGCACTCGCTCGACCGCTGCGCGCAGGTGACGACGACCGTGCTGCGCGCCGTCTACGACCAGCTCGCCCGGCACCGGGTCCGGCTCGAGGGGACGCTGCTCAAGCCGAACATGGTGCTGCCCGGCACCGACTCCACCGAGCCGGTCACCGACGAGGCGATCGCGGTCCGCACGCTCGAGGTGCTGAGGAACGCCGTCCCCGCGGCGGTCCCGGGCATCGTCTTCCTCTCCGGCGGGCAGACCGACGAGGAGGCCACCGCGCGCCTGGACGCGCTCAACCGGCACGCGCCCCAGCCCTGGGAGCT
>NZ_JANINT010000196.1:0-461 GCF_024509035.1 Nocardioides sp. | reverse complement strand
ACGGCCGTGCCCTGCAGGCGCCGGTGCTGCGGACGTGGCGGGGCGACGAGGCGAACGTCGCGGCCGCGCAGGCGGTGCTGCTCGAGCGCGCGGCGCTCAACGGCGCGGCGCGGTACGGCAGCTACGAGGCCGGCATGGAGCGGGCGGCCGGCTGAGGGTTTCGGCCGCCAGGTGCGCTCGGCTCAGCCGCCCACCGGCGGCACGACGGCCACCGGGCAGTCCGCCTGCTCGACGACCGGCGAGACGACCGAGCCCAGCAGCAGGTCCGCCAGCGACCGGCCCTCGTGGGCGCCGAGCACGATCAGGTTCATCCGCCGCCCGGCGTCGAGGATCCCGGCGGCCGGGTCGCCCCGCCCGACGACCGTCTGCACGTGCACGTCCGGATACGTCTCGTGGAGCCCGGCGACCGCCTCGGCGAGGTAGCGGCGCTCCTCCGGGTCGTCCTCGGGTGGGCCGAAGGT
>NZ_JANINT010000195.1 GCF_024509035.1 Nocardioides sp. | reverse complement strand
GTACTTCACCAGCGCGCCCAGCGTCGCCGACGCCGCGGCCAGGTCGATCTCGGCGTTGCCGAGGTGGTGCAGCGCGCGGGCCCAGTCGAGCGTCTCGGCGACTCCAGGTGGCTTCTGCAGGTCGTCGCGGGCGCGCAGCTGCTGGACGAGCCCGACGACCTGGCGGCGCAGCGTCTCGGACACCTCGGGCGCTCGCGAGCGCAGGATCTCGACCTCGCGCTCGAGACCCGGGTGGTCGATCCAGTGGTAGAGGCAGCGCCGCTTGAGCGCGTCGTGCAGCTCGCGGGTGCGGTTGGAGGTCAGCACGACGAACGGCGGGGTCGCCGCGCGGACGGTGCCGAGCTCGGGGATCGAGACCTGATAGGTCGAGAGCACCTCGAGCAGGAACGCCTCGAACTCGTCGTCGGCCCGGTCGACCTCGTCGACCAGCAGCACCGCGGGGCTCTCCTGGAGTGCCCGCAGCACCGGCCGCGCGAGCAGGAAGCGGGCGTCGTAGAGGCTCTTCTCGGCCTCCTCGACGTCGGCGCGCGCCCCGGCCGCCTCGAGCGCGCGCAGGTGCAGGATCTGGCGCGGGAAGTCCCAGTCGTAGAGCGCCTGCGTCGCATCGATGCCCTCGTAGCACTGCAGCCGCACCAGCGGCAGCCCCAGGCTCTCGGCGATCGCCTCGGCCAGCGCGGTCTTGCCGGTGCCCGGCTCGCCCTCGAGCAGCAGCGGACGCTGCATCCGCAGCGCGAGGTAGGTGACCGTGGCGAGCGCGTCGTCGCTCAGGTAGCCGGTCGCGCCCAGCCGGGCGGCGACATCAGCGGGGGACGCGAGCTCCATGGACCAAGGCTACGGGGGCGGGTGTTGGTCCGGGGTTGGTCAGTCGGCCGCTCGCGGTCGGTCGACGTCGACCCCGGAGGCGAGGTCGCCGCACTCCACGAGCTCGACGTCGCGGCCGGCGAGGTAGTCGCGCGCGCCCGTGTCACCGGCCGCGAGGCCCACGACGCCCGCCCAGTGGTCGCGTCCGAGCACGACCGGGTGGCCGGCCCGGCCGGCGTACGTCGCCCGCCGCAGCGTCGCCCGGCCCGGTGCCGGGTCGAGCAGTCGGCGGACGACCTCGGCGCCCACGTCGGGGAGGTCGACAAGCGTCACGACCACCGCCTCGGCGTCGGTCGCGGCGGCGGCCGTCAGCCCGGCGCGCAGCGACGCCGACATGCCCTCGGCCCAGTCGGCGGCGACCACCGCGGTCGCGCCGGTGCCCTCGAGCAGTGGGATCGCCTCCTCGGCTGAGGCCCCGAGCACCACGGTCACCTGCGAGCAGCCGCCCGCGGCGAGGGCACGGGCGCCGCGCACCAGCCACGACTCCCCGTCGGGGGCACGGACCAGCGCCTTGGGCATCCCCATCCGGGTGCCCGCACCGGCGGCGAGCAGCAGTCCGTGCATCCGCCCAGGATGACAGGGATCAGTTCGAGAACGCCTGCTCGTAGAGCGCGGCGAGCTCGGGCGAGTACGCCGCGCTGAACCCGCACACGGTGACCCGGCCGTCGGTCGCCGAGACCAGGTAGCGCCCGCCCGGCTCGAAGTCGACCGCGCCGATGAGCGCGCGCAGGTCCTCCGCGGGCGCCTGGACACGGACGAGGTCGGTGGCGTCGCCGGCGTACCAGTGGTCGACGGCCAGCGTGACGGTCCCCTCGTCAACGGTGGTCACCGTGCCTTCGAAGGCCACGGACTGCTGGGCGATCACCTCGGCATTGGGCACCATGCACTTGGCGGCGTACGCCGCCTCGCTGGGGGCGTTCAAGGTGGTGACGGTCTGGTTGCGGGCGGCCGTCGGCGGGGCGGCCGGGTCGTCGTCGTGCCCGACGACCGCGAAGATGCCGACGCCGGCGATGATCAGCACGGCGGCCGCCGCCACGAGCCAGGTGAGCGGGCCGCGCTGCCGGGTCCCGGTGGCACGGTTCTCGGTGGTGAGCTCGGTGCTCATGACGTCCTCCAGGAGTCGGGCCACCCCCTCGGGGTCGGCCGGCGGCAAGGAGGAGGCCGGGTCGGCCGCCCGCAGGCGGTGACGCAGCTCGTCGCTGTGCTGGTCCCTGGGCTGGTCGGTCACGGCCGTCTCCTCTCTCTCGACTCCTCATGTCCGGCACCGGCCCCGGTCTTACCGAGCTGGTCGGCGAGCTTGCCGCGGGCCCGGTGCAGGCGGACGCTCGCCGCGTTGGCGGTGATGCCGAGGACCGTGGCGATCTCGGCCGGCTCCAGCTGCTCCCACGCCCACAGCCGGAGCAGCTCGGCGTCGTCGGGCCGCATCCGTCCGAGCGCGTCGCGGACCGCGTCCGCGTCCCCGTCGTCCGCGCCGGTGGCGGTCTCCACGGGCGGGTCGACGGCCATGATCCTGGCGGCGACCCGCTCCTGGCGCCGCGTGGCCCGTTCGGCGTTGCGCAGGCAGTTGCGCGCCACGGCGTACGCCCACGGCAGCGGCTCCTCGGGGAGGTCCTCGGCTCGTCGCCAGCACACCAGCAGGGTCTCGGCGAGCACGTCCTCCGCGGTGGCGGGGTCGGTGCGGCGGGCCAGGAACCGCCGCAGCGGCTCGATCAGCCCCGGCGCGACCTCTTCGAAGCGGTCCCGTCGGCTCGTCACGTCTCCACCCTCACACATCTGTCCGGCCGGTCGGTCGCGCCGTACCCTGCCGAGGTGTCCGTCACGCACGCGCCCACCCTCGCCGACCGTGTCCGCACCGGCGTCGAGGGTCTCGCACCCGGTTACTTCGCGCTGGTCATGGCCAGCGGCATCCTCTCGGTCGGCATGGAGCTCCAGGGCCACCACGTGCTCTCGACGCTGCTGCTGGTGGTGTGCGCGGCGGCGTTCGTGCTGCTGCTCTCGCTCACGGCGTGGCGGTTCGTCGCCTATCGGGCAGCCACCACCGAGGACTTCCTCGACCCGCGGCGCGGCTTCGGGTTCTTCACGTTCGTCGCCGGCACCAACGTGCTCGGCGTCCGGCTCGGGCTGGACGGCCACTACACCGCCACCGCGGTGCTGTTCGCGCTGGCGGGCAGCGCCTGGCTGGTGCTGGGGTACGTCGTGCCGTGGACGGCGGTGCTCGGCCCGCAGCCGCGGCCGGTGGTCGCCACCGCCAACGGGACGTGGTTCATCTGGACGGTCGCCAGCCAGTCGGTGGCGACCGCGGCGGCCACCCTCGAGCCGCGCGCAGGCGACGGGCGCAACGCTCTCGCGCTGATCGCGGTCGTCGCCTGGTCGGTCGGCGTGTTCCTCTACGCCGCCACCGGCGTGATCGTCGCGCTGCGGCTGATGCTCTACGAGTTCGGGCCCGAGGACCTCAACCCGCCGTACTGGGTGTCGATGGGGGCGCTGGCGATCACGGTGCTCGCCGGTGCCCGGATCGTGGAGATGGCCGACGCGCCGATGGTGGACGCGACGCGCGGGCTGGTCGCCGGCCTGGCCGTCGTGTTCTGGGCGTTCGCCACCTGGCTGATCCCGCCGCTGGTGGCCGCCGGGTGGTGGCGCCACGTGGTCCGCAAGATCCCGCTGCGCTACGACCCGACCCTCTGGAGCATGATCTTCCCGCTCGGCATGTACGCCGCGGCGGGGATCTACCTGGGCCGCGCCGACGACCTGCCGCTGGTGCACCGGATCGCCAGCATCGAGCTGTGGGTCGCGTTCGCGGCCGCGGTCACGGTCTTCGTCGCGATGCTCGTGCACGTGGACCGCACCGTCCGCCGGCCCGCTCCCCGTTGACCCGCCCGAAACTTTCGGGCGGGTCGACGTGAGGTCAGCGCGGGGCGCGGACGATCTGGAGCTTCCAGGCCTCCGGACCTCGCTCGAGGTACTCGACGCTGAGGACGCCGGGGTCGCGGCTCTCGAGCTGGGCGAGCAGCGGCAGCGGGTCGTGGGGAGCGACCAGCACCATGCCGCTGCCGGGCCGGACGCCGTCGACGGCACCGAAGACCGTGGCGTGCCGGATCGCGTGCGGGATCGTGCGCACGTCCAGCTCGGGGTAGCCGGCGGCATCGGACTC
>NZ_JANINT010000194.1 GCF_024509035.1 Nocardioides sp. | reverse complement strand
GAGCCGGAGCCGGAGCCCGAGCCCGAGCCGGAGCCCGAGCCCGAGCCCGCGCCGGAGCCGGAGCCGGAGGCCGCCCCCGCCCAGCAGGAGCAGACCCCGCCGCCGGCGTCCGCCCCGCAGGCCGAGCCGGTGCGTCCGGCCGCCGAAGCGCCCCAGCCCGCCTCCGAGCCGGCCGGTGACGGCCCCGGCTACGTCACGCCGCTGGTGCGCAAGATGGCCGCCCAGCACGGTGTCGACCTCGGCAGCATCACGGGCACCGGAGTCGGTGGCCGGATCCGCAAGCAGGACGTCCTCGACGCCGCCCACGAGAAGGAGCTCGCGCAGGCCCGGCAGGCCCCCGCCGAGGCTCCCGCAGCACCCGCTGCGGCCCCGGCCGGCGCGTCGGCCGGCGCGCCGTCGGGCACGCCGTCGCCGCTGCGCGGGACCACGGTGAAGATGTCGCGGCTGCGCAAGATCATCGCCAGCCGGATGGTGGAGTCCCTGCAGACCTCGGCCCAGCTCACCCAGGTCGTCGAGGTCGACGTCACCAACATCGCGCGGCTGCGCGACAGCGTGAAGGCCGACTTCCTCGCCCGCGAGGGCGTGAAGCTCACCTACCTGCCGTTCTTCGCCAAGGCGGCGATCGACGCGCTGAAGACCCACCCGGCGCTCAACGCGACGATCGACACCGAGGCCGGCGAGGTGACCTACTACGACCGCGAGAACCTCGCGATCGCCGTGGACACCGAGAAGGGCCTGATCACCCCGGTGATCAAGGACGCCGGCGACCTGTCGATCGCCGGCCTGGCGAAGAAGATCGGCGACGTCGCCGAGCGCACGCGCACCAACAAGATCGGCCCCGACGAGCTGTCCGGCGGCACGTTCACGATCACCAACCTCGGCAGCGTCGGGGCCCTGTGGGACACCCCGATCGTGAACAAGCCGCAGGTCGCGATCCTGGGCCCCGGTGCCGTGGTGAAGCGTCCGGTCGTGATCGACGACCCGAACCTCGGCGAGACGATCGCGGTGCGGTACATGGTCTACCTGGCCCTGACCTACGACCACCAGCTGGTCGACGGTGCCGACGCGGGCCGGTTCCTCACCGACGTCAAGCAGCGCCTGGAGTCCGGGCAGTTCGAAGTCTGAGCGTCCACGCCGAGTCGGCGCCGTCTGAGCCCAGACTGCGCCGACTCGGCATTTCGGCGACGTGACAGGCTGAGGGCATGGCACTCAACGTCGTGATCGCGGGGGCCTCGGGGTTCCTGGGCAGCCACCTGTCCGACGAGCTCCGGGCGCGCGACCACACGGTGGTCGCGCTGGTCCGCCGCCCGGCCCACTCGTCGCACGAGTCGACGTGGGATCCCTACGCCGGCGTCTACGACCGCGCGGTGATCGAGCGAGCCGACATGGTCGTCAACCTCGCCGGCGCGCCCACGGTCGGCAACCCGCACTCGAAGCGCTGGGCACGCGAGCTGCGCGAGAGCCGGGTGACCACGACCCGCCTGCTGGCCCGGGCGATCGCCGAGAGCGAGCGTCGCCCGGCGTACATCGCGGGCAACGCCATCGCGTGGTACGGCGACCACGGGGAGCAGGTCGTCACCGAGGAGACCGAGAGCACCGGCGACAGCATGCTCACCCGGGTCACCCGCGAGTGGCAGGACGCCGCGCTGCCCGCGGCTGACGCCAGCGCCCGGTTGGCCTTCCTGCGCACCGCCCCGGTGATGGATCGCCGTGGCGCGCCGCTCAAGCAGCTGGCCCTGCTGACCCGGCTGGGCCTCGGCGCCCGGCTCGGTGACGGCCGCCAGCGGATGGCGATGGTGTCGTTGCGCGACTGGGTGGGCGCGACCGCGTTCCTGGTCGAGCACGAGAGCGCCAGCGGACCCTTCAACATCTGCTGCCCCGAGACCCCCACCAACGCCGAGTTCACCCAGGCGCTGGCCCGGGCCGTGCATCGCAAGGCGTTCCTCGTGGCGCCGCGGTTCGCGATCGAGCTCGGCGCCGGCTCGCTGGCTCCCGAGGCGCTGGGGTCGCTCAACCTGCGCCCGGCGGCCCTCGAGGACGCGGGCTACCGGTTCCGCGACCGCACGGTCGGCGAGGTCGTGCGCACCGGGCTGGCCTGAGCCACGCGCCACTCCCCCGCAACCCGGACCAGCACCAGCCGGCGGGTCGAGACCGCGTCCCGCGGCAGCGGTTGCCGCACGCCCCCGCCGACCGCGACTCCCGAGGCGAGCCGGTCGCTGACGACGACCACGAGCCGGTCCGGCGTACGGCGACGCGTCTCGACCGCGAGCAGCTGCATCCGCAGGTCGACGACGCGCAGCCCGCGCGCCTGCCAGGCTCGCAGCATCGCCACGTCGGCCGCGCCGGCCGGGCTCCGGGGCGTGTAGAGCCGGGCGAGCGCCGCCGGGTCGCCCGCCGCCCAGGCCGCCGAGCGGTCCACGTCCCACGCGTGCAGCACCGCGGACGCCGGGTTGGGGACCGGCGCCAGGAGAGTCGCAAGCAGGAGGACCAGGAACGGCACCCCCCACTCCTACCCTGGTGGCGCGCCGTGCCGGGGCTCTCTCCACAGGGTCGGGGCGGCGGGCTGGGAGACTGACGTCGTGCTGAGCCGTCGCGGGGTGCTGCTCGGCGGGGCGGGCGTCGCGGTCGCCGCCGTCGCCGGCGCCGGCATCGGCGTCGAGCAGGGCGTCCTGCCCGGCCGCCCCTGGTTGCAGGCCCACCTGGGGCTCAACGGCGCGGCCGGCGTGGTCCCCGATGTCGAGCCGGGCCCGGTCGAGACGCACACGTTCGTGTCCGAGCACCGGCTCGGAGCCGAGACGAGCTGGTGCCTGATGCGGCCGCCCGGCACCCGAGGCGCGCTGCCGGTCGTGGTGGCGCTCCACGGGCTCGGCCAGGACGCCGGCACGCTGGTGGGGCCGTCGATGGGACTCCCCCGCTACCTCGCGGCCGCGGTCGCCGACGGGGTGGCGCCGTTCGCGATCGCCGCGGCCGACGGCGGGACGTCGTACTGGCACCCGCGCCCTGACGGCGAGGACGCGGGCGCGATGGTCGTCGACGAGCTGCTGCCGCTGCTCGCCGAGCAGGGACTGCGAGCGGCACCGAGCGACCGGATCGGGCTGATCGGCTGGTCGATGGGCGGGTACGGCGCGCTCCGTCTCGCCGGGTTGCTCGGCCCCGACCGGGTCGCCGGTGTCGTGGCGTCCAGCCCCGCCATCTGGAGCCACCCGGGCGACGCCTCGCGGTCGGGGTTCGCTGACGAGGAGGAGTACGAGCGGTTCACGGTCGTCGGCCACCAGGAGGACCTCGCCGGGATCGCCGTCCGGGTCGACTGCGGCACCGGCGACCCGTTCTACCGCGACGTCGAGGACTACGTGGCCGGCTTCCCCGACGACGCCGGCGTCACGAGCACGTTCGAGCCGGGCGCCCACGACCCGGCGTACTGGCGGCGGATGCTGCCCGACCAGCTGGCGTTCCTGGGGGCCGCTCTCGGAGCCCGCTGAACGATCCGCAGTAGGCTCGAGCGCGTGATGTTCGAAGACGCCGGGCTCGTCGACTACGTCCAGGCCTGGGACCTGCAGCGCGAGGTCCACGCTCGGGTCGCCGACGGCGAGCAGCCGGACACGGTCCTGCTGCTCGAGCACCCGCCCGTCTTCACCGCCGGCAAGCGCACCGAGCCGCACGAGCGGCCGCTCGACCCCGGCGGCGCGGCGGTCATCGACGTCGACCGAGGCGGCAAGATCACCTTCCACGGCCCCGGCCAGCTCGTCGGCTACCCGATCGTCACGCTGCCCGACCACGTCAAGGTCGTCGACTACGTGCGCCGGGTCGAGGAGGCCCTCATCCACGTCTGTACCGACCTCGGGGTCACCACCGCCCGCGTGCCGGGCCGCAGCGGCGTCTGGCTGCGGGCCGACGACCGCGGGCCGGAGCGCAAGATCGCAGCCATCGGCATCCGCGTCAGCCGTGGTGTCACCATGCACGGCTTCGCCCTCAACTGCGACGTCGACCTCGGGTGGTACGACCGCTTCGTCCCCTGCGGCATCGCCGACGCCGGCGTGACGTCGCTGAGCCGCGAGCTCGGCCGCGACGTCACGGTCGCCGAGGCCACGCCGCTGGTGCAGCGCCACCTGAACGACTACCTCGCGTGGGCGCCGTACGACCCCACGCCCGACTACGACCCGCGCCCCGAGCCGGGTCGGCACCCGCGCATCGAGATCCTCACGCCGTAGGGCGACGCCCGGCGCGTCCCGGTGCGGCGCCACCCGAACCCTGTTTGGATCGTCGGACACCACGACAGTGGGGACGACGACTCGGGGGTCGCATGAGCGAGCTGGTGATCGAGGCCTCTGGCCTGCGCAAGGAGTACCGGACCAGACGGGGTCTGCGGGTCGCGGTCGACGACCTCGACCTGGCGGTCCCTCGCGGAGGCGTCCACGGCTTCCTGGGCCCCAACGGGTCGGGCAAGACCACGACGATCCGGATGCTCCTGGGCCTGTCCCGCGCGACGGCCGGCCGGATGCGGCTCTTCGGCGAGGAGGTGCCTCGGCGGCTGCCGCACGTGGTCGACCGGGTCGGAGCGGTGGTCGAGAGCCCCAAGTTCTCGCCGAACTTCTCCGGACACCAGAACCTCACGCTGCTGGCCCGCTCGATCGGGGTGCCCTCGGAGCGTGTGGCCGCCGCGGTCGACACCGTCGGGCTCACCGGGCGCGACCGCGACCGCTACAAGTCCTACTCGCTCGGCATGAAGCAGCGGCTCGCGATCGCCGCCACGCTGCTCAAGGAGCCCGACCTGCTCATCCTCGACGAGCCCACCAACGGGCTCGACCCGGCCGGCATCCGCGAGATCCGCGACACCATCCGCGGGCTCGGCGAGTCGGGCGTGACGGTGCTGCTCAGCTCGCACATCCTCGCGGAGGTCCAGCAGGTCTGCACCTCCGCCACGATCATCGGTCAGGGGCGGCTGCTCGCGTCGGGCAAGGTCGAGGACCTGGTCGGCGCGAGCACGGCGTACCGCGTCGGCGTGCCGAACGCCGAGGCGGCGGCCCGCGTGCTCACGGCGGCCGGCTTCACGGTCCGCGACGGTGACGGCCTGGTCGTCGACACCGACCGACCGGCCGCCGTCACCGAGACGTTGGGCGCGGCCGGCATCTGGCTCGACGAGCTCACGCCCGTGCGGCGCGACCTCGAGGCGGCGTTCCTCGAGCTCACCGCCGGGACCGAGCTGGGAGGCGACCGATGAGCCCACGGCTGCTGCGCGTCGAGCTGACCCGGTTGCGGTGGCGCCGGGCCGTGATCCTCCTGGTGCTGCTCGCCGTGGCGATCCCGGCGTTCATCGGCGCCGCCCAGGCGTGGTCGACCCGCCCGGTCTCCGACGACGAGATCGCCCAGGTCGCGCGCGAGCACGCCGGCGAGATCGACCGTTGCACGGAGCGGCCGCGCCAGTACGGGATGCCGAAGGGCGTCTCCGAACAGCGCTGCACCGACCTGATCGTGGGCTGGTACACCGGGCGCGAGCCACTCAGCCTCGCCCAGCAGCGCAACGGCGGCTCGGGCATGGCGGTGGTCGCGGTCCTCACCGCGCTGCTGCTGCTGGCCGGCACCACCTTCGCCGGGCACGACTGGAACAGCGGGTCGATGAGCAACCAGCTGCTCTTCGAGCCGCGCCGGCGCCGCGTGTGGACCGCCAAGGCGCTCGCGGTCACGGTCGTCGCCCTGGTGACGGCCACCGTGGTGAGCGCGGCGTACTGGCTGGCGATGTGGGCGGTGATGCGGGCCCGCGACCTGCCGATCCGCGACGGCGCACTGACCGACTCACTGGCCTTCGGGTTGCGCGGCGCCGCCTTCGCCGCCGCGGCCGCGCTCGGCGGCTACGCCCTGACGATGCTGCTGCGCAGCACCGTCGGCACGATCGGGGTGCTGTTCGCGGTGTCGGTGGCCGGAGGCGTGATCGTCGCCGTGCTCGGGCTCAGCGAGCACTGGCAACCGCAGAAGAACGTCTCGGCGATCGTGAAGAACGGCACGACGTACTGGGTGCAGCCACCGCCCTCGTGCGAGGGCAGGCCCATCCGGGCCGACGACACCGAGTGCAGGGGCGAGCGCGAGCTGTCGGTGTGGGACGGGACCGGGTACTACGGCACCGCGCTCGTGCTCACCGCCGGGGCCTCCCTGGTCTCGTTCCGCCGCCGCGACGTCCCCTGACCACGACCGGCGCGGTCTGGGCCCCCGGCGTACAGTTGGCCGACGTGACGCAGGTTGCCCCAGAAGGACGCAAGCTGCTCCGGCTCGAGGTGCGCAACGCGGAGACCCCGATCGAGCGCAAGCCGGAGTGGATCAAGACCCGGGCCAAGATGGGCCCCGAGTACAAGCACCTCCAGAACCTGGTGAAGTCCGAGGGACTCCATACGGTGTGCCAGGAGGCCGGCTGTCCCAACATCTTCGAGTGTTGGGAGGACCGCGAGGCGACCTTCCTCATCGGCGGCGACCAGTGCACGCGGCGCTGCGACTTCTGCCAGATCGACACCGGCAAGCCGCAGGCGCTCGACCGCGACGAGCCGCGTCGGGTCGCCGAGTCGGTGCAGACGATGGGCCTGCGCTACGCCACGATCACCGGCGTCGCGCGCGACGACCTCGAGGACGGCGGCGCCTGGCTGTACGCCGAGACGGTGCGCGCCATCCACGAGCTCAACCCCGACACCGGCGTCGAGAACCTCATCCCCGACTTCAACGGCAAGCCGGACCTGCTGCGCGAGGTGTTCGAGTCGCGCCCCGAGGTGCTCGCCCACAACGTCGAGACCGTGCCGCGGCTCTTCAAGCGGATCCGCCCGGCGTTCCGCTACGAGCGCTCGCTCGACGTGCTGACCCAGGCCCGTGACTTCGGGCTGGTCACCAAGTCCAACCTGATCCTCGGCATGGGCGAGACCCGCGAGGAGGTCTCGCAGGCGCTGCGCGACCTGCACTCCGCCGGCTGCGAGCTCGTCACGATCACCCAGTACCTCCGGCCCTCGCCGCGGCACCACCCCGTCGAGCGGTGGGTCAAGCCCGAGGAGTTCGTCGAGCTCAAGGACGAGGCCGACCAGATCGGCTTCTCCGGCGTGCTGTCGGGCCCGCTCGTGCGTTCGTCGTACCGGGCCGGTCGGCTGTACCGTCAGGCTGTTGAGGCCCGCGACGGCGTCAGCGCCTGATCCCACCCGAACGCCCCCGAACCACGAAGAGGCAGCGAGCACGATGGCGAAGGACCCCAAGCCCGTCGACCCGGACAAGATGAGCCGGCGCGCGCAGTTCGTCGAGACCTACCGCATGGCGAGGAAGTCCGACCCGCGCCTGCCCGTGTGGATCCTCGGCTCGCTGCTCGTCGGCGGTGTCATCGGGTTCGTCGTCTTCTGGATCCTCCCCGGCGAGGGCGTGCTCGGCCTGATCCTCTCGATCGTCGGCGCCCTGCTCGTCGGCACGATGCTGGCGATGATCGTCTTCGGTCGTCGCGCCCAGCGCGCGGCGTACACGCAGATGGAGGGTCAGCCCGGCGCCGCTGCCGCGGCGCTGCGGATGCTGCGCCGTGGGTGGCGCACCGACCCCGTGATCGCCTTCAACAAGCAGCAGGACGTCGTGCACCGCGTGATCGGCCCTCCGGGCATCGTGCTGGTGGGCGAGGGCAACCCCCACCGGCTGCGTCAGCTGATGACCGCCGAGCGCCGCAAGCACGAGCGGGTGGCCTCCGAGGTGCCGATCCACGAGGTGGTGTGCGGCAACGGCGAGGGTCAGGTCCCGCTGCCCAAGCTGGTCAAGCACGTGCAGAAGCTGGGCCGCTCGGTGAAGCCCGCCGAGATGACCGACATCCTCAACCGGCTCAAGGCGCTGGACGCCAACCGCTCCAACATCCCGCTGCCCAAGGGCCCTGTCCCGACCAGCATGAAGGGCATGCGCGGCCAGATGCGGGGGCGGTGACCCTTCGGCTCAGGCCACCGGCGAGGGGTTGATCCCGGCGCCCAGGTCGGGCATGTCGGTGATCTGGTCGGCCGGGGGCGCCTCGATCGAGACGTCCTTGCCCCAGTCCTCGACGGTCATCTCGAGGTTCGTGGTCATGCCCTGGACCGGCAACTCCATCGTGGCCTGCGCCATGCGGTGCTCCTCGTCGAGCCACAGGTCGTAGGTGACGCTGTCGGGCAGCTGTCCCATCGTGGCCTGTGGCGCCTCCATGGCCTTGCCGAGCTCGGCGCCGTCGACGGTCAGCTCGTAGTGGTCGAGCGAGCGCCCGTCGACGTCGTCGGTGCCCTCGTAGGTGACCTCGTCGATCGCCGGCTCGAGCTTCTTCATCATCGCGGTGGGGTCCATCTGGTCCAGCATCGAGCCGAGGTCGCCCAGCGGGCTGGCCGGGTCAGCGGGGTCGAGCTTCCAGAACTTGCCGCTGGTGAGCTGGCCCATCGACATGTAGAAGATGCCGTCGACGTAGCGGATCTCGGCCGGGTCGTCGCCCATCATCGGCATGCCGGACGGCATGGTCATCGTCATCGTCATCGCCACCGGGTCGGCGGTGTAGTCGACGTCGCCCTCGGCGGTCATGTCGCCGAGGTCGCCCATCGACGTGGTCATCGTCATGTGGGCGGTGGTGGAGGCCTCCATGCCGTCGACGACGATGTCGATGAACTCCTCGGGCTCGACCTCGTCGCCTGTCGTCAAGCCGGTCAGCACGGTGGCGCCGGCGAGCGAGTCGGCGGCGGGGTCATCGGCCTTGGCGCCCCCGTCGCCGGAGCTGTCGCCGCACGCGGCGAGCCCGGTGAGGAGCAGCGGGGCGACGGCGAGCCCGGCGAGGGTGCGACGTACGGCGAGCGGACGGTTCACGGCGGAGCCTTTCCGAGAGGAGACGGTGTCCCCAGCATGACCCCTCACCCCCAGCGCCCAAACCTCCGGGCGCTCAGAGGTGGGGAGGACGCGCCGCCTGGAGGGTGACGGTCGCGCTGCCGGCGAGGATGTCGTGCAGGCCGCGCCGGTCGGGCCGGAAGACCAGCGGCGGGATCACCAGGGCGACCGCGACCGCCCGGCCGAGCGAGCGCAGCAGGTCGACGTTGCCGTGAGGGTCGCCGCCGCCGTCGACGCGCACGACCCGCAGCCGGGTCGCGACCTTGCCGAACGAACCGCCGACGGTCGCGGTCAGCAGCGCCGACTCGACGACGAAGACGAGCAGGACGTAGAGGCTGCCGGGGCTCCCCGTGCGGGCGTAGTCGGACCAGCCCATGAACAGGATCACGACGAAGCTGCTGGCGACCCAGTCGACGATCAGCGCCAGCGCCCGCCGTCCCCAGGAGGCGGTCTCGAGCACAGGTGCGGCAGCGGTCACGACCGCCAGGGTAGAGCCGAGCACCACCGGTCCAGTCATCGACCACCTGTTACACGCGCGAAACAAACCCGATACGGTCGAGAAACTGGCCGTGCATACGTTGCGAGCATCGCCCGGAGCAGCGTCGCCCCGGCTCTTGCTCACAGACTTTCCGGTTGGCACCCACGGCGGTGGCAGCCAAGGAGGACGAATGTTCCAGAACAGCGACGAGCTGCTCAAGTACATCAAGGACGAGCGCGTCGAGATGGTCGACATCCGCTTCTGCGACCTGCCCGGTGTGATGCAGCACTTCACCGTCCCGGTCTCGTCGTTCGACCAGTCGGTCTTCGACGACGGGCTGAACTTCGACGGCTCGTCGATCCGTGGCTTCCAGGCGATCCACGAGTCCGACATGTCGCTGTTCCCGGACCCGACCACCGCCTACATCGACCCGTTCCGCACGGCGAAGACGCTGGTCGTCAACTTCTTCATCCACGACCCGCTGACGGGTGAGGCCTACTCGCGCGACCCGCGCAACATCGCGCGTAAGGCCATGTCCTACCTCGCCACGACCGGCATCGGAGACACGGCGTTCTTCGCACCCGAGGCCGAGTTCTACGTCTTCGACAACGTGCGCTTCGAGACCAAGGCCAACGCCGGCTACTACGAGATCGACTCCTCCGCGGGCGCCTGGAACACCGGCGCGGCGTTCGAGAACGACAACCGCGGCTACAAGGTGAAGTACAAGGGCGGCTACTTCCCCGTCGCGCCCACCGACCACTTCGGTGAGCTCCGCGACGAGATGGTCATCGAGCTCGAGCGGGCCGGCCTCCAGGTCGAGCGCGCCCACCACGAGGTCGGCACCGCCGGCCAGGCCGAGATCAACTACCGCTTCGACGAGCTGCTCAAGGCCGCCGACGACGTGATGAAGTTCAAGTACATCATCAAGAACGTCGCCTGGCGCAACGGCAAGACCGCGACGTTCATGCCCAAGCCGATCTTCGGTGACAACGGCTCCGGCATGCACGTGCACCAGTCCATCTGGAACGAGGGCTCTCCCCTGTTCTACGACGAGACCGGGTACGGCGGCCTCTCCGACACCGCCCGCTACTACATCGGCGGCCTGCTCAAGCACGCCCCGTCGCTGCTGGCGTTCACCAACCCGACGGTGAACTCCTACCACCGCCTGGTCCCGGGCTTCGAGGCCCCGATCTCGCTGGTCTACTCCCAGCGCAACCGCTCGGCCTGCGTGCGCATCCCGATCACGGGCTCGAACCCGAAGGCCAAGCGCATCGAGTTCCGCTGCCCCGACCCGTCGGCCAACCCCTACCTGGCGTTCTCGGCGCTGCTGCTGGCCGGCCTCGACGGAATCAAGAACAAGATCGAGCCCGCCGCGCCGATCGACAAGGACATCTACGAGCTCCCGCCGGACGAGATGGCCGACATCGACCAGGTGCCGACCTCGCTGGGCGCCGTCCTCGACAACCTCGAGGCCGACCACGAGTTCCTCACCGCGGGCAACGTCTTCACCCCGGACCTGATCGAGACCTGGATCGACTACAAGCGCACCAACGAGATCCTCCCGGTCCAGCAGCGCCCGCACCCGCACGAGTTCGAGCTCTATTACGACATCTGAGGACAAGAGCTCAAACTCGAGCAGCGTCTGTGACCCGAAGGCCCCAGTAATCAAACTGGGGCCTTCGCCGTTGGCGATGCAACTGGCGCTACTCGCGGGCTTTCCGATCGGCGACCCAACTGCGAAAACGGTCGATCTCGGTCTGATAGGCGAGCCTCGGGTAGTCACTCCACTTCGGATTGCCGGGCCACAGGAGCTCGACCTCGACCTCGTTGTCGCGGACGGTGATGGAGTAGAGCTCCCTGGTGTCACGCCGCGAGCCGACGACCATCCCGCTCAGGACGTGGTCACAGCTGAATCCTTCAATCCCCTCGGCAGCGGCCCCGCGAACGAGGAAGGTGGCCATCAGGAACTTGAGCCACGGCGCCATGTGGTTCGCCTTGTCGCCGCCGTCGTAGCTCAGGCAGCACCCCTGAGGGCATGAGGTCCAGTTGGACCAGCCCCGAGGCGCACCGCTCGTGAGCTCGCGTAGGACCTCGTCATCTTCGTCCGCCACACGGAGTGCACCGCCCGACTCCTGCAGGAACGGCGAACCCGAGATCCGGTTGATGAACGACCGTTCACGGGGCCCCAGTGGAGGCTCGATCTGCAGGTAGCCGATGAAGTCTGTCTGATATCCCATGGGAGCACAGCCTCGGCGTCCTCGCGTGCTCGATCAACGCCCGACAGCCCGGCTGTGAACAACCCGGAAGTGGTGACGAGATGGTGGGAGACAACTGGTCGCGCCCAAGGAGGGGTGATGCCCAACACCGAGCCATGGATGGGACCGTTGCCGGCCGCGCCTGGCTGCGACTGCCACCAGGCGTGGCGCGACGACCCCGACAGCCCATGGAGGCGTGCGAAGCTGGCTGCGTCGTGACGATGTTCGAGCGGCGGGTGTCTTCGGGCTGGGGTCGATCCGGACTGTCGACTATAGTCGACACATGATCGAGATCCTCACGACGGAGGACTTCGACAACTGGCTCAGGAAGCTGAAGGACCGAGTTGGCCGACTGCGCATCTTGGAACGCGTCGACCGACTGGCCAACGGCAACCCGGGCGACGTCAAGCCAGTCGGTCAGGGCATCTCGGAGCTCCGATTGACCTACGGATCTACTACCTACGAGACGGCGACACCCTGATCCTGCTGCTGGTGGGCGGCGACAGGTCGACGCAACAGAACGACATCAGCAAGGCCTACGAGCTCGCTGCCGAGTGGCACGCAGACAAGAACGCGACGGGGACGGAGCGATGACCACCACTGAGAAGTACAAGCGGTTCGATCCCGCCGACTACCTGGACGGCCTGGAAGACGTCGCCGGCTACCTCGCGATCGCGCTCGAGGAGTCCGGCGAGGACCCCACTGCGGTCCCCCGAGCCCTTGGCGTGATCGCCCGTTCGCAGAACATGAGCGAGCTGGCACGTCGGGTCGGGATGAGTCGCGATGGGCTCTACAAGGCACTCTCCGCCGATGGCAACCCGACGTGGTCGACGATCCTCAAGGTGACCAACGCGCTCGGCCTGCGTTTCGAACTCCACACGGCCGCTTCCTGAGTCGGCGATGTGCCCCAGACTCTCCGGGCTATCAGACGGTTCTCACGCCGGGGACACAGGTCCCACACGCCTGCGGTCGTGACGTGCACGCGCCGACCGTCAGCGGAACGCCGACTGACCGGTGAGCACCTGGCCGAGCACGAGCGTGTGCATCTCGACCGTTCCCTCGTAGGTCAGCACGGACTCGAGGTTGTTCATGTGCCGGATGACGGGGAACTCCAACGAGATCCCGTTGCCGCCGAGGATCGTGCGGGCGGTACGGCAGATCTCGAGGGACTCGCGGACATTGTTGAGCTTGCCGATCGAGACCTGCTCGGGACGCAGGACGCCGGCGTCCTTGCGGCGGCCGAGATGCACGGCGAGCAGGTAGCCCTTGATGTACTCCAGGCTCATGTCGGCGAGCTTCTGCTGCGTCAGCTGGAAGCCGCCGATCGGTCGGCCGAACTGGTGCCGGTCGATGGAGTAGCGGCGTGCGACCTCGAGGCTGGAGCGCGCAGCACCGAGCGCACCCCAGGTGATGCCGTAACGCGCCTCGTTGAGGGCCGACAGCGGGCCCTTGAGCCCCCGCACCTCCGGCAGGACGGCGTCGGCGGGCAGCCGGACGTCGTCCATGACGAGCTCGCCGGTCGCCGAGGCACGCAGCGACAGCTTGTGCTTGATCTCGGGGGCGGAGAAGCCGGGAACGTCGGTCGGTACGACGAAGCCGCGCACGCCCTCGTCCGTCTGCGCCCAGATCACCGCGACATCGGAGTAGGGAGCGTTCGAGATCCACATCTTGCGCCCGTTGAGGATCCAGTCGCCGCCCGGCTCCTGGCGCGCGCGGGTGGTCATCGATCCCGGGTCGGAGCCGTGGTCCGGCTCGGTGAGGCCGAAGCAGCCGATCGCGTCGCCGGCGGCCATCTGCGGCAGCCACTCCTGCCTCTGCTCCTCCGAGCCCCAGCGCCAGATCGAGAACATCGCCAAGGAGCCCTGGACCGAGACCAGGGAGCGCAGTCCCGAGTCGGTCGCCTCGATCTCCAGGCAGGCCAGGCCGTACTCGGTCGCACTCATGCCCGCGCAGCCGTACCCGTCGAGGTGCATGCCGAGCACTCCGAGCTCGCCCAGCCCCTTGGTGAGCTCGCGGATCCCCGGGATGCCACCCTGCTCGAACCAGTCGGCGATGTGCGGCTCGCACTCCTTGTCGAGGAACGCTCGGACGGCGGAGCGCACCGCCTTCTCGTCGTCGGTGAGCAGGCTGTCCAGACTCGCCGGGTCGGTGGGGTCGAGGGGCGGCAGCTTCGTGGGGTCGGCGTGGCTGGTCATGGGAACTCCTCGGAGGGGACGGGAAGGGTCAGACGAAGGCGGAGAGGCCGGTCTCGGCGCGGCCGATGAGCAGCTTCTGGATCTGGCTGGTGCCTTCGTACAGGGTCATGACACGGGCGTCGCGCATGTACTTCTGCACCGGGTACTCGTCGATGTAGCCGTAGCCGCCGAAGGCCTGGATGGCGAGGTTGGCCGCCTTGACGGCCATCTCGGAGGCGAAGTACTTCGCCTTGCACGCCTCGGTCCCGAACGGCTGTCCCCGCTCGATCAGCGAGGCAGCGCGCCAGGTGAGGAGCCGGGCGGCGTCGGCGTCGACCGACATCTCCGCGATCATGTCCTGGATCAGCTGGTACGACGCGATGGGCCTGCCGAACTGGCGGCGCTGCGTCGTGTAGTCGACCACCGCGTCCAGACACCCCTGGATGATGCCGGTGCAGCCGGCACCGACGGAGACACGGCCCTTGTCGAGGGACTTCATGGCGAACGCGAACCCGTCGCCCTCGTTGCCGACGAGCGCATCGGCCGGCACCCGGACGTCGTCGAAGCTGAGCTCCGAGGTCGCCTGGCCGCGCAGGCCGAGCTTCCCGTGAATCTCGGTGCGCTCGAAGCCCGGGCTGTCGGTCGGCACCAGGAAGGCCGAGATGCCCTTCGCGCCCTCGCCACCGGTGCGGGCGAAGACCAGGCAGACGTCGGCCCAGCTGCCGTTGGTGATGAAGATCTTCGAGCCGTTGATGACCCAGTCCGAGCCGTCGCGAGTCGCCCGGGTCTTGAGGGAGGACGGGTCCGAGCCGTTGTCCGGCTCGGTGAGCCCGAAGCAGCCGAGCTGCGCACCGGTCGCGATGCCGGGCAGCCACTGCGTCTTCTGCTCCTCCGAGCCGTGGTCGAGGAGCACCTTTCCGAACAGGCCCATCGACACCGAGACGATCCCTCGGACGGCGGAGTCCGCACGCCCGAGCTCCTCCATCGCGATGCAATAGGTGATGTAGTCCCCACCCACACCGCCGTACTCCTCGGGGATGGTGAGCCCGAAGAAGCCGAGCTCGCCCAGCTTCGGGATGATCGCCGTGTCGACCGACTCGCGACGGTCCCACTCGGCTCGATGGGGCACGACCTCCTTCTCCAGGAAGTCACGTGCCATCGCCTTGAACGCGAGCTGCTCCTCGGTGAGCGTGAGGTCCATCAGTGCTGTCCCTTCAGATCTGCGAGGTCGGTGACGCCGGTGCGGTCGCCCGACGGTCCGTAGGTGTAGAAGCCTCGGCCGGTCTTGCGACCGAGGTGTCCCTGCTCGACCAGCGCGGACACGGTCCGCGAGGGCGCATCCGCTGCATCGCCGGTGACCTCGAACCGGGCGGTCTTGGTGAGGTAGCCGATGTCGATGCCGGTGAGGTCCATCAGCTCGAACGGCCCCATCGGGTAGCCGAGTGCGGTCCGGGCAGCCGTGTCGATGGCCTCGACGTCCGCGTAACCGCCCTCGAGGAGCCTGAGCGCCTCGTCCCGCACGGCGCCGAGCAGGCGGTTGGCGACGAAGCCGGGGATCTCCTTGTCGAGCACGACGGCGGTCTTGCCGATGCGTTCGACGAACGCGAGACAGGCCTCGACGACCGGGCTCGCAGTGTCGGGCCCGCGGACCACCTCGACACAGGGCATCACCAGAGCGGGATTGAAGAAGTGCAGGTTGAGGAAGCGGTCGGCCCGCGTCGTCGCGGTCGCCATCGAGGACGGCACGAAGCTGGAGGAGTTGCTCGCGAACACCGTTCGCGCAGGACACAAGCCGTCGAGCTCGGCGAAGAGCTCGCGCTTCGCCGGGAGCCTCTCCACGATCGCCTCGATGACGAGGTCGACCGCGCCCGCGTCGGCCAGACTGGTCGTGGCCGTCAGTCGCTGGAAGGCCGCGTCCACCGCCTCGCGGGTACGGCGTCCCTTCGTGACCTGGGCGTCCATCCGCTCGAGCAGGTGCTGACGCGCCTGCTCCACCCTGGCGGCGTCGACGTCGTACACCGTCACAGTGCAGCCGGCGAGAGCGGCCACCATCGCGATCTGCGAGCCCATCGCCCCGGAGCCGGCGACGAGGACCTGGTCGATGCTCACCGTCCGCTCCAGGCGGGGCTCCGCTTCGCGAGGAAGGACTCGGCACCCTCGCGCTTGTCGTCGGTCGTGTAGAGCAGGGACTGGGCGAGCTGCTCCACGACCAGCCCGGTCCGCCGGTCGGTGTCCATGCCGGTGCGGATCACCAGCTTGGCGAGTCGCACGGCCAGGGGTCCCTTCGCCAGGATCGCAGCCGCGACCTCCCGGGCTCTGTCCAGCAGCTGATCGGGTTCACAGACGCGCGTGACCAGACCGGCCGCCAGCGCCTCACCGGCATCGAGCATGCGCCCGGTGAGGATCAGGTCGATCGCCAGGCCGGTGCCGACCAGGCGGCTCATCCGCTGGGTGCCGCCCGCGCCGGGCAGGACCGAGAGGTTCGTCTCGGGAAGACCGAACCGCGCGCTCGACGCGGCGATCCGGAGGTCGCAGGCCATCGCCAGCTCGCAGCCACCGCCGAGGGCGTATCCGTTGACGGCCGCGATGGTCGGCTTCTCGAAGGACTCGACCTCGTCGTAGAGACGCTGCATCGAGGACGCGAGGCCGGTGTGGAGGTCGTACTCCTGCAGCTGGCCGATGTCGGCGCCGGCGGCGAACGCCTTCTCGCCGGCCCCGGTGATGACGACCGCACCCGCAGCGTCGTCGTCGCGGATCTCTGCCAGCGCTGCCCGGAGGTCGGACTGGAGCTGGGCGTTGATCGCGTTGCGCACGTCCGGCCGGTCGAGGGTGATCACCGCGACCCTCTCGGCGACGTCGACCCGGAGCGTGTCGTAGCCGCTCGTCCGTGGTGCGTTCACGACTGGGCCACCTGCTCTCGCAGCTGGAACTTCTGGATCTTGCCACTCGGGGTCTTCGGGAAGTCCTCGAGCACGACGAGCTTCTCCGGCCAGTACTGCTTGGCCACGCCCTGAACACGGAGGAATGCCTGCATCTCCTCGAACTCCAGCACGGCCCCGCTCCTGAGGACCACGCAGGCACAGGCCCGTTCCTGGAGGCGAGGGTCCGGCACGGCGACGACCGCCACGGCCTGGATGTCGGGATGCTCGTAGAGCGCGTTCTCGACGTAGGCGACCGGGATGTTCTCGCCGCCCCGGATGATCACGTCCTTGGTGCGACCGGAGATGCGGAGGTAGCCGTCCTCGTCGATGAACGCCAGGTCCCCGGTGTCGAACCAGTCGCCCCGGCCGTCGTCGTCGGGGATCATCAGGGCGCGCGTCATCTCCAGTCGCTCGGCGTAGCCGACGAAGAGGAACGGCCCGCGCACCTGGAGGGCGCCTTCCTGACCGGCCGGCACCACGGAGCCCGAGGGGTCCACGACGCGGATCTCCATGCCGGGCCACGGGTAGCCGTCGGTCTCGATGATCTTCTCCTCGGGGTCGCCCGGGATGCCGATGGTGACCAAGCCCTCTTCCGACTGCCCCCACCCGCCCACGACCACCAGACCGGGCAGGCGGGTCCTCGCCTCGCGGACCATGGCCCGCGGGATCGGCGCGCCCATGCAGCAGAAGCGGACCAGGCTGCTGGTGTCGTGATCGGCCAGATCAGGTGAGGTGACGAGGTCGTGCAGGAACGGCGTGGCTGCCGAGGTGTAGGTGATGCGGTGGCGCTCCACGAGCTCGACGAACGTGCTCGCGTCCCAGACATCCTGGAGGACGCACGTGGCGCCGTTCTGGACGCTGAGCCGGGCGCCGTAGAGGAAGCCCGTCAGGTGCGCCAGCGTCGAGGCCATGTGCAGGACGCTGTCCGGGCCGACGCCGAGCCGGCCCGGCAACGGGTCGTTGGCCGCGACCATGGTGTTGTGGGTGTGCATCACGCCCTTGGGCTCACCCGTGGTGCCGGAGGTGAAGATCAGCAGCGTGACCTCGTTGGGGTCCGGACGGAGCGCGACGAGGTCCGCGTTCGCGTCGCCCTCGGTCGTGAGCTGCACCCACGAGTCGGCGCCGATCACCACCACGTCGGGGTCGAAGTCCCACTCCCCCTTGAGCTCCTCGAGCATGGCGGGATAGTCGAACCCGCGGAAGTCCTGAGGCACCACGATCACCTTCGACCTGGCGAGACCGACCATGAAACCGACCTCGCGTTCGCGGTAGATCGGGATGAGCGGGTTGCTGATCGCCCCGATGCGCGTCGCGGCGTAGTGCACCACGATCCACTCGATCCAGTTGGGGATCTGGAAGGAGACGACGTCGCCCGGACCGACGCCCCTGGCCAGCAGGCCGCGAGCCGCCGCGTCGACCTCGGCCCTCAGCTCGGCGAAGGTGACGGACCGGTGGCTGTCCACGAACGCGATCTTGTCGGGCGTGTTCTCGGCATGCTCGTCGAGGAAGTCGGTGATCACCTTGCCGCGCCAGTAGCCGGCCGTGGTCTCGCGCTCGATGCGCTCGGGAGTCAGGAGGGTCTCGAAGGTCATGGCGGGTCCCGTTTCAGCTCATCGTCAGTCCGCCACTGACGCTGACGGTCTGGCCCGTGATGAAGGCAGCTTCGTCCGAGGCGAGGAACGCGACGGCGTTGGCGAGGTCCTCGGGCTGCCCGAGGCGCTTGAGCGGGATCGCCTTCGTCAGCGCCGCACGCAGGCCGTCGCCACCGATGGAGGCGAAGAGCTCGGTGTCGGTCGGACCGGGCGAGACACAGTTGGCGGTCACGCCCGCGCGGGCCATCTCGCGGGCGATGGTCTTGGTGAACGCGATGACACCGCCCTTGGCGGCGGAGTAGACGGCCTCGCCCGACGAACCGACGCGGCCGGAGTCGGATCCGATGTTCACGACCCGGCCGTATCCCTGTTCGGCCATGATCGGCAGGACCGCGTGACAGGTGTTGAGCTGGCCGTAGAGGTTGATCTGGATGATCCGGTCCCAGGTCGCCACCGCGGAGTCGACGAACGGCTCGGCCTTGTCCCAGCCGGCGTTGTTGACCAGGACGTCGATCCGGCCGAGCTCCTCCTTGACCTGGGCCACGATCGCGTCGACCGACGCCTTGTCGGTCACGTCGAGCCGCATCCCGATCGCACCGCCGCCGAGCTCGCCTGCGGTCTCCTTGGCGCCGGCCTCGTTGAGATCGGTGACCACGACGGTCGCGCCCTCCGCCGCCAGCTTGGTGGCGATCGCCTTGCCGATGCCTTGCGCGGCACCGGTGACGACGGCGATCTTGTTGTCGAGCTTGCCCATGATGGTGTCCTCTGCGTGGTGGTGGTGGGGTCTCAGGGCGCGAAGGCGCGGCCGAGCAGGTTGCGGGAGATGACGAGCTTGGAGACCTGGGCCGTGCCGTCACCGATCTCCAGACCGATGACGTCGCGGAGGCGCTGCCCGACCTTGTGCTCGGTGGAGTAGCCGACGTGCCCCAGGGTCAGCAGGCACTGGTGGATGACGTCGACGGCGAGCTTGGGCGCCCAGAACTTCGCCATCGCTGCCTCGGCACTGTGCTCGCGGTCGTTGTCCTTGCGCCACAGGGCCTCGTAGCAGACGTGCCGGGCTCCTGCGACGTAGGTCGCGCACTCCGCGAGCGGGAACGACACGCCCTGGAAGGTTCCGATCGGCTTGCCGAACGCCACCCGGTCGCGCGCCCATCGGATCGCCTCGTCGAGGCTCTGCTCGGCGGCGCCGAGGCACAGCAGGCCGATGATCGCGCGGGAGTAGTCGAAGCCCTGCATCACCGAGACGAAGCCGCCGCCCTCCTCGCCGATCAGGTCGGCGCGGGTGACCCGCACCTGGTCGAAGTGGATCGACGCTCGGCCGATCGCCCGGGCACCGAGGTCGTCGAAGGCGCTGCGCGAGATGCCAGGGCCGTTCAGGTCCACCCAGAAGGCACTCACGCCGCGAGCGCCGGGTCCTCCCGTGCGTGCCAGGACGACCGCTCGATCGGCAGCCATGCCGAGGGTGATCGAGGTCTTCTCACCGTTGAGCATCCACGCGTCGTCACCGTGAGGGGTCGCCTTGAGCCCCAGGGCGGCGGCGTCGGTCCCGGCACCCGGCTCGGTGATCATGATGCAGGGGACGATCTCGCCCGCTGCGATACCAGGCAGCCAGGCCCGCTTCTGCTCCTCGTGGCAGTTGCGCACGAGGATGTCGCTGATCAGCGCGGTGTTGATGATCAGGTAGCCGGCGTTGAAGTCGGCGCGGCCGACCTCCTCCGCCGCGATGCCGGCGATGACGGCCGTCGCCTCCTGCCCGCCGTACTCCTCCGGGATGCGCAGTCCGGTCAGTCCCATCTGCGCCATGTCCGAGGCCTGCTGGCGCCGGAACTCGGCCGCCTTGTCGTCGGACTGGTAGTGGGGCGCCAGGACCTTCTCCGCCCACCGAGCGACCTCCGCACGGAAGGCTTCCTCTTCCTCGTCGAACCCGTAGTGCATGGCCGCCGCCTCAGCGCGCCGACGGGAAGGCGGGCTGACGCTTCTCCTGGAGTGCCGTGTAGCCCTCGACGACGTCGGGGGCCATGAAGCACAACATCTCGTACGCCGCCGACTGGTCGAAGATCGGGGCGGCCTGGCGCACCCAGCTGTTGAGAGTGCGCTTGGTCAGTCGGATCGCCTGCTGCGCGCCCGTGGCCATCACCTGCGCGACGCGCATCGCCTCCTCGAGCACCTGGTCGCGCGGAAGCGCCTTGCTGACCAGACCGATCCGCTCGGCCTCGGCGCCGGTGAGCATCTCGCCGGTCATCAGGTAGTAGCGGGACTTGGCCATGCCGCACAGCAGGGGCCAGATGATGGCGGCATGGTCGCCGGCGGCGACCCCGAGCTTCACGTGGCCGTCACCGAGCTTGGCGTCCTCGGCCATGATCGAGATGTCGGCGAGCAGGCCGACGACGGTGCCGGCGCCGACCGAGACGCCGTTGATCGCGGAGACGATCGGCTTCTCACAGTTGATGATGTTGTAGACCATGTCGCTCATCTCGCGGAGCATGTGGTCCACCCGCTCGTGGTCGCCCGCCAGGCGCGAGACCATGTCGAGGTCCCCGCCGGCACTGAAGGCCTTGCCGGCCCCGGTGATCACCGCGACCCGGGTCTCCTTGTCGTCAGAGACGTCGCGGAAGACCCGGGCGAGCTCGCCATGCATCTCCTCATCCGTCGCGTTGTACTTCTCCGGACGGTCCATGGTGATCAGCAGCACGCCGTTGTCGTGCCGGGTGAAGGTCAGCTGCTTGTAGCTCTTGAAGTCCACGACGCGCTCCTGGTCAGTGAGTGAATCTCGGTTCATTGACAATGAACGTAGATTCATTCTTTGTCCGTGTCAATGCCCCAGTGGCACCCGGTCTGCCCTACGATGAATCTGGATTCACCCAGCCGAGAGGACCCCGGATGCCCCACACCTCCATTGAGCGCCCGCAGGACGCTGCGCGCCAGATGCTGGCCGAGCACCGCTCCCGCCAGCTGCTCGACGCCGCCGCTCGGCTGATGGAACGGGAGGGCTCCGAGGCCGTCTCCATGCAGGCACTCGCTGCCGAGGCGGGTGTGAGCGTCGGATTGATCTACCGCTACTTCGGCAGCAAGGACGATGTCCTGCTCGCGGTCATCGTCCAGGTGCTCGAGGCCTTCGCGACCCAGGTCCCCCGGGCCATCGAGGCCGCGGGCGAGGACCCGGTCCGTCGCCTGTCCGCTGCCTTCGCGGCGTATTGCACGGTGATCGACGAGCACCGCCACGCAGCGGTCCTCACCTACCGTGAGTCGAAGTCGCTCGACCCGGCCGGCCGGGATCGCATCAAGCGTCTCGAGGTCGAGACCAGCCAGCCCCTGCGTGACGCCGTGCGCAGCGGCGTCGAGTCGGGGTTGCTCCGCACCGCGGACCCGGACCTGGTGGCCTACAACCTGCTGCTGCTCGCCCACGCATGGGCGCTCAAGCACTGGTACTTCGAGAAGACGATGACGCTCGAGGCCTACATCAGCGCCCAGCTGGCGCTCGCGCTCAGTGCCATCGTCGCCCCCACGTCCAGGCGCAGGTACGCCGACCTGCTGTCCCCGTCCTGAGGCAGGAGCCGAACCGGCCGCCTCCTCGCGAGGTCGTCGACCGGGTCGCGGCCGAGCGCGGCAGCGCGGCCGGGAGGTGGCCTACGGCTCAGGCAAGACCCGGCAGCGCCTGGGCGGCGGTGTAGACGGCGACGCCGAGGACCAGCGCGGCGAAGGCGGACTGCAGGCGGGCGGTGTCGACGCGGCTGGCGATCAGGGCGCCCGCGATCGCTGCGAGCGCCGAGGCGGCGGTCAGGACGACGACCGGGGCCCAGTCGGGGTGGGTGCCCGCACCCGCCCGGACCACCAGGGCCACCGCGCTCGTGATCGTGATGACCACCAGCGAGGTGCCGGCGGCGTACCGCATCGGCAGCGCCAGCGCGAGCAGCAGGGCGGGGACGACGAGGAAGCCACCGCCCACGCCGAGGAACCCGGTCAGCAGACCGACCACGGTCGCGGTGACGAGCACCTTGAGCGCCCGCGGGCACTGGCAGGCGAACGTCGGGCTGAACGTGATGATCGGGTCGTCGAGCCTGGGGCGTTCGACGTGCCGCGGCGCGCCGCTGCGTCCATGACGCAGCTGGCGCCAGACGAGCAGCCCGCCGACGAGGAGCATCAGCGCGGCGAACGCCGCCAGCAGGACGTCCTCGGACACCCGGCTCGAGAGCACCGCGCCCAACGCGGCCCCGCCCGTCGCCACGAGCCCGAACGCGACGCCGCGACCGAGGAGGACGTTGCCGGCCCGGTGGGCCGTCACCGCGCCGATCACCGACGTGCACCCGACGACGACGAGTGACCCCGTCGTCGCCTGGGCGGCCGACTGGTCGAGCAGGTACACCAGCACCGGCACGGCCAGGATCGACCCGCCGCCGCCGAGCGCGCCCAGGGAGAGCCCGATGAGCACACCGGCGACGACGGCCAGGACCAGGGTCATCTCAGCAGCCGTCCTGCATCGCGCGGCTCAGGCCGGTGTCCATCCAGTTCTTCCATGGTCTTCAGCAGCAACGCTAGACGGCCGCCGTTCAGCGATCGTCGCCGACCCGACCGTGCGGGCTGCTCTCCCCTACCTCCGCCGCTCGAGAGGATGGGCAGCACGTGGCGCGGAGGGCTTCATCACTGCTTCATGTGCCGCTGCCTACGGTTCGACTCGATGCGGGCCCCCTCGGACCCGCGGACGGGAGGACGGGGCCGTGGCCACGAGCGCGGGAACGGTGATCTGGGCCGACGCCCAGGCGGAGTGGTTCCGAGCGGTCAACCACCTGGCGCGTGCCACGCCGTGGCTGCACACGCCGGCCCGCCTGTTCGCCGAGTACGGCGTGGGCGTCTTCGCCGCGCTGCTGCTGGCGTCGTGGTGGTGGGCGCGACGCGAGGGCGACCTGCGCCAGGTCACCGCGGCGCTGTGGGCACCCGTCGGGGCCCTGGTGGCCCTCGGCGTCAACCAGCTCCTGGCGGCAGCCTTCGCCGAGCCGCGGCCCTACGACGTGCTCCCCCACGCGCTCACCCTGACCGCGCGCAGCACCGACCCCTCGTTCCCCAGCGACCACGCGGTGATGGCCGGAGCGGTGGCCGCCGGGATCCTGCTCGCGCACCGCAGGCTCGGGCTCGTGACCGCCGCGTTGGCGCTCGCCATGGCCTTCGCACGGGTTTACGTCGGGGCCCACTTCCCGCTCGACGTCGTCGTGGGCCTGCTGGTCGGCGCCACCGTCTCGGTGGCCTGCTACCTGGTCGCCCGACGCGTCGGAGTCCGACTGGTCGAGCTGCTCGCCGGCACACCCGCGCGACCGCTGCTGACCGCGGCGCCGAGGGCAGCCTGATGACCGGGCTGCTGACCGCGACGGTCCAGCACCTGCTCGCGACCCCGGCCTGGCTCGCACTCCTCGTGGTCTTCGCGCTCCCGGCCCTGGAGTCCTCCGCCTTCCTGGGGTTCGTCTTCCCCGGCGAGATGGCCGTGCTGCTCGGCGGCGTGGCCGCGGGCCAGGGCCACGTCCCGCTCGCCGGCGTCCTGGCGGCCGGAGTGTGCGGGGCCGTCGCCGGTGACGCCGTCGGCTACCTCGTGGGTCGCCGCTGGGGCCGGCGGATCCTGGACTCCACGCTCGGTCGGTTCGTGAAGGCCGACCACCTCGACCGTGCGGAGCGAGCACTCGGCCGGCGCGGCGGGTGGGCGGTCTTCGGCGGACGGTTCACGGTGGCGCTGCGAGTGCTGATCCCGGGGCTGGCCGGCATGGCACGCATGCCCTACCGACGATTCGCCGTGGCCAACGTCGCGGGCGCCGGTCTCTGGGTCGCGACGATGGTCCTCGCCGGCTACCTGGCCGGCAACAGCTGGCACACCGTGGGGCACTACATCTCGATGATCGGCCTCGGCCTCACCGCCGCGGTCGTCGTCCTGCTCGTCGGCGGACGCAGGCTGCACCGGCGGCCCCGCGCCGCCGCCGAGGCCCACCGGTCCGGCTCGCTGAGCTCGGTCTGACCGTGGCTGTCACCGATCACCTCACGCGGGCCACCCGGGAGGTGGTGCGCCCCACCCAGCAGCGCACGCGTGTCGGTGATCGACGGTGGGCGACCTCGGGACTGCTGCTCGCCGCCGTCGTGGCGGTGGCCGCCTGGTTGCCGTTCCTCGAGCGCCCGTTGAGCCCCGACGAGAGCGGCTTCCTGCTGCTCGCGCAGCACTGGCACCACGGCAGCTCGTTGTACGGCGACTACTGGGTCGACCGTCCGCCGCTGCTGTTGTGGCTCTTCTCGCTGGCCGGCCACCTCGGCCCCACCCACGTCACCTCGGTCGGCGTGATCGCGCCGGGGGTCAAGATCATGGGCGCCGCCGCGAGTGGTGCCGCGGTGCTCCTGACCGGGGTCCTCGCCCGTCAGGTCGCGCCCCGGAGCCGGTGGTCGCGCACCGCTGCCGTCGTCCTGGCCGCGGCGCTCCTGTCCAGCCCGCTCCTCGGCATGCCGGAGACCAACGGCGAGGTGCTCGCGGTGCCGTTCGTGCTGCTCGGCACTGCGGGTGTGGTCGCCGCCCTGCGCCGCCCCTGGGGTCGGACGGCAGCGCTGCTCACCGCAGGGGCCGGTGCCTCGGCGATGGCCGGGGCGCTGGTCAAGCAGAACGTCGTGGACGTGTTCGTCTTCGCTGCCGTGGCCGCGGTCGTCCTCCGACACCGCGTCGACCGGCTCCGGGCCCGGATGGCCGGGTTCGCAGCGGGTGCGGTCGCGGTGCTCGGCCTGGCGCTCGCCGGAGCCTGGGCGCAGGGCACCACCGTCGCCGGGTTGTGGGACGCGATCGTGGTGTTCCGGCTCGAGGCCTCCGACGTGATCGGCACCTCGGCCTCGGAGGCGACCAGCCAGCGGATGACCCGCACGGTCCTCGCGTTCTTCACCAGCGGCGCGGGGGTGGTGCTGGCCGTCACGCTCGTGATCGCGACGGCGGCGGTCCTCGACCGGTTGCTGCACGACCGCCGGTCGGACGCCCCGGGCGTCGGCGGCACGACGCCGAGCTTCGCCTCCCCCGCGGCAGCCCTGGTCGCCTGGGAGCTGTGTGCCGCCGTGCTCGGCGGGAGCTACTGGCTCCACTACCTCACCGGAGTGGTCCCCGGCCTCGTGACCGTGCTGGCCCTGACCGGCCGGTCCGCCCGGCCGAGGACACCCGCCCGACGCGCGGCGACCCTGGCCGTGGCCTACACGCTGGTGGCCGGCGTGGCGGTCTGGGCGCCGCACGCGACCGCAGCGGTGTCGGTGTCCTCCGACGCGCAGGTGATCACCTACCTGCGCGAGCACGCCGCACCGGGGGACGGGGTCGTGGTCGGCTTCGGACATCCCGACATCGTCGCCGGCAGCGGCCTGAGCAGCCCCTATGAGCAGCTGTGGAGTCTCCCGGTCCGCGTGCGGGACCCGGACCTGGCGCAGCTGCAGCGGGTGCTGGCCGGCCCCACCGCTCCGCGGTGGGTCGTCGTGGCCGGCGACTCCCTCGAGACCTGGGGACTCGACCCGGCGGGCACGGCGAACGCGCAGCGCTACCTCCAGCGGCACTACCGTGAGGACGTGACGTACGGCGACTGGCACATCTGGCAGCGCCAGGAAGGCGGGGCTCGGTGAGGATCCTGGTGGCCGAGGACGACGTACGCCTCGCCGCCCTGCTGCAGGAGTCGCTCGGAGAAGCCGGGTGGCGCGTCGAGGTCGTGCACAACGGCCGCGGCGCCTACGACCGGCTGCTCGGCGACACCAGCTTCGACGTGGTGCTGCTGGACTGGATGCTGCCCGGGATGGACGGCGTCACCGTGGCCCGTCGGCTGCGCGGCATCGGGATGACCACCCCGATCCTGATGCTCACCGCTCGAGGTGACGTCCGCGACCGCATCGACGGGCTCGACGCCGGCGCCGACGACTACCTGCCCAAGCCGTTCGACCTCGACGAGCTCCTGGCCCGGCTGCGCGCGCTGTACCGCCGCGGCGGCTTCGGCGAGTCGCCCGTCCAGATCGGCGACCTGGCGGTGGACCCCGGGGCCCGTCGCATCGCCCGCGGCGGCGTCGAGATCACGCTGTCGACCCGCGAGTTCGACATCCTCTACCTGCTGGCCTCCCACGCCGGACAGGTGGTGAGCCGCCTGATGATCCTCGACGAGGTCTGGGACGGCGAGACCGACCTGCGCAGCAACGTCATCGACGTCCACCTCGCCTCGATCCGCGCGAAGATCGACAAGCCCTTCGGGACCGACACCATCACGACCCTCCGCGGCGTCGGCTACCGGCTCGAGGTCCCGGTCGGGGCTCGATGACCCGGCTCCAGGCCCGGCTCTCCCGGCTCCCCCTGCGCGTGCGCCTGGTCGCGGGGTTCTCGGCCGCGAGCCTGGTGGTGCTCCTCGCCGCCGGCACCTTCGTCTACTGGCGCGTCGAGTACGCCCTCGACGCCAGCCTGGACGCCGAGCTCAGCCAGGCGAGCCACACGTTGGTCCCCCTGATCGGCGCGGACGGCCGCACGAGCGACCCTTCGGCAGCCGACGCCACCGGCGTGGCCTGGCAGGTGATGGACGGCGACGGCACCGTGCTCGGCCACGGTGGACCGGCCGGAGCGACCAGCCTCCTGAGCCCCGGCCAGCTGGACCAGGTGACCTCGACGCCACGTACCGTCGACGTCGGCGACTTCCTGCCCGCGTCCGCCGAGCCGTACCGCCTGCAGGTGGTCCGGCTCTCGCCGTCGCCGCCGCGGTACCTCCTGGTCGGCGTACGGCGCGACCACCGCGACGAGACGCTGCGCGAGCTCCTCCTGCAGCTCACCGTCGCCGGGCTCGGGGCCCTGCTCGTGACGGCGCTCGTCGGCGAGCGGCTGGCCCAGGCCGCGCTGCGCCCGGTCGAGCGCTACCGACGTCGGGCGGCGGCGATCGCGGCCGGCGACACCGCGCTGCGGCTCGACGTGCCGGCGCTGCGCGACGACGAGATCACCCGTCTCGGGCACACGTTCAACGACATGCTCACGACGCTGGAAGGCGCCCTCGATCGCGAGCGGCAGTTCGTCACCGAGGCCAGCCACGAGCTGCGCACCCCGATCACGCTGTTGACCAGCCGCATCCAGCTGGCCCTGCGTCGGCCCCGCACCCCCGAGGAGCACGAACGGATCCTCGCCGAGCTCGAGATCGACCTCGATCGCCTCGCGAGGCTCTCCGAGCAGCTGCTCCAGCTCGGCAGGATCAGCGGCTCCCACCCGACCGCGCACAGCGACCTCGTCACCGTGGCCGGCCGGACGATCAGCCAACGGCGTCTGGCCGATCCCGGCCACGCGGGCGATGTCACGGTCACCCTCCCCGAGCGACAGCTCCCGGTGCCGCTCGCCGACTTCGAGGTGGAGCGCGTGGTCACCAACCTGCTCGACAACGCGGCCCTCCACGGCGCGCCTCCGGTCGAGGTGACGGTCGACGAGCCGGTGCCGGGCTGGGCCCGGCTGGTCGTCGCTGACGCCGGCCCGGGCATGCCCCCCGCGCTCCTGTCCAAGGCGACCCAGCGCTTCGCTCGTGCCGACGAGGCACGCCCGCTCCCGGGGTCCGGGCTCGGACTGTCGCTGGTCGATGCGCTGGTCACCGGGGCGGGCGGCGAGCTGCGCCTGTGCCACGACGGACGGCACGAGACCTCCGGCCGCCCCGCCCCGGTGCCCTGCAGCCACGGGCCGGCCATGACCGTGACCGTGCTGCTGGGCACCGAGGACGCCTAGCCTCGCTTCATGCGCGCTTCATCCGGCCGTGCCTACGGTCCGACCGTGCGCTGCATGATCGTCATCCCGACCTACAACGAGGTCGACACCGTCTCGGAGCTGCTCACCGCCCTCGAGGCGGTACGAGGGGCGGTGCCCGGCGTCCGGGTCGACGCGCTGGTCGTCGACGACAGCAGTCCCGACGGGACCGCCGAC
>NZ_JANINT010000193.1 GCF_024509035.1 Nocardioides sp. | reverse complement strand
GGTGACCCACGACCTGCCCTACGCGCTCGAGCTGTGCCCCCGCTCGGTGGTGCTGAGCGGCGGCGCAGTGGTCGCCGACGGTGCGACGTACGACGTGCTGACCGACGAGCCGCTGATGCGCGAGCACCGGCTGGAGCTGCCGTTCGGGTTCGACCCGAGGACGGCCATGAGCGACGCGCGCGCCCGGTTGATAGCCTCCAACCGACCACCGACGTCTGAGGAGACCCCGTGAGCCAGGACGACCAGCTGTCCTCCCTCGAGCGCGAGATCGAGGAGACCCGGGAGCGCCTGGCGACCACGATCGACCAGCTGCTCTACCGGGCCAGCCCCAAGACGATCGTGAGCCGCGAGGTGAGCAGCATCAAGGCGCACTTCGTCGACGCCCAGACCGGTGCACCGCGCACCGACAACATCCTCAAGGCCGCCGGTGCCGTCGTCGGCGTGGTCGCCTTCTTCGTCGTGGTGCGCAAGGTCGTCCGCTAGAGCAGTGAGCGACAAGACCCCCATCAAGATGCTCCACGACCGCCTGCTGGTCGAGGTCGACCGCGAGGCCGGGGAGCGCCGCTCCTCCGGCGGCATCGTGATCCCCGCGACGGCCGCGCTGGGAGCCCGCCGGCTCGCCTGGTCCAAGGTCGTCGCGGTCGGCCCCAACGCCCGCTCCGTCGAGGTCGGCGACCGGGTGCTCTTCGAGCCCGAGGACAAGGCCGAGGTCGAGGTCGCGGGTGAGCTGTACGTCGTCATGCGCGAGCGTGACGTCCACGCGGTCGCGGCCGAGCGGGTCGGCGACCAGGCCACCGGTCTCTACCTCTAGGCCCCGAGCCTCCATAACCTCGGCGCGGCCCGAGCCGTTGTGTCGGGCATGCTCCGCCGCCTGATCGCCGCGACCGCGGCCGCCGCCCTCGTCCCGCTCGCCGGATCGGCCGTGCCCTCGGGTGGCGCCGGGGCGGCCGCGCCCCAGCAGCACCGCTATCGCGCGATCATCGAGATCACCGAGCACGGCATCCCGCACATCACCGCGTCCGACTTCGGCTCGTTGGGGTTCGGCAGCGGGTATGCCGCCGCCCAGGACACGATCTGCACGCTCGCCGACACGTTGGTCACCGCCCGCGGCGAGCGCTCGCGCTGGTTCGGCCCCGACGCCCGCTACAACGACCAGGTCACGCTCGAGGCGTCCAACCTCCAGGTCGACGCGTTCGTCACCGACCTCCACCAGCGCCGGGTGGTGGAGAAGCTGCTGCGCGATCCGGTGGCAGGTCCCGGCGCGGAGGCCAAGCAGATGGTCCGGGGCTACGTCGCGGGCGTCAACGAGTTCCTCCGCACCCAGAGGGTCACCGACCCGGCATGCCGCGCCGCGGGGTACCTGAAGCCCGACGTCACCGCGCTCGACCTCTGGTACGGCGTCTACCTCGCCAACCTGCTGGCCTCGAGCGGGGTCTTCGTCAAGGAGATCGTCGACGCCGCGCCGCCCAGCGCGGGCGACCCGGGACTGCCCGAGCTGCCGGTCAAGGCCGCCCAGGTCGACCGCGACGCGCTGCTCACGGCGCTCGGACGGGACCCGGAGGCGCCGTTCGGCTCCAACGCCACGGCGGTCGGGGGCGCCGCGACCACCACGGGCAAGGGCATGCTGCTCGGCAACCCGCACTTCCCGTGGCGGGGCCGCTACCACTTCACCCAGCAGCACCTGACGATCCCGGGCCGCTACGACGTCGCCGGCGCCTCGCTGGTCGGCTCGCCCGCGGTGAACATCGGCTGGAACGAGGACGTCGCCTGGAGCCACACGGTCTCGACCGCCTACCGCTTCACGCCCTACGAGTACAAGACGCCCGGCCCGGGCACGACGTACCTCACCGACGCCGGCCCGCAGGAGCTCATCCACGACACAGTCCAGGTCCGGGTCAAGAAGGCCGACGGTTCGCTCAGCACGGTGAGCGAGGACCTCTACCGCACGCCGCAGGGCTACGTGATCGACGCCCCGGCCCAGCTGATGCCGTGGGGTCCGCTGAGCGTGTGGGCGATCCGCGACGCCAACGCCGAGCACCTGCGCACGATCGACACGTTCCTCGACATGGGCAAGGCGACGAGCGTGCGCGACCTGCTGCGCCGCCAGGACGCCGGGGGCGGCATGCCCTGGGTCAACACCACGGCGGCCGACCGCCACGGCGACGTCCTGTACGCCGACCACTCGGTGGTGCCCAACGTCCCCGACGACCTCGCCCAGCAGTGCCTCACGCCGACCGGCATCGTGCTCGACCAGGTGGCCGGCCTGCCGGGGCTCGACGGCACGTTCGCCGACTCGCGCTGCGCCTGGCGCACCGACGCCGACGCGGAGCGGCCGGGGATCTTCGGACCGGCGAACCTGCCGATGGCGGTGCGTCGCGACTGGGTGATGAACGCCAACGACTCCTATTGGCTGCCCAACCCCGACGAGCGGCTCGAGGGCTACGCCGGGATCATCGGGTGCGAGCGGTGCGTCCGCACGATGCGCACGCGCATGGTGTCCCACTACGTCATGGACCGGCTGGCGTCAGGACGCAAGGAGTCGCCGCGCAGCCTGCGGGGCCACGAGCACGAGAACCGGCTGATGGCCGCCGAGGTGATGCGCGAGGGCGGGGCGCTCGACCAGGTGTGCGCGGCGACCGGCGAGACCGAGGCCTGCCAGGTGCTGCACGACTGGGACGGGCGGTCGAACACCGACTCCGTCGGCACCCACATCTTCGAGGAGTTCGTCGACCGGTTGCCCAGCCTGCCCGTCGACGCGGTCGACCCGGTCTGGCTCACCCAGTTCGACCCGAACGACCCGCTGAACACCCCGCGTGACCTCAACGTCGCCCATCCGCAGGTCATCCAGGCCATGGCCGACGCGATCGCCTCCCTCCGCGACCGGGGCATCGCGTTCGACGCGACCTGGGGGTCCCTCCAGGTCGCCGGTGATCGTGGGGCGCCGCCGATCCCGCTGGGCGGCGGCACCGGGGACTCGGTCGGCAACGCCAACGCGCTCGCCTCCCGGTGGGCCAGCGACAACACGGACCGCTACCGGCCCATCACCTACGGCTCGTCGCACATCCAGGCGATCTCGTTCCTCCCGGGCGGTCCTGTCGATGCCCGCACGATCTTAACCTACGGACAGTCGGAGAACCCGCGGTCGCCGTACTCGACGGACCAGACGCGGATGTTCTCCCGCAAGCAGTGGGTGCGGTTCGCGTGGACCGACGCCCAGATCAGACGCGACCTGCTGCGCCGCTTCGTCGTGACGGGCTAGCCCTCGGGCCGGACGTGGAGAAGCCGGCGACCGGTATCCCCCCTCAGATACCGGCCGCCGGCCACCCCCGTGCTCGTCCCCGGGTCAGCGGACCCGGATCGTGAGCGTGTCGGTGGCGTCGCCGGTGCTCGTGAGCGACTGCGACTTGGTCAGCCGGTAGGTGTAGCTGCCCCGCTTGGTGAAGCGCGGGAACGTCACCCGGGTGGTGCCGCGACCGGTCGTCGTGAAGGTCCTGGCGACCGTCCACGTGCCGGCGACGTACTGCTCGAGGGTGACGGGCTCGCCGGCGCTCGCCTGCTCGACCTCGATGGTGTCGGAGGGGACGGTCGAGCCTCGGCGGATGCTGAGCGTGCCAGTCCGGAAGTCGTTGATCTGCGTCACGAGCTGCGGCTGGTCCGGCGTGGAGGCGTCACCGTCGGTGGCGCAGGAGACCCTGCCCTGCCAGTGGTAGTTGGTGCCGCCGACCTGGACCCAGGTGATGGCGTACGACGTCACGCCGGCCGGCCAGCTCGGGTGCGAGGTGAACGGGAAGAGCATGGTCCCGTCCCACGTGCCGAGGTTGTTGTGGAAGTTCAGCGTGACCTGGCCGCGGTCGGTCTCGATCCGGACGTTGACGTCGTTGGCCTGACCGCTGGGGATCGCCACCGGGTAGGCCACGGTCAGGGCCGAGCACGCCGGAGCGTCGTACTTCCACTCCCAGGTGAACGGGCCGGGGGCGCCGGGACCGATCTGCACCGGGCCGGTCGGCGTGCCGGGGTCGGTGGGCGTGCCGGGGTCGGTGGGCGTGCCGGG
>NZ_JANINT010000192.1 GCF_024509035.1 Nocardioides sp. | reverse complement strand
GCCACCGGCGTCGCGCTGGTCGTGCTCGCCGTCGCCGCCGGCGTCGCGGTCGACCCGGCCGCGCTCGCCGGGACCGAGCGCACGCCGTCGTCGGCGGGTGTGGCCGCCACCGGCCTCACCACCCGCGTGCAGGTCAGTGCGGCGGACATGCGGTTCTCCCCCGACACCGTGCGGGTGCCCGCCGGCAACCGTCTGGTCATCGAGCTGACCAACGCCGACGACAGCACGGTCCACGACCTCGTGCTCGACTCCGGCGCCGACAGCGGCCGGCTGTCCCCCGGCGAGACCACGACGCTCGACGTCGGCGTCGTCGGTCGCGACATCGAGGGCTGGTGCTCGGTCGTCGGGCACCGCCAGATGGGGATGGTCCTCCACGTCGAGGTCACCGGGCTGGCCGAGGCGACCGCGGCGTCCGACACCGGCAGCGGGTCGATGGGCGACATGCCGGGCATGGACCACGGGGCCGCCTCCCCCGAGACCGGCACCGGCGGCCCGGCTGCCGCAGCACTCGACCTCGCTGCCTCCCCCGGCGCGGGCTTCGAGGCGCACGACCCGCACCTCCCGCCGCTGGAGCGGTCCCGGGTGCACCGCCGTACGTTCCGGGTCACGGAGATGCAGGCCGAGGTGGCCCCGGGGGTGCGGCAGCAGCTGTGGACCTACAACGGCACCATGCCCGGACCGACCCTGCACGGGCGGGTGGGCGACCGCTTCGTCATCCGGCTGGTCAACGACACCTCGATGGGCCACTCCATCGACTTCCACGCCGGCGAGACCCCGCCCGACCAGCGGATGCGCACGATCGCGCCCGGCGAGTCGCTCGTCTACCGGTTCACCGCCACCCACGCCGGCGCGTGGCTCTACCACTGCTCGACGATGCCGATGTCGGTGCACATCGCCAACGGGATGTTCGGTGCCGTCGTGATCGACCCACCCGGCCTGCCGCGCGTCGACAAGAGCTTCCTCATGGTGCAGTCCGAGCTCTACCTCGGCGACCAGGACGGCCCCGCCGACGCGACCAAGGTGATGGGCGAGCAGCCCGACGCCGTGGTGTTCAACGGCTACGCCAACCAGTACGACCACGACCAGCTCGAGGTGAAGGCCGGCGATCGCGTCCGGATCTGGGTCGTCGACGCCGGTCCCAACCGCACGAGCGGCTTCCACGTCGTCGGCGAGCAGTTCGACACGGTCTTCGCCGAGGGCGCCTACCTGCTCAGGCGGGGCAACGCGGAGCACGGCGGGAGCCAGGTGCTCTCGCTCGGCGCAGCCCAGGGCGGGTTCGTCGAGCTGTCCTTCGACCGGCCCGGCCACTACCCGTTCGTGTCCCACCTCATGGTCGACGCCGAACGGGGCGCGCACGGGATCGTGCACGTCACCCGCTGAGGCCCTCTGTCGACCAGACCACCAGCCCACCAGAGAAACCCGAAGGAGATGACATGTCCGACCGCAACCTGGACGTCCGCACCGAGATCCCCGCGCGGCGCCACGAGCTGATCTTCACGACCTACCACGAGCTCGCCCCGGGCGACGGCTTCGTGCTGGTCAACGACCACGACCCGAAGCCGCTCTACTACCAGTTCGCCGCCGAGCACCAGGGCGAGTTCTCCTGGGACTACCTCGAGGAGGGCCCCGAGGTCTGGCGGGTCCGGATCGGCCGCGTCGCCGCCTGATCGCCCGGCCGCCAGCCGACTCGGCACCTCTGCATCTCAGCAGGGTGCCGAGTCGGCCTGTCCTGCTGGATGAGTGTGTCTGCTACGAGGTCGCAGAACGTCGTACGGCGGGTGCTACCTCTTGCCCTGTCCGTATGACGTCCCGGGGCGACCACACCGACCCACCCGACACTCAGCAAGGACCCGGCCCAGCGTTGCGCCCGGATCAGGAGGCCAGGTAGGAGTACCGCCACGAGCCGCCCGTCGCGGAGACCCAGGTCAGCGCGGGCGGGTCCGACACCGGCGGGTACCGGCGCGGGTCGGGCAGCACCGGGTCGACCTCGGCGCCGGCGTGCAGGATCGCCTTCTCCAGGCGTCGCAGGGCGGTCTCGCCCGACACGGGCAGCGCGCCGTCGACGACGAGGACCGGGAGCGTGAGCGGCCCGGCAGCTGCGTGATCGCTCAACATCTCCGCTTGGGTCGCCCAGTCGCGGATGCGGCGAGCCGCCCCGCCCGTGATCGGCCCCCGGGTCGAGGTCACGGCCATGCCGAACTCGCGCACCGGGACCGAGGTGGAGTGGCTGCGCATGAGGGCTCCGGCCAGCAGCCGGCGCAGCACCTCCGGGTTGCCGATGTCGGCACCGCGCTCCCAGTAGGCGGAGAACAGCAGGCGCCGTACGTCGTCCGCGACGCCCGCGCCGCAGGCCTCCGCGTAGGCGGCGACCGCGGCGCCCGTGTTGAGCCGCCCGGTCGGCGGCGACGCGGGCAGGTCCTCCCCCGGGAGCAGGAGCTCCCGGACGGAGTCCAGCTCGCGGGCGAGCTCCTCGCGGTCAGCGGGCGCCAGCGGCACGCCGCCCACGGGGGCTCGCGGGTCGGCCTCCACCGCGCGCCAGTCGACCTGGACGCCCGCTGCGCCGAGCGCGTCGACGCGCCGGCTCGCCAGGTAGGCGCCGGCTGATCCGAAGTCCGAGTAGATGACGAGTCCCATCACGATCCCCTCCCACGGCGCACCGCCGTACCACATTTGTCACGACAATACTCGTTTTTAATGCGGTCGGCGTGAGACCTGGGTCACACCCCGCCGTCAGCGTCGGAGGCGTCCGTGGAGCGGGAGGTCGCGCGACGAGGTCCCCACTGCCACGCGGTAGCTGCCGGGCACGACGACCCACCGGTCCCGGCGGGTGCTCCAGATCGAGAGGTCGCGGCGGTCGAGCGTCAGCTCCACCCGGCGGGCCTCCCCCGGGCGCAGCGTCAGCTTCGTGAATCCCTTGAGCTGCTTCGGGGGCTCCCCCGCCCGCTTCGGCGAGGAGAGGTAGAGCTGCGGGACCACCGCGCCGGCCCGGCGACCGGTGTTGCGGACGACGAAGCTGACCCGCGCTCCCTGGGCGGTCGGTCGCACGACGAGGTCGCGGAAGCCGAAGGTGGTGTAGCCGAGCCCGTACCCGAACGGGAACAGCGGCCGGGTGCCGGTGGCGTCGTACCAGCGGTAGCCGACCAGCAGGCCCTCGCTGTAGGTCTCGGTGCCGTCGACACCGGGGTAGGCCTCGGGAGCGAACGGGTTCTGGGCCTCGTCGACCGGGAACGTCTGCGGCAGCCGACCGCCCGGCTCGCGGACGCCGTAGAGCACGTCGGCGAGGGCGTTGCCGTGCTCGAGCCCGCCGTACCACGGCACCAGCACGGCGCCGGCGTCCGCCAGCCACGGCATCCGGACCGGCGCCCCGACGTCGAGGACGACCACGGTGTTCGGGTTCGCGGCGGTGGCCGCGGCGATCATGTCCTCCTGCTCGATCGGGATCGCCTGGCAGAACACCGTCACGCAGGCGGCCGGTCGCAGGCCGAGGTCGGCGCGGTCGGTCCCCTCGCTGGAGCCGTCCGTGGCCACCACGACGACCACGTCGGCAGCGGCCGCGGCGAGGCGGGCGTCGACGACGTTCGAGCCCTCGGCGTAGACGACGCGGTCGCCCCGCTCGAGCGCCGCCCGCGTGATGCCCTCGAGCGGCGAGACGACCCGCGGCGGCAGGCCGCTGCCGTGGGACGAGCCGCCGCCGGAGACCGCGTTGGCCGCGCCGACCGGGTTGGCCGCCCAGCCGATGACCGCGATCGTGCGACCGCCGTCGGTGGGCTGGAGCGGCAGCAGCCGGTCGCGGTTCTTGAGCAGCACCGTCGCGTCGGCGGCCGCCCGCCGTGCGACCGCGAGGTGCCCGGGCGTCGAGACGTCGGACAGGTAGGGCCCCGCCCCGGGCGAGACCGGCTCGTCGAACAGGCCGTGCTCGAACATCGGGCGCACGATGTTGCGGACCATGTCGTCGATGCGCGCCTGGGTGAGCTCGCCCTCGGCGAGCGCGGCCCTGAGCTGGTCGGCACCGAAGTAGCGCCCGGCGCTCCCGGTGACCGGGGTCGCCGGGGCGCCCGCCGCGAACGCGTGCATCTCGAGGTCGAGGCCGGCGCGCGCCGACGGCGCGGTGGAGTGGACGGCTCCCCAGTCGGAGACCACGAACCCGTCGAAGCCCCACTCGTCACGCAGGTAGCCGGTGAGCATCTCAGGGTTCTCGCACGCGTAGGCGCCGTCGATCTTGTTGTAGGAGCACATCACCGACCCGACATCGGCCTTCTTCACCGCCGCCTCGAACGCCGGGAGGTAGATCTCGCGCCGGGTGCGCTCGTCGACCCGGGCGTCGATCGACATCCGCTCGGTCTCCTGGTTGTTGAACGCGTAGTGCTTGGCGTCGGCGAGCACGGGGTGGGACTGGATGCCCTTGATGACGGCGACGGCCGTGCTCGAGGCGAGGTAGGGGTCCTCACCGAAGTACTCGAAGTTGCGCCCGTTGTACGGCGTGCGTGCGATGTTCATGCCCGGTCCGAGCATCACGTTGATGCCCTTGGCGAACGCCTCGGCTCCGATCGTGCTGCCGATGCGCCGCTGCAGGGCGGGGTCCCACGTGGCCGCCTGCGCGACGCCGGAAGGGAACACGGTGGTGGCGATCTGCAGCCCGGCGACGCCGGACCCCGCATCGCTCAGCACCAGGTCGGGGATGCACAGGGCCGGGATGCCGTCGACGTGGCCCGCCGTCCCCCAGTAGGTGAACCACGGCGGGTCGCCGAAGGTCAGCATGTGCAGCTTCTGGTCCTGGCTCATCGCCGCGACGAGCGCGTCCGCCCGGCGGTCGGCCGAGTCGGACCGGTCCATCCAGGCCGCGCAGGGATCGGCGGCGGCAGCGGCGCTCTCCGGCGCCGCGGCGACCAGAGCGGTGGGCACGCTCACCGCGGCCAGGGCGGTGAGGAGCGCGAGGGTCTGTCGGCTGCGGCGCATCTGGCACTCCCGGACGTCGGCTCGGACGGTGACGGCTGTCACCGTCGTAACGGCCCGGGCCCGCCCCGGTCACGGTGGCGGTGCTCACGCCACCCGCCGTGCGTCCTTCAGCCCACGGCCGCGGCGAGTCCGACGCTGTTGACGACCGCGAGCTGGTCGAGCGTGCGCCGTCGCAGCTCGACGAGCTGCCCGCGCTCGAGGCGCTCACAGACCCAGTCCCAGTGCAGCGAGCACCAGTCCCCCGGCTCCACGGCGCCCGCCAGCCCGCGGTCGCCGACCCGGAGCACGGCGGTCTCCTCGACCGGCGACCCGAGGCTGAGCCGGCGGCCGTCCCAGGTGAGCGGGCGCGACCGCACGACGGCGTCGGCGCCGGAGGTCGCCAGCACCTGCCCCCAGCGCACCCGGCAGCGGTCGACGACGCGCAGCGGCTCGGCACCCCCGCGGCCGCCGCGCAGCAGACCGACCCACGGATAGACCCCGAACACGTGGAAGGCGTGGTGCGGCACGGCACCCGCCGGGACCTGGGCCTCCAGGTGGGACCAGGCCGGTCGCGACGTACGCCGACGGAACCGGAGCTCCACGGAGTCGCCCAGCAGGCGCGGACCCACGCGGTCGAGCAGCGCGTTGCCGACCCAGTAGGCCTCGACGACGCGGGCGTCCAGCGGGTCGGTCAGACCGTTGGCGACGGCGATCAGCTCGAGGTAGGGCCACGCGCCCTCGAAGCCGCGCAGCAGACGCCGCAGGTCCGGGTCGTCGGCGCCCGCCGCGGCCTGCTCCAGGAGCTGTGCGGCCGCGTCCGGGCCGCAGTAGCCGAGCGCGTTCGGCGGGTAGGCGTAGCGCGCGAACCGCAACGGCCCGTTCGCCGCCCGGGATGCGCCGGTCCGCTCACTCATCGGCGCGGACCAGCTCCGCACGAGGACGCAGACCGAGCCAGCACACCAGCCCCACAGCCCCGACGAGGAGCAGCTGCCAGCCGGCCTGCGGAGCCAGCGCGGCACCGTCGGCCACCGCCTGGATCACGGCGGTCACCGGCACGGCGAGCACCAGGACCGCCGTCACGTCGACGGCCTGGGCGCGCGCGAGCGCGGCGAACCAGGTGGCGACGTACGCCGACAGGAGCAGCCCGGTAAGCAGCACCCATCCGACCTGCTCGTCGGTCAGCGCGCCCAGCGCGTCGAGCCGGCCGCGCACGGCGAGCCACCCGAGGAGGGCGATCGAGCCGATCGCCATGCGGGCGACCCCCACCGTCCACGACGACAGCGAGGCGAGCAGGCGCTTGGCCACGACGACCTCGACCGACCACAGCAGCGTCGCCGCCAGGATCAGCAGCTCCGCGCTGCCCAGCGATCCGGGCACGCCGCCCGCGATCCCGGCCTGCCCGACGAGGAGCGCCCCGATCGCCACCCAGTGGCCCCACTGGAGCCGCTCGCGCAGCAGCGCGACGGCGAGCAGCGCCACCCAGAGCACCAGCGTCTTGTGCACCAGCGCCGCCTGCGTGGAGGTCGCCCGGGCCAAGCCCTCGAAGAACAGCACGAACGCGACGCCGCCGCCGAGCACGCCCACGCCGAGGAGCCCGAGCCACTGGCCCGGTCCGTGCGGCCGGCCCGACGCCGATCCTTGCCGTCGACCGCCGACGACGAGGAGCAGGACGGCCAGCACGACGGCCGCGACGAGGTTCTTGGCCGTGGTGTAGGCCGTCGCGTCGTCGAACTCCCGCACCCCGGAGGCGTTGACCCACACCGACACCCCGCTCACGGCGGCGGTCGCCAGTGCGAGCAGCATCCCTCGCGTCCTCGTCGACGTCATGACCGGTCCCCTTCCCTGATCCGCTCGGCCTCCGCCGCTTCCTCAGGCGTCAGTCGGGCCAGCGCGAAGCCGCTGTGCACGAGCACCACGTCGCCCGCGGCGAGCGGCGCCCCGTCGTCGAGGGTCAGCAGGGACACGGTCAGCGTGCGCCCCGCCACCCGGACGTCGGCCTGGTCCGTACCGCGCAGGCACAGCACGGCGCCGAGCTCACCGACGCACATGGGCCCGCACCTCCTCGACCACCTGCTCGGCGGCGACCGGGACGGCCGCCAGCACCTCGGTCGACAGCGGGTAGCCACAGCCGAACGAGGCGGCCTCGACCCCGACGACCACCAGGTGCTCGGGCAGCCGCCCCAGGGCCCGGGCCAGCTCGACGACGGCGGCGAGCCCGAAGGCGTGGGTGCCGCGCCCGCTGGCGGCCCACGCCGGGAACGGCAGCGGCGTCTCGCCGACACCGACGGCGAGACGGTGCACGGTCCCCGGGACCGCCCCCGAGCGCACGGCGTCGACCACGACGACCAGGTCGCGGCCGGCCCACAGGTCCATCAGGGCGGTGGGGTCGCGATGCACGCACACGTAGACGCCGGGGAGCGCCCGGTCGGCCACCGCCCGCGCCACTGCCAGTCCGACCCCGTCGTCGCCCCGCGCCGGGTCGCCGATCCCGACCACGAGGCAGCTGCCCGTCATCGCCCGGGTGGTCATGACCGCTCCACGGTGAGGTCGAGGAAGTGGGTGGCGCAGGAGATGCACGGGTCGTAGCTGCGGATCGCCTGCTCGCACCGGTGCTGCAGGGCGTGGTCGTCGAGGCCCGACCAGGCCGCGGCCATCGTCCGCAGGTCGGCCTCGACCGCCGCCTGGTTCTGCGACGTCGGCGGGACGATCTGGGCGTCCTGGATGATCCCCGCGCCGTCGAGCACGTACCGGTGGAACAGCGTCCCGCGCGGGGCCTCGCTGGCGCCGTACCCCTCCCCCGCCCGCGGCGGGACCTCGACCCGGGGCGGCGAGCCGTCGGCCCAGCCGTCGATGATCGCCAGGGCCTCGTGGCAGGCCTCGACGATCTCCACCGCGCGGACCACGATCGAGCGGAACGGGTTGCGGCAGCGCTCACCGAGCCCCGCTCCACGTGCCGCCTCGCGCGCCACGCCCGAGAGCCGGTCGGAGTTGAGCGTGTAGCGGGCGAGCGGCCCGACGACGTACGGCGCGTCGCTGCCGGCGAGCCGGGCGTGCAGCGCGTTGCTGTGCGCGACGTGCGTCTCCTCGATCTGCTGCGCGAACTGCGAGACCGGGAACGAACGGCCGGTGGAGGTCACCACCTCGGTGCCCGCCTCGATCGGGTAGCCGTGGTCGGCTCGCAGCGAGAGGTACTCGTGGGGCTGCTCGAAGTCCGGGAAGTCGAAGCCGGAGACCAGACCGACGGCCACCAGCGCGTCGTCGAGCGCGCGCTCGAGCACCGGCCGGAGCCGGCCGAGCTCGGTCCTCGACGGGAACCGGTAGAAGCCGCCCACCCGGACGTTGACCGGGTGCACCGAGCGACCGCCGACGACCTCCATGAGGGTGTTGCCCGCCTTCTTAAGCCGCAGGCCCAGCTCGACGACGTCGGCATGGTCGGCCGCCATCTCGATCGCGCCGTCGTAGCCGAGGAAGTCGGGGGCGTGGAGCAGGAACACGTGCAGGGCGTGGCTCTCGATCCACTCGCCGCAGTAGAGGAGACGCCGCATCAGCCGGACCGGCTCCGGCACCCCGACGCCGCACGCGTCCTCGACGGCCCAGCAGGCGCTCGTCTGGTAGGCCACGGGGCAGATGCCGCAGATGCGGGCGGTGATGTCGGGTGGCTCGGTGTGGGCACGACCGCGCAGGAACGCCTCGTAGAACCGGGGAGGCTCGTAGATGCGCAGCTGGACGTCGGCCACGTCCGCGCCGTCGAACGCGACGTGCATCGCGCCCTCGCCCTCGACCCGCGCCAGGGCACCGACGCGCAGGACCCGGCCGCCGTCGGTGAGCTTGTGGTTCATGGCGCCACCTCCTGTCCCGGGTGCTGCCGTGCGGCCTCGTGGCGCCGGCTCTCCTGCCGGAACGGCTCGGCGGCGGCGTTGAAGGTGCGGAACATCCGCAGCACCTCCACCTCGTCGCGTCCCAGCGCGCGCAACCGGTCCGCCTCGGACCGGGTGTTGGGGGTGTCCTGCGGGCCGAAGCACCCGTAGCAGCCACGGGAGTACGCCGGGCACAGCGCGCCGCACCCTGCCTGGGTGACCGGACCCAGGCAGGGTGCGCCGCCGGCCACCATCACGCACACGGCGCCGCGGCGCTTGCACTCGACGCACACGCTGTACGTCGGGATCCGGGGCCGCCGTCCGGCCAGCTCGGCGCTCAGCAGCTCGAGCAGCTGGTGTCGGTCGACCGGGCAGCCGCGCAGCTCGAAGTCGACCGTGACGTGGGCGGCGACGGGGGTCGATCGGTCCAGCGTCTCGAGGTACTCCGGGTGGGCGTAGACGACCGAGCGGAACTCGGCGACGTCGGCGAAGTTGCGCAGCGCCTGGATGCCGCCGCTGGTCGCGCACGCCCCGATCGTGATGAGCCGGCGCGAGACGGCGCGGACCTGGTGGATCCGCTCCAGGTCGGCCGGGGTGGTGATCGACCCCTCGACCAGCGAGACGTCGTAGGGCCCCTCGACGACCGCGCGGGTGGCCTCGGGGAAGTAGGCGATCTCGATCTCCCCGGCCAGCGGGACCAGCTCGTCCTCACAGTTGAGCAGCGTCAGCTGGCAGCCGTCGCAGGACGCGAACTTCCAGACGGCGAGCTTGGGTCGCGCGGTCATGTCACAGCTCCGCTCTGCTCATCAGGGGCTCCAGCCGGTCGAACGGGAGGACCGGGCCGTCGAGGCAGAGGAAGAGCTCGCGCAGCTGGCAGTGGCCGCACAGGCCGACGCCGCACTTCATGTTGCGCTCCATCGAGAGCCGGACCCGCTGCGGCTCCACGCCGCGGGCGACGAGCGCGACGGCCGAGTGGCGCATCATCACCTCGGGTCCGCAGACCAGCGCCAGCCGCTGGTCGGCGCCGAACGCGACCTTGCCGATCAGCTGGGTGACGAGCCCGATCCGGCCCGTCCACCCCGCCTCACCGCGGTCGACGATCACCTCGACGGTGATCCGGTGGTCCTCGGCCCAGGACCGCAGGTCATCGGCGAACAGGACGTCGGAGGGCGTGCGCGCGCCGTACAGCAGCGAGACCCGCTCGTAGTCGTCGCGCTCCGCGCAGATCTCCAGCAGCGCCGGGCGCAGGGGGGCGAGGCCGATGCCGCCGGCCACGAGCACGACGTCGCCGCCCTTGCCGTCGGCCACCTCCCACCCGGTGCCGTACGGCCCGCGGACCCCGAGGACCTGGCCGGGCGCCGCGAAGGCCAGCGCGTGCGAGACCGACCCGACGTCGCGGATCGTGTGCTGGAGCGGGCCGCTCCCGCGCGGGTCGCCGCTGATCGAGATCGGGACCTCGCCGACGCCGAACACCTGGAGCATCGTGAACTGTCCGGCCGCGAAGGCCAGCGGCCCGCCCTCGCAGGGCTCGAGCTGGACGGTGAGCGTGTCGTGGTTGTCGCGCCGGGTGCTGGCGACCCGGAAGCGGCGGGGCACCATCGGGGGCGCCTCGGGTGCTGCGGCGCTCAGGGCACCCAGGGCGCTCACGGCCGACCGCCGTAGAGGTCGAGCAGCCGCACACGTGCCGAGTGGAGCCGGGTGGACATGACCCCGACCACGCGCCGCATCAGCGCGTAGCCCAGCACCGGGTCCTCCTCGCAGCGTGCCCGGAGGCAGACCCCGTCGAACGAGACTGCGCTGGTCTCGCTCACCGCACGCGCGTCGAAGGTCCAGCGGTACGGCGGCACCAGCCACGACCAGCCGACCACCCCATCGCCAGGGTCGTCGGCGTCGGCGGTGTCGAGCACCTGGGAGCCGGTGCCGAGCCGGGTCTCGAGGGCCACCCGGCCGGTTCGCAGGACGTAGAACGCGTCCGCGGGCTCACCCTCGCGGAACAGGTACTCCCCCGGCGCGAAGTGCACGAGCGTGGCGCACCGGGCCAGCAGCGCGAGTGCGTCCTCGTCGAGCCCGGCCAGGAACGGGTGGTGCGGCAGGTACTGCTCGATCGTCATCCTCACCATCGCTCACGCCCTCCCTCCCTCGTCGCGCAGCGCCGCGACCTCCGCGGTGAGGTCGATGGCGGCGGGGCACCACGTGATGCACCGGCCGCAGCCGACGCACCCGGACATCCCGAACTGGTCCTCCCACGCCGCGAGCTTGTGGGTCAGCCACTGGCGGTAGCGGGACCGGGTGGACGCCCGCACGGAGCCGCCGTGGATGTAGGAGTACTCGGCGTCGAAGCAGGAGTCCCAGACCCGCTCCCGCTCGACGAGCCCACCGGTCAGGTCGGTGACGTCGCGGACGTCGGTGCAGAAGCAGGTCGGGCAGACCTGCGTGCAGTTGCCGCAGGCCAGGCACCGGCTGGCGACCTCGTCCCAGACGGGGCTCTCGGCGGCCGCGTAGAGCAGCTCCTTCAATCCGTCCGTGTCGAGCCGGCGCCCCATGCGGGCGGTCGCCTCCGCCACGACCCGGTCGGCGGCCACCCGGTCGGCGGGCCGGGCCTCGGCCGCGTCGACACCCCGGGCCACCAGCTCCGCGAGCAGGTCGGCGCCGCGGTCGCTGCCCACCTCGACCACGAACCGGTGCCCGAGCTCGTCGGACACCTCGGTCATCGCGAGGTCGTACGGCGCGGCCGGGCCCGGGCCGGCACCGGGGCGCGGGCCGGTCCCCATCGACACGCAGAAGCAGGTGTCGGCGGGGTGGCTGCAGGTCACCGCCACCACGAACGTCCCCTCCCGGCGCAGCGCGTAGGCGGCGTCGCCGTACGTCCTCCGGAGGAGCACGGTGTCCTGGATGCCGATCGCGGCCAGGTCGCAGGAGCGGACGCCCAGGACGGCGACCGGCGCCTCGCCTGCGGTGACCGCCACCGGCGTCAGCTCCACCGTCGGGCTCGCTTCCCCGTCACCGGCGCGCACCCGCCACAGCACCTCCTGGGCGGGGAAGAACAGCGGCTTGGCCGACTGGACGCCCGCGGCGAACGCGAACAGCAGCGGGTCGTCGCGGCGGTGCAGCCGGTAGCGACCGGGCTCCTGCTCGTCTCCCCATCCCGCCGGCAGGTCGGTGAGCGCGCGCACCCGACCGAACGCGATCGCGCCGTCTCGGACCACGGGCCCCATGACCTCGAAGCCGCGCGCGTGCAGCGCGTCGACCAGCGCCTGCAGTCCATCCGTGGTCAGGATCCGGGTGTCCATCGCGTCTCCCTGGGGCCCACGGGCCTCGCTGCCAGTCTCCTGGTGATCTCGCGCCAGCGGCCAGGGACGCAGGTCACAAGACTCGGGCCCTTTGGGGTCCGGTCCGCACAGGGATGGTGAGGCTAAGCAACGTGGCCTACGCCATTCCCGAACCCCCGAGCGGCCCCGACCCCGGCGCGTAGCCTGGAACGGCGGCTCGGGACGTAGCGCCGAGGGAGCATCCATGTCCGAGGAACACTCGCAGCCGGTCGCCGAGCACCCTGATCCAGCCACGACCATCCACGAGCTCGTCAACGTGCTCGCCGCGGTCCAGATCCACGTCTACATGGCCCGTCGCATCTGTCCCCGGTCCGCCGATCCCGACGGCGACGCCCGACCCGCGTCCGATCCCGGGCCGGCCGCCCCGGCCACCCCGTCGGAGCTGCTGACGCGACTGGAGAGCATGGTCGACCGGGCGCTCGAGCTCGCGACCGAGCTCGACGAGCAGGTACGGACCGAGGACCTCCGATGACGGCGCCGGCTCGCGCGCGTCTCCTGGTGGTGGAGGACGACCCGGACGTCGGCGAGGCGCTCAGCCTCCTGCTGGAGGACGAGGGCCACGACGTGGAGCTGGTGCGGACCGGCGCGGAGGCCCTCGCCGCCTGTCGGACCCGCCCTCCGGACGTGGCGCTGGTCGACGTGAGCCTGCCCGGCGGCATGGACGGCCTCGAGCTCACGCGCGCCCTCGGCGAGGACCCGCGCACCCGGGAGGTGCCGGTCCTCCTCGTCAGCGCCCGTGCGCACGAGGACGACGTCGCCGCCGGTCTGGCGGCCGGTGCGCACGCCTACGTGGTCAAGCCGTTCCGCCCCGACCGGCTGCTCTCACTGGTCGCCAGCACCGTCGTCGGCGAGGGGCAACCGGATCTCGAACGTCGTGCCGAGACCGACTGAGGACCGACACGTGACCGTGCCTCGGTGGGCCTCGACCACCCGGGCCACGATCGCGAGGCCCAGTCCTGTGCCCGGCACGAGCGCCGCCGAGGCGTCGGGCGCACGGTAGAACGCGTCGAAGACGTGCTCGACCGCGGTCGGCGGGATCCCGACCCCGGTGTCGGAGACGCGGAGCACGCAGGAGCCGTCCTCGACGGCGCACTCCACCCGGATCTCGCCGCCGTCGGGGGTGAACTTCACCGCGTTGGAGACCAGGTTGACCAGCACCCGCTCCAGCTGGGTGGCCTCGCCCCAGGTGACGCACGGTCCCTCGTCGCGGACCACCAGGCGGAGGTCCCGGTCCTCCATCGTCTCCTCGGCGAGCTGCAGAGCGCCGGCGACGGCGTCGCGGAGATCGACGGGGGCGCCCTCGACGAGCATCGGTCCGGCCTCGATCCGGCTCAGCACCAGGAGGTCCTCGACCATCGTCAGCAGCCGCCGGCCGTTGCGGTCGACCCGGGACAGGAGGTGACGCTGATGCGGTGTCAGCGGGTCGCCGCGCGGCGAGCCCAGCAGGTGGATGAACCCGAGCATGCTCGTCAGCGGCGTACGCAGCTCGTGGCTGACCGACGCCACGAACGTCGACTTCAGCCGGTCGACCTCGTGGAGATGCTCGACGGCTGCTCGCTCGTGGACGAGTGCGTCCGCCAACGCCTGCTCGGTGCGCCGCCGCTCGCCGGCGTCCTCCGCGAAGCAGACGTAGGTCACCCCGCTGCCGTCCTCGGTCGTCCGGCTCAGCGTGAGCAGCACCGAGACCGCGGTGCCGTCACGGTGCAGCCAGGTCCACTCCTGCGGTCCCGGGACGGCGGTGTTGTCGACGCTCGCCACGAGTGCCGCGAACCTGTCGCCCGTCCCGAGCTCGCCCGCCCGTGCTCGCAGCTGCTTCGGGTCGTGGAGGTCGATGAGTCGCAGCCCGTCGGTCAGCTCCGCGTCCGAGCGGTCGAGCATGCGTTGGGCGCCGCGGTTGGCGAAGACGATGCGGCCGTCGCGCGAGAGCCCGAGGATCGCCGTGCTGGAGTTGGCGTCCAGCACGGTGCGCAGGAGTCGCTCGGAGTCACGGTGACCGGTGACGTCGATCCCGGTCATCAGGATCGCCCGGTCGTCGCCGCTCAGCCGAGCCGCCGTCCATGCCACCGTGCGGCGGCTCGACGGGCCCGTCGACCACGGCAGCTCCACCTCGCCATGGACGCCCGGAGCCACCAGCTCCCGGACCCGACCTTCGTCCTCGGGGCGCAGCACGGTCTCCCATGGGGGTCGACCCAGCACCTCGTGGACCTCGCGGCCACTCGCCCGCCGGGCCGCGCCGTTGATGTTCACCACCCGCAGGTCGGCATCCAGCACCAGCAGGAGCGCGCGGGTGGTGTCCACCAGCGAGGTGATGAGGTCGCGCTCCTGCGTCGCCGCTGTGAGGGCGCCGCGGCGCTGCCGGGCCGAGATCGCCAGCGTCAGCGTGACGAGGGCCAAAGTCGCGATGTACGCCTCGAGCATGGCACCGACCGCCGCTCCCGTGGAGGAGTCGACGATGTCGCCGAACGGGCCCCGTCCGTACACCGAGCAGGTTGCCCCGAAGACGGCCGCCGCCAGGACCTCCGTCAGCGCGCCGAGGGCGGTGAGCCGCAGCCCGGCCCAGACGAAGACGGCATAGGTCAACGACGAGGTGGGCCAGCTCGGCTCGGGCAGGAAGACGACGACGAGCACGAGCGCGGTCGCGATCAGCTGCGCCGCCGCCTCCGGTGCTCCCGTGCCCGGCGCCCGCCAGACATGCCCGGGGGGCTCGTCGCGCCCGCGACTCGTCGCCAGCATGATCAGGGGAACGATCACCAGGTCCGAGGCGGCGTGGGAGGCGCCCGCCGACCGGAACGTCGCCCAGTAGGACCCGTCCGAGACGAACCTGACGACCGCGCCGCCGAGCAGGCCGAGGATGCCGGCGCCGGTGGCGGTCGCGATGACGAGCCGTCGTACGTCCCCCAGGGTCTCCAGCCGCGCCGCGCCCCGTCCGCCTCCGGTCAGCACCGCCGCGATCACCACCGCCTCGGCGGCGTTGGCCGTCCCGAAGAGCACGGAGACCAGCGGCGGGCGTCCGCCGGCGAGATTGCCGAGCGCGGTCACGATCACGAGGGCCGGCGCCAGCAGCTGCCACCGCAGCGGTCGGGTGAGCACGAGCAGCGCCACCGACACCCCGGCGGCCGGCCACCACAGCGCGATCTGCGTCGAGGCCGGTGCCGCTCGGATCGCGCCGGCGCAGAGCAGGAAGATCACCACCATCCAGGCCGCGATCGACCTCCACCTCAGCCCGGGGGTGAGGTGGGGACTCACGAGCGGGGTGGTGGCGGGCACGACCGTCACCCCGGATCCTCGGGCTGTCGTCGTTCCGCCCCGAGCAGCCGACTGGCCAGGAGGGCGGCCTGGGTGCGCCGCTCGACACCGAGCTTGGCGAACACGTTGGAGACGTAGTTCTTCACCGTCTTCTCGGTGAGGAACATCCGCTCGGCGATCTGCCGGTTGGACAGCCCCTCGGCGATGTTGCGCAGCACCGCCATCTCCTGGGGCGAGAGCAGGGCCAGCCGGTCGTCGGCAGGGTCGGGCGACCGCACCCGATCCGCGAGCCGGGCGACCAGGGTCGGGTCGATGAGCGACCCGCCGGCGGCGACCTCGCGGACGGCCTCGGCCAGACCGTCGCAGCTCGCGGTCTTCAGGACGTACCCGGACGCACCCGCCATGATCGCCGCGAGCATCGCCTCGTCGTCGGCGTGGGCGGTGAGGATCAGCCCCTTGATCGAGGGGTCCACGGAGCGGACCTGCCGGCAGACCTCGATCCCGGAGCCGTCGGGCAGCTGCGCGTCGAGGATGGCCACGTCCGGGCGGAGCGCGGGGATGCGTGCCGCCGCCTCGACGGCAGATCCGGACGCGCCCACCACCTCGAGGTCCGGCTCACTCTCGAGCAGCCACCGCAGTCCGCGGCGCACGATGTCATGGTCGTCGAGCAGGTAGATCCTGATCATCTCGCCGTCACCTCGCCGATCGGCGCCTCCAGCCACAGCGTGCCGCCCGCGAGCGCCGGACGACCAGTGTCTGGCGGCTCCCGAGCCGGGACCTTCGACCCGGGCCGCCGCCGTGGGTCGACCAGGGTCCTTGGTCCCTGTTTCGGCCTCGGCGCCCGGGCGAACCTCGGAGCACCGACGCACGACCCGCCGACCCCATCGCTGGAGGCCAGCATGCAGGGAGTCACGAACACGCTTCGTGAGGACACCGGCGAGCGTCGGGCCTCCCGGGGGGCCGAGGCCGACGTGCACCGGCTTCGGTCCCCCGGGCGTCAGGCGGTGCACGACCTCGCGGCCCGCCTGGTGGTCGAGTACGGCGGCGCCGTCGCGCCCGGACGCGTGACGGCGACCGTGTGCCGTGCCTACCTCACCGTGGTGCGCGACCGCGTGCCGGTGGAGATGCTCCTGGAGACCTGCGAGAGCATCGCCCGCCGCCGGCTCACCGACCTGGTGGCCGCCGGGCTGAGACCGAGGCTCAGCTGACCGTGACGGCGGCGGTCAGAGCGCGCCGCTGTCCGACCCGAGCCCGGGGCAGGTGATCGTCGTCGTCCAGGGGCGGCCGGTCCACGAGCCGAGGCGCGACTGGATGGTGAGCGTCCACGTCGTCGCGCTCAGGTCGTTCGCCACGGTGGCGGAGGACAGCGAGGCTGCGTGGCCGGAGCTGGTCGTCGAGCGCGTCGTGTTCCGCCCGCTCAGGGTGTAGACGTAGGTCGCGCCGGCCGGCCCCGCGTCGTCGAAGCCACCGACGGACACCGACACGGACTCGGTGAAGAACGGCAGCGCGCACCGATAGGTCCCCGTGACGGCGGCCGGGGTGTCCATGCGGGCGGTGCCGACCACGAGCTGCGGCGTGCGGGCCGCCGTGAACCTCGCGGTCGCCACCGACGGCACCAGCAGCAGGCTCAGCACCACGAGCACCAGCACCACGGCGCGGCGGGCCTGGTCGAGCGTGGTCATCGGGGTTCTCCGAGCGTGAGGGATGGTGCACCGCCCACGATGCCGCGGCGGCTTCAAGAGGCCTGCGGTCCCGTCTCAAGACTCCCTCAAGAAATGACATCATCGCCTCATGGAGACCGACGTGGGGCCCGTCTCGGGTGGGCGACTCGCGCTGGTGGTCGAGGACGACGAGGACATCCGCGCTCTCATCGAGTTCACGCTGGAGACCCAGGGCTTCGAGGTCGTCGCGGTCGCCTCGGGGCTCGAGGGCGTCGACGTCGTCCGCGAGCGACAGCCCGACCTGGTGACGCTCGACCTGGGCCTCCCCGGCATCGACGGCATCGAGGCCTGCCGGCGGATCCGTGAGATCAGCGACGCGTACGTCGTGATGATCACCGCCCGCGACGACGAGATCGACCGGCTGCTCGGCCTCGAGACCGGCGCCGACGACTTCATCGCCAAGCCGTTCAGCGCCCGCGAGCTGAAGGCCCGCGTCAACGCGATGTTCCGGCGCCCGCGGACCGTGGGCGGCGTGCACGTGGCCGAGCACCCCGCCGAGGACCCCCACGAGGTGCTCGTGCACGGGGCGCTCCGGGTCGACGTCGAGAGCCGCCGCGCGTTCCGCGGCGCCGACGAGCTGGTGCTGACCCGCACCGAGTTCGACCTGCTGACCGAGCTCATGCGCACCCCGTCGCGGGTCTGGTCGCGTGAGGCGCTGCTGCGCACCGTCTGGGGCACCGACTGGGCGTCGGACACCCACCTGGTCGAGGTCCACGTCGGCAACCTGCGCCGCAAGCTCGCCGACGGCACCGACGGCTCGACCCGCTTCATCCGGACCGTGCGCGGCGTGGGCTACCGCATGGAGCTGCCTGCCTGAGGTCCAGCCTCCGGCTCAGCCTCGACTCAGACGGCGAGGTACGCCGAGATCTCGCGGGCGAGCCGCTCGGCGGCCGGGGGGAGGTCGCCGGCGGCCCGGTGCGCACCGGGCAGGTCGACGCGCCGCAGGTGCCGTTCGATCGCGGCCCCGATGGTGGCGATCTCGTGGGCACCGACCGTGTTGGAGGAGACCTTGAGGCTGAGCACGGCGTCCATGGCCTCGTCGGGGTCGTCGGCGTGCAGGGCGGCGTGCACCCGGCGTACCCGCTCCGGGAGCAGCCGCAGGTAGCGTCCGGCCAGGACGAGCGCGAACTCCTCGTCGTCGGCGTGGCCGGTCAGGCTGACGAGAGCACCCGGGTCGAAGACCGCGGGTGGTGTGTCGATGAGGTCGCTCATGCGGACGGATCCCCCTCCTGCTCGGCCGGGACCTGGTCGTCCTGGTCCTTGCTCCAGATCGTGCTGAGCCCGAGCAGCAGCATCCCCCCGAATGCCACCCAGAAGATACCGTGCTGGACCGCCGGAGAGCGGAGGACACGGATGGCGGAGCCGAGTTTCGGCACGACCGCCCTCATCTCCCACACCTCGTCCCCCTGGAGCGTCGCCGTCCACGGGTCGACGTCGTCGTTGTTGTCGCCCTGGGTGCGGATCGCGACCGAGCCGTCGCGGTGGTGGAGCACCTCCACGACCCGGTGGGTCTCGACGCGGTGGTCCTCGACGGGGATGTGGTACGTCACGACGTCGCCCACCTCGACCTCGGAGGTCGGCTTGGCCGTGGTCACCACGACGTCCCCGGGCGAGATGCCCGGCTCCATGCTGCCGGTGAGCATCGTCGAGGTGCGGTAGCCGAGCACGTGCGGCCCGACGGCGAGGAACGCGAACGTCAGCAGGCAGGCCACCAGCACCAGGTCGGTGAGCACCGTGACCACGCGACGGGTCCGCCCGCGGCGCCGCGTCGGAGCGTCGTGCACGACCGGCGCCCGGTGGCGGCCGACCTCGGTGCTGCTCATCGTGCTCTCCTCGTGCTGGTGGTGGTGGCCCAGGGGGCTGGTGCTCGCGCTGGCGGAGTGGCGAACCGGTGCGGCCGCCCGCTCCGCGAACGGCCGCACCGGTGACCGGGTCAGCGAGCCTCAGCGGCGCGCTGGGTGGCGAGGAAGGCGAAGTTCACGGTCGTCGACAGGCCCTGGAACGCGTTGTCCGCGGCGGCCGGCAGCGTCACGGTCGCCCGCAGGTTGGAGGCGGCGGAGGCGCCGTTGAGGGTGGCGGTCGCCGCGGCCAGGTCGAGGTCGGTGCCGATGACGGCGCGCTGGGCGAGCACGGGGGTGACGGTGCCGCCGACGCAGTCGAGCGCAGCGGTGGAGCCGACCTTGGTCCACGGCACCGAGCACTGGTCGATGGCCAGCTGGAGGCCGTTGGTGGCGTCGGAGGTCAGCAGGTTGGCGCTGGTCCCGGTGGTGGTGAGCTTGACCGAGCCGAACCGCTCGGAGTCGCTCCCGCGGGTGAGCACGATCGAACGCTGGACGGTGTCGCCCGGCACCAGGTTGGCCGCGTCGACGGAGAGGCCCTGCACGCCGTTGGCCGAGGTCAGCACGACCTTGCCGCTGCCGACGTTCTCGTTGGCGGCGGTGGAGGAGGTGAAGGAGCCGTAGGTGCCGAGCCCGGCCACCGAGGCGGCCGCGCCGACGAGGACGACGGAGGCGAAGATCTTGCCGGTGGTCTTGCGGGTGCCGAGGCGCATGGCTGATTCCTTTGCTGGAGACCAGCTCTGCGGATCTCGCTGCTGGTCGGTGAGGTGATGACCAGGACTCTGCTCCGCGAGGTTCAAGCGACCGCCAGGCAACCTGCGAGGTTGCCTCAAGGAACCAGCAAGGATCCTGAGACCGGGCCCGGCCGGGGGCTCAGGCTCGATCGAGGACCGCTGACGAGGATCAGTTGAGCATCCGCATCGTCGAGGGGACTCCCCCGCCGCGATGCACCTCCTCGACCAGCTCCTGGAGGGCGGTGAGCGCCACGTTCTGCGACATCGGGCCGTAGGAGACCCGCGCGACACCGAGCTCCTCGAGCCGGGCCAGGGACGGTACGCCGGGGATGGCGATCATCGTGAGCCGCTGGGGTCCGTAGGCGTCGACGAGGGTGCGCACCTGCTGCTCGTCGAGCCGGGCGGGGACGAACACCACGGGCGCGCCGGCGTCGAGGTAGGCCCGGCCCCGCTCCACCGCGTCCGCGAGCACGTCGCCCTGGTCGCGGTCCTTGCCCTTGACGAACGCGTCCGTGCGGGCGTTGAGCACGAAGTCGACGCCCTCCTGCTCGGCGACCCGCATGATCTTCTCGACGTTGGCCGCCGCCTCCGCCACCGGCCGCATCTGGTCCTCGATGTTGGCGCCGACGATGCCGAGCCCGATCGCGCGGCGCACCGTCTCGGCGGGGTCGCCGTACCCGCCCTCGAGGTCGGCGGTCACGGGCAGGTCGGTGGAGGCCGCGATGCGACCGGCGGCCTCGAGCATCAGGTCGACCGGGATCTGCTCGCCGTCGGGATAGCCGTAGGACGCCGCGATCGAGTGGCTGGCGGTGGCCAGCGCACGGGTGCCCGGCACGTCGGCGACGACCTGGGCCGAGATGACGTCCCACACGTTCACCACCGTCAGCAGCTCGGGTGCCTGGTGCAGGCGGAGGAGGGTGCTGGCCTTGGCCCGGGTGTCGTCGCTCGTCATGCGGGGAGCCTAGCCACGTCGTCCCGACCGCCGGGTCGGCACGAGTGCAGGTCCCAGCACCCACCGGCGGCTACTCCCAGAAGATCCGGTCGACGACCGCACGCGCCAGGCGGGTGTAGCGCAGCTGGTCGTTGACCATGGCGTCGGAGGACCCGGCGGGATAGCCGAGCACCGCGGCGACCGCCGCCCGCTCGCGGATGTCGCGGGGCAGCTCCTCAGCCGGCCGACCGCGCACCAGGGTCACCGCGTTGCGGACCCTGCTGACCCGGCGCCAGGTCTGCTGCAGCACCGCGGCGTCGTCCTCGCTGACCAGGCCCGCCTCGTGCGCCGCCGCGAGCGCCTCGAGTGTGCGTGAGGTGCGCAGCGCGGGGACGGAGCCGGCGTAGCGCATCTGCAGCAGCTGGACGGTCCACTCGATGTCGGCGAGCCCGCCGCGGCCGAGCTTGAGGTGGGTGTGCGGGTCGGCGCCGCGCGGCAGCCGCTCCTCGTCGACCCGGGCCTTGATCCGCCGGACCTCGACGACGTCGTCCTCGCTCAGCCCGTCGGCCGGGTAGCGCAGGGGATCGATGAGCTCCTCGAACCGGCGCCGCACCTCGAGATCCCCGACCACGGCGTCGGCACGCAGGAGCGCCTGCGCCTCCCAGACCTTCGACCAGCGCGCGTAGTAGGCGGCGTAGGAGTCGAGCGTGCGCACCAGCGGGCCCTGCTTGCCCTCGGGACGCAGGTCCGCGTCGACCTCGAGCGCCGGGTCGGGCCCGGGCAGCGCGAGCAGCCGCCGCAGCTCGTTCGCGACCGCCTGGGCGTACGACGACGCCACCTGCGGGTCGGTGCCCGGCTCGGGGTGGTGCACGAACAGCACGTCGGCGTCGCTGCCGTAGGACAGCTCGAAGCCGCCGTACCTGCCCATCGCGACGATCGCCATCCGGGTCGGCGCCCGGTCGAGGCCGCGCTGGCGGCGGACCGCGCGGCCCGCGACGTCGAGCGTCGCCTCGAGGGTGGCGTCGGTGAGCCGGGACAGCCCCGCGCCGACGACGGCGACGTCGGTGAGGCCGAGGACGTCGCCGGCGGCGATGCGCAGCAGCTCGCGGCGTCGCACGCCACGGATCACCAGCACCGCCGACTCGGGCTCCTCGTGCCGGCCGGCCAGGGCGAGCATCTCCTCGGTGAGGGTTTCCGAGGAGAGCGGGGTCAGGTCGCCCCCGAGCATCCGGACGCCTTGGGGCTCGCGCTCGAGCAGCCCGGTGGCATAACGGGAGGTGGCCAGGATCCGGGCGAGGCGCTCGGCGACCTCGCCCTCGTCGCGCAGCGTCGAGAGGTACCAGGGTGTGGATCCCAACGACTCGCTGATGCGACGGAACCCGAACAGCCCGGCGTCGGGGTCGGGGGCGTCGGCGAACCAGCCGAGCATGACCGGCAGGAGCGTGCGCTGGATCTGGGCGGCCCGGGTCACGCCCGAGGTGAGCGCCTCGAGGTGGCGCAGCGCCGCTTGGGGGTCGATGAAGCCCAGCGCGGCCAGCCGCTTGGTGGCGGCCTCGGGCGAGAGCCGGGCCTCGTCGCCGGGGATCTTGGCGACGGCGGTGAGCAGCGGCCGGTAGAAGAGCTTCTCGTGGAGACGGCGGACCTCGCGACGGTGGTGCTGCCAGGTCTTGTCGAGGATGCCGACCGGGTCCTTGAGGTAGCCCATGCTCCGGCCCAGACGCCGCAGCGACGCCTCGTCCTCGGGCACCACGTGGGTGCGCCGCAGCCGGTGCAGCTGGATGCGGTGCTCGAGGGTCCGCAGGAACGCGTAGGCCTCGTGCAGGGACACGCCGTCGTCCCGCCCGACGTAGCCGCCGCGGGTGAGCTCGGCGAGGGCGCTCAGCGTGGCGCCGGCGCGCAGGGCCTCGTCCGCCCGACCGTGGACGAGCTGCATGAGCTGCACGGCGAACTCCACGTCGCGCAGCCCGCCGGAGCCGAGCTTGAGCTGGCGCTCGGCCTCACGGGCGGGGATGTGGTCGAGGACCCGGCGGCGCATCGCCTGGGTGTCCTCCACGAAGCCGTCGCGCTCCGCGGCGCTCCAGACCATCGGCCGGGTCATCTCGACGAACTCGCGGCCGAGGTCGAGGTCGCCGGCGACCGCGCGGGCCTTGAGCAGCGCCTGGTACTCCCAGGTGCTCGCCCAGCGCTCGTAGTAGCCCTGGTGACTGGCGAGGGTGCGCACCAGAGGCCCGGCCTTGCCCTCGGGCCGCAGGGCCGCGTCGACCGGCCAGATCGTGCCCTCGCCGGTGTGGTCGGAGCAGACCTGCATGAGATTGCTCGCCAGCTGGGTGGCCGCCCGGAGCGCGGCGTTGTCGACGGCGCTGTCGGGGACGCCGTCGGCCGGTGCCCAGACGAAGATCACGTCGACGTCGGAGACGTAGTTGAGCTCGTGGCCGCCGCACTTGCCCATGGCGACCACGCCGAGCCGCGCCAGCGCGGCGTCCTCGCCGACCCGCTGCCGAGCGACGGCCAGGGCGGCGTCGAGCGTGCCGGCGGCCAGGTCGGAGAGCTCGGCGGCGACGTCGTCGACCCCGAGGTGGTGGGACAGGTCGCGCGCGGCCAGCCGCAGCAGGAGGCGCCGGTACTCCACGCGCAGGGCGTCGACCGCGACGTCGTCGGCGAGCGAGGCGACGGGGTGGTCGTCGGCGGGGTCCGCACCCACCGCCGCGAGCAGCGACGCACGCAGCGACCAGGCGGTGGGGCGGGTCGATCCGAGGACGGGGTCGGCCAGCTCGCGCCAGTGCTCGGGGTGGCGCACGAGGTGGTCGGTCAGCGCCTCGCTCGCGCCGAGCACGCTGAGCAGCCGCATCGCCGTGCCCTCGTCGTCGACCAGCGCCTCGAGCATCTCGGTCGGATCGGCGACCGCGTCGACCAGGCGGTGCAGGCCGCCGGCCGCCTCGTCGGGGTCGGCGGTCCGGCCCAGCAGGGCGAGCAGTGGTCCCGAGGCCTCCCCCAGTCGCTCGAGCGCGGCCAGCGCGGCCTCCGGCTCGCGAAAGCCCAGGCGCAGCAGGTTGCCCGTGCTGGTCGCCGACCGGCTCATCGCACCACCGGCTCCGCCCCGGACATCAGCGCGGTGAAGCGGCGCGCCAGGGGCCGCCAGGCCTCGTCGAGCTCGGCTCGCGCCTCGTCGATCTCGCGCAGCATCGCGTCGGTGTCGAGGCCGCGGGTCTCGTGCGACCCGCGGTCGGACTCCGCCCAGGGCTGCAGCACCGCGACGTCCACCTCCGGGTGCAGCTGCACGCCCCACACCCGCGCGCCGTAGCGCGCGGCCTGCACCTCACCGTGCTCGGTCGCGGCCAGCAGGACGGCCCCGGGAGGCAGCTCGGTGACGACGTCGTCGTTCCACTGCACCCCGCGCCGCGAGGTCGCCAACGGCCCGAGCAGCGGGTCGTCGGTGGCCGCCTCGGTCCAGCCCACCTCGAGCAGGCCGACCTGCTGGCCGCGGGGGTTGCGCCCGACCGTCCCGCCCAGGGCTGCGGCGATCAGCTGGTGGCCGAGGCAGATGCCGAGCGTGAGCAGCTCGGCGTCGCGGGCCTGGCGGACCAGCTCCTTGACCGGCGGCAGCCACGCGTGCACCGCGTCGTCGTTCGCCCCCATCGGGCCGCCGAGCACCAGGAGGGCGTCGTACGCCGCCAGCTCGGGCAGCCGGTCGCCGGCGTAGGGGCGGCAGACGTCGAGGCCGCAGCCCTCCTCGGCCAGCCAGGTGCCGACCAGGGCCGGCGGGCACTCGGCGTCGTGCTCGACCACGAGGACCGTCGGCCGTGGCATCAGATCACCGGGAGCATGCGGTCCCGCTCGAACGCCGAGACCTGGCCGCGGTACTCCTCCCACTCCGCGCGCTTGTTGCGCAGGAAGAAGTCGAAGACGTGCTCGCCGAGCGTCTCGGCGAGCAGCTCGGAGTGCTCGGCCACCGCGATCGCCTCGGAGAGGCTCTTGGGCAGCGGCTCGATGCCGAGGCTCTTGCGCTCGCGCTCGGTGAGCGCCCAGACGTCGTCCTCGGCCTCGCGCGGCAGCTCGTAGCCCTCGGAGATGCCCTTCATGCCGGCTGCGAGCACGACCGCGAACGCCAGGTAGGGGTTGCAGGCGGCGTCGATCGTGCGCAGCTCGATGCGGGTGGACTGGCCCTTGTTGGGCTTGTACATCGGCACCCGGATCATCGCCGAGCGGTTGTTGTGCCCCCAGCAGATGTAGGAGGGCGCCTCGCCGCCGAACATCAGCCGCTTGTAGCTGTTGACCCACTGGTTGGTGACGACGCTGATCTCGTTGGCGTGGCGCAGCACGCCGGCGATGAACTGCCGGCCGGTCGTCGAGAGCTGGTACTCCGCACCCGCCTCGAAGAACGCGTTGCGGTCGCCCTCGAAGAGGGACACGTGGGTGTGCATGCCCGAGCCCGGATGGGTGGTGAACGGCTTGGGCATGAACGACGCCCACACACCCTGGCCGAGTGCGACCTCACGGATCACCGTGCGGAACGTCATGATGTTGTCGGCCGTGGTCAGCGCGTCGGCGTACCGCAGGTCGATCTCCTGCTGACCCGGGCCGCCCTCGTGGTGGCTGAACTCCACCGAGATGCCCATCGCCTCGAGCATGCTGATCGCCTCGCGGCGGAAGTCGGCGCCCATCGACGTCGCGGTGTGGTCGAAGTACCCGCTGCGGTCGACCGGCTCGGGCTCCGCGCCCGCCACCGGGGTGTCCTTGAAGAGGTAGAACTCGATCTCGGGGTGGGTGTAGAACGTCAGTCCCTGGTCGGCCGCCTTGCTCAGGGTGCGCTTGAGCACGTGGCGCGGGTCGGCGTACGACGGGGAGCCGTCGGGCATGACGATGTCGCAGAACATCCGAGCGGTCGAGGGGCCCTCGCCGCGCCAGGGCAGGATCTGGAACGTCGAGGGGTCGGGCATCGCGAGCATGTCGGCCTCGTAGACCCGTGCGAAGCCCTCGATGGCCGAGCCGTCGAAGCCGATGCCCTCCGAGAACGCCCCGTCCAGCTCGGCCGGAGCGACCGCGACGGACTTCAAGAAGCCGAGGACGTCGGTGAACCACAGCCGGACGAATCGGACGTCCCGCTCCTCCAGCGCGCGGAGGACGAACTCTTCCTGCTTACCCATGGCCGTGCTCACTTCGTTCCGCGCGCCCATGGGGCCCGGCTTTGGCTGCGTTGGATCGTTCGCTCGCTCCGCTCGCTCATGCCCGCACCCTATCGGCGCGACCGTCCTCCACCCGACCCCAGACGCCCCGAGCACCGCCGAGTCGGCGCAGTCTCAGGCTCAGACTGCGCCGGCTCGGCATCGGTGTGGCTCAGCCCTTCGGCTGCTCCCCGCAGATGTTGACCTCCTGGGAGCCCAGGATGCCGTCCCAGACCGCGCGCATCGGCTGCATCCAGTCCTGGGTGACGTTCGCGAACGCGATCGAGCCGCGGACGCGGTGGCGCACGCCCTCGACCCAGACCTTGCGGACGGTCAACGGGACGGTGACGGCATCCGCGTCGGTGCCGGCCCAGCACGCCGTCGCCTTGGTCTTCTCACGGGCCTGGCGGAAGCCGATCTCGTCGCCGACCTTCTCGCCGGCGTAGCGGAACGCGACCGTGGTCATGTAGCCGGTGTGGCCCTCCCAGGGCGCCCGGACGGTCATCGAGAGACCCTCGGTGCGCTTGGTCGGGATGCGGAACGTGACGACGCCGTCCTCGACGGTCTTCTGCCCGCCGTCCCACACCCGCATCCCGATCTTGGCGTCCGGGTCCCAGCGCCCCTGCATGATGGCGACCTCGCAGCCCTCGCAGTCGGGCACCTCGAAGGTGATCGTCGTCTTCGGTACGGCGCGCGCGGCGTCACGCTCCTCGGCGTGCGCCGGACCGGTGCTCACCGCGGTGGCCAGGCCCGTGGCCACGCAGGCCGTGACGGCGGCGGCCGCGGCTCCGCGGCGGACCAGGCTGATGCTGTTCATGGTGGTTCTCCTCGGGCGGGGGTGGTGTCGCTGGAGAGACGCCCGGCGGGGCCGTTCGGTTGCACGCCGGGGCGCCCGAATTCTCGCGGTCTGGTCCGGCGTAGGAATCCCCGGTCCACCGGGGGTTCTCCCCCCGCTCGCGCCCTCTCAGGAGGTGGGGACGTTCGCCTCGAGCTCGGCCAGCCAGGCGGCGGCGCTGGCGTCGGACGGCATCCGCCAGTCACCGCGCGGCGACATCGTGCCGCCGTGGCTGACCTTGGGGCCGTTGGGCAGCGCCGAGCGCTTGAACTGGTTGGCGAAGAACCTCCGGACGAACACCTCCAGCCAGCGCCGGATCGTCGGCAGGTCGAACTCCACGCGGCGGTCGTCGGGATAGTTCGGCGGCCACTCCCCCGCGTCGGCGTCGTGCCAGGCGTGCCAGGCCAGGAACGCGATCTTGCTCGGCACGAACCCGTAGCGCAGCGTCTGGAAGATGGAGAAGTCCTGCAGCGAGTACGGGCCCACCGACTCCTCGGTCGACTGGGGCAGCTGGTCCTCGCGGGTCGGGATCAGCTCGGGGGTGATCTCCTGCCCGACGATCTCGATGAGCACGTCGTTGGTCGACTCGTCGAACTGGCCGCTGGCGACCACCCAGCGGATGAGGTGCTGGATGAGCGTCTTCGGTACGCCGGCGTTGACGTTGTAGTGCGACATCTGGTCGCCCACGCCGTACGGAGAGGTCGCCGGTGCCGAGCACGATGCCGCCGCGGTGGTTGGCGAGCCGGAAGAGGTAGTCGGTGCGCAGGCCGGCCTGGACGTTCTCGAAGGTGATGTCGTAGACCTCCTCCCCCGTCGCGTAGGGGTGGCCGAGGTCGGTGAGCATCTCCCGGGCCGCGCCGGTGATGTCGATCTCCTCCATGGTGATGCCGAGGGAGTCCGCGAGCCGCCACGCGTAGCCCTTGGTGCGCTCGCCGGTCGCGAAGCCAGGCAGCGTGAACCCGTGGATGTCCGTGCGCGGCCGGCCGAGCCGGTCCATCGCCTTGGCGGCGACGATCAGCGCGTGCGTGGAGTCGAGGCCGCCGCTGATGCCGATGATCACCTTCGGCTGGAAGTCGCCGCCCCCGATGGCCGAGAGCCGCTGCTCGAGCCCGGAGACCTGGATGTTGTACGCCTCGTAGCAGTCCTGGGCGAGCCGCTCGGCGTCGTCGGGGACGAACGGGAACCGATCCACCTTGCGGCGCAGCCCGATGTCGCTCGTCGGCGGGGCCAGCTCGAACGTGACCGTGCGGAAGTCCGGTGCGAGCGCGCGGCGGTTGTCGTCGAAGGTCCCCATCCGGATCCGCTCCATGCGCAGCCGGTCGAGGTCGACGTCGGCCACCGAGGCCCGCGGCCCGTCGGGGAATCGTTCGGTCTCGGCCAGCAGCTCGCCGTTCTCGTAGACCATCGTCTGCCCGTCCCACGACAGGTCCGTCGTGGACTCGCCCTGGCCGCCGGCGGCGTAGAGGTACGCCGCGAGGCAGCGGCTCGCGGCACTGCGTGCCATCAGCTGCCGGTCGCTCGCCCGGCCGATCGTGATCGGGCTGCCCGAGATGTTGGCGAGCACGGTCGCGCCGGCCAGCGCCGCCTCGGCGCTCGGCGGGACCGGCACCCACATGTCCTCGCAGACCTCGACGTGGACCACCAGCCCGCGCACGTCCTCGGCCTCGAACAACAGGTCGGGCCCGATCGGGACC
>NZ_JANINT010000191.1 GCF_024509035.1 Nocardioides sp. | reverse complement strand
CGCAACATCCGCGCCTTCCCGGTGCCGGTGGGTGGCTTCGGCGATCCCGACCGGCTCGCCGAGTGGGCCGTCTTCATGACCACCCCGGCCGCCGACTTCCTCTGTGGAAGCATCGTCTTCGTCGACGGGGGCTCGGACGCCTGGTTCCGCCCCGACGCCTGGCCGCGTCCGGTGCCGGCGCGTGGCGTGCCCCGCTATCTGCGGGACATGGCGCGGTTCAGGACCGCCCGTCGGCGAGCGGTGTGAGTCGAGGACGGCCTGGAAGGCGCCCGCCGGCGTGGCCCGAGTCCGCGACCAGCTCCAAGCTGCACCACGGTCGCGCGTCATGACGAGTCGACCGACCTGCACGAAGCGCCACGCCTAGGGTGTGCGCTTCGACAAGCAGACAATGGTCGCTGCGCACCCTGACGCGAGTTCGCCGCTAGTATCCGCCCGCCGCGCGCGTCTCGCCGGCACCCGCAGCGTCGATCAGCTCGGCCAAGTCAGCGGGCTTCATCGTCTGTACGTCGTGCTCAGTGGCCGTGGTCTCGACGGCGCGGTCGTTGGTGACGATGACCCACGTGTCAGGGAACAACATGCTCTCCTCCACGGCGCGAGCGGCGCGGACGGTGGCGATCATCCCTGGGTCCGCGGTGCCCTTGTTGGCGTAGAGGTCGACCAGCCGCGTGTCCCCAACCCCTAGACCACTCATCACCGCGCGGATCTCCTCGAGGACGAGCGGGGTGAGTTCGACTGCGGTGGTCTCCAGCAGGGCCCGATCAGGGTGCTCCGCAGCCTCGCGGAGCACGTCGGCGGTCACCCGGCAATGTGTACGGAAGAACGTGGTCCGGATGCGGCGACGACCCAGTGCGATCAGTGCATTGTTGTCGACCAGATAGTGGGTGCCGTTCATCGGACCGCCTCGCGGAAGTCGTCGATCTGGGAGGCCGGGATCTTGTTGAAGAACATGATGCGCCGGAACTCTGCGCGGTTCAGGTGCCCTGCGTCGAGGACAGCCAGCATCCGTCGGGAGCACTCGGTCCCGTTGTACTTTCGCAGCGCGTTGACCGGGCGTGGACTCGACAGCGTCGGCGTCGTCCGGCTGTTGTACTCGACCTCGAGCTCGTCCATGTAGCGGCTGAACGTGTCGGGGTCGATACAGCCGAGTCGGCGGGCGCGCATCACCACCGCGCTCGGGGTGACCTTGAACGCGTCGGCCAAGGCCCTCGCGGCCTCGAGGTCGGGGAAGGACAGCCGTCGCATTTCCGCGGCCGGCATGAGGATCTCTGCAGCCAGTTGGTACACGCGAGGAGCGTCCAGCTCCTTGGTGTGCCCGTCGTAGTTGACCGGGGCGAACGTCTCGTGGGCGATGAGCACGGTCAGCAGGACCAGGGTGAAGACCTTGCGGCCCGCCGGCTCGAGGTGCTCCCCCTCGTCGCCGGTGGCAAGAAAGACGAACGGAACCTTCTTGTCCTTGATCGTCATGCCGCTGAACTTGGCGTGCCCCGGCATCTCCTGCGGCATGTAGTGCTGGGCACTGCGGGAGACCAGGACCTGTCGTGCCTCGAGTCGGCCGATGATGAGCTCCAGCGCGGCTTCCTTGGACCTAGACGAGCGGATGTCGGCGCGGGTCATACCCAGCGCCTCAAGGAGGCGGTCGGCGTCCTGCGGGATCGACCCACGGGACTTCTTGAGCAGTCCGACCAGACCGTTCTTGGGGAGAGTCCGGTCGTACCTGCGCAGGATCTCCTGCTTGCGGAGCAAGTCCTTCACGATGAGCTCGACGTCGCAGAGCTCAACCCGGTGGCGCGAGTGCATCGACAGCGACGTCTTCGTGAAACCAGCCATCAGCTTCTCGTTCTTGAGCCGCAACTGCTCGTCGACCACCTGCTTCGGCGCGAAGAACAGCGGGTAGGGTATCTCCGCCTGACGTGCAAGCTTCAAGAACTCCTTCAGCGGCAGAGGGGCCCCGGCCAAGGCCGACCGGACGCCGGCGTAGCTCGACACCACCGAGTTGGTGAACAGCGCGGCGAACACCTCGCGCTCGATCGGCACCCGAGCGCCCCCGAGCAGGCGCGGACGCGTGCAGGCGCCGCAGGACGCGACTGCGCTCGTAGGCCTGAACCGGACGGTCCGCCGGCATGACGGCCGACGAATGGATCACCCGACAACTCGAACTCGCGCCAGAGATGACCGACGAGAGGTGGGCAGCACTCAGCCGCCTTCTTGCACGAGGTCGCGCCAGACAGGGACGAGTCGGTTCGGATCAAACCGGTTCCCTCGACGAGTAGATCGCAGCACGAAGATCGCCTGCAACTCAGCTCGCGCGTACTGCCGCCGGGCCCCGACCGGGAGTTCATTCCAGGTCTCGGGGCCAACCTTCACCTGGCGCTCTGTCCGCAGCCGGTTCTTGAGCCAATCACTCCGCTCCTGACGGAGCTCCTCGACCTGCTCCTGTGCGGCCTGCACTGCCGCGAGCGCCATGCGTGCAGCGTCGCCAGAAAGCTCCGAGTAGTCGGTGAACTTCGCTCTCAGGTCGGCCTTGAGCGCCTCGAGCTCGCCCTCCCGTGGCCATACCGCGCTCTCGGCGGCGACCTCGACCGTCGCGGCACGCATCCGCGCCTTCAAGAGCTCGCTGACGACCCCGTCCACTGCCACACCCGAGGCGCTGATCTTGCCGCAGCCGCCCTCCCCCTTCAGCCCACCGCCGCGCGTCTTGCACGCGTAGTAGAAGTGCTTCTCACTGCGCGCGTTGCCGTGCAACGGCCCTTGGCACTCCGAGCAACGCAGCAGCCCGCTCAGGAAGTACTCGCGATGTGCCTCGCTGCGACGCTCCGCACCGACACGACCTTCGGCGAGCAGCAGATCCTCCAGGGCGGCCCAGACTCCTTCATCGAGGATCGGGTCCCACTGGCCGCGGACGAACTCTGTGGTCTTGGGGTCGACGAGGATCTCGCCCCGGTGAACCCGGTACCCAGCCAGCCGCGGAGCGAGCAACATCTGCTTGAGCGTGGCAGCGCTCCAGGCGTTGTCGCGACTCGTCCTCACTCCTCGCTCGTTGAGATCCTTCACAATCGTGTTCAGAGCGACGCCGGCGAGCAGATCTTCGGCCGCGCGGCGGATGACGTTCGCCTCGAACTCGTTGATCCGCTGGTTGCCCTTGCGACCTGGGTCGGTCACATCTGGCAACACCCGGCCGTCGGCCAACCTGACCTCCGCCCGGACCCAGTCCCAGCCGAAGGGGCGAGTTCCGCTCACAGGACGTCCGGTCAGAGCCGTGGCGCGGTGCTTGGCCGCGACTCGCCGAGACGTGTCTCGACTCGCCTTGTTCGCGAAGGCCACCATGACCCGGGCCAAGGTGATCCCGTCCGGGGACGATAGGTCGATAGCGTCGTGGACCGTGCGGAAGACCAGACGCCGACCAGCCTTCGATGCAGCGTCGTAGATGTCGATGACGCGCTCGAGGTCTCGGGGTCTGCGCGCGAGCCGATCCAGGTCGTAGACGACGATGCCGTCGATTACACCGTCCTCGAGGTCTGCCAGGAGCCGCTCGAACTCAGGCCGCACCACGTCCTTATACGCCGAGATGTCGTTATCGACGTGGTGTCTCTTGATCCGCCAGGTCTGCCGTTCGTGGCTCACCGAGGCGCACAGGAGCTCAATCGCCTCGCGCTGGCGTTCGACACCGGCCCCCCGGTCCCCGGTCTCGGCATCTTCCTGATCGTCGGAGATCCGCTCGTACGCGCCGACGTCGACGACTGCTGGGCCGCTTCTGGCCTCGTCGGCTTCCTGGAGAGCTGCCTCTGCGCCTCGCTTCAGCCTGACGGCATGTCTCGCCCGGCCATCTCACTAGTCTACGCCGCTAGTGTTCGTATTCCAATGTGCTGGTCGAGCATCATCCCCACGAGGAGCGCGAACGGCTGGTCCGTCAGGACCTGGTCGGCGGCAGGGTCACCGGTGATGTTGATCGCCATGGGTCAAGGATGCCGCTTGTCGGTCAGCGCCGGGCGCCCGCGCCGACCTCAGCCGATCCCCACCGGCCGTCCGCGGGCTCCTGCATCGCGACGTTGAGCTGGCGGAGTGCGGACTGCAGCGCCGCAGCGTCGCGCTGCGGGAGGCGCGCGGCCAGGCCCTCGAGCTCCTCGCGACGATGCTGCGTGACGACGTCGAGCAGGCGTCGCCCCGGCTGGGTCAGCTCGATGCGGACCACGCGTCCGTCCTCGGTCGACCGGACGCGCTCGACGAGCCCCATCCGCTGCAGCCGGTCGGCGTGTCGGCTCGCGTTGGAGGGGTTGACGCCGAGGTGCTCGGCGACCTCGCCCACGCTCTGCGGTCCGTGGGCGGCGAGCAGCACCAGCACCCGGTGCTGGGCCACCGTCACCTCGACCGGCGCGGCCGCGATCGAACGGATGGCGATCGCGACGAGCGCGCGACTCGCCGTCAGGAGCTCTTCGACCAGCTCGTCGTGATCCTGCCGTGAGGTCACGCCCCACCCCTCTCCGTCGTGTCGCGCGTGGGCGCCGTCGCCCGCCGTCGTGAGGCCGCGTCCTCGCTATCATCGCGGACACGATGAAGGAACGGCGGCCATGAGTCGGGAGACGCCCCTGCCCGGGCGGTCCCACGCCGGCGATGCGCCCGAGGCGGGTCTGCTGCGACGCACCGTGCTGATCGTGGCCGGCTTGAACTTCGCCTACTTCTTCGTGGAGTTCACCGTCGCCCTGGCTGCGGGCTCGGTGTCGTTGCTCGCCGACAGCGTGGACTTCCTCGAGGACACCTCGATCAACCTGTTGATCTTCATCGCGCTCGGCTGGCCGATGGCCCGGCGGGCGGCCATGGGCAAGCTGATGGCGCTGATCATCCTCGGCCCGGCGGCGCTCGCGGCCTGGGAGGCGGTCGGACGCTTCGCCGACCCGGTCGCCCCCGACGTCACTCCCCTGGTGCTCGCCTCGCTGGGCGCGATCGCGGTCAACGGCACCAGCGCCTTGCTGCTCACGAGAGTGCGCCACCATGGCGGGTCGCTGAGCAGCGCTGCGTTCCTGTCGGCGCGCAACGACGTGCTGGTCAACGTGGCCATCATCGCGATGGGCCTGCTGACGGCAGCCACGGGCTCGCCGTGGCCGGACCTGGTGCTGGGCTGCCTGATCATCCTGCTCGCGCTGCACGCCGCCCACGAGGTGTGGGAGGTCAGCGAGGAGGAGCGGCTCGCCGCCCGCGCCCTCGCGGGCGAGGAGATCGACTAGCCGCGCCGACGTCGAGGGACGGTCAGTCCGCCTTGACGGCGAGCACCGGGCAGTGCGCGTCGAGCAGCACCCGCTGGGCGTTGCTGCCGAGGATGAGCTTGCCGACCGGCGAGCGGCGGCGTAGGCCGATCACGATCAGCTCGGCCTCGTTGGCCTCGGCGATGCTGATGAGGTCCTCGGCCGGCTCGAACCCGCGCACGAGCTGGCGTACGTCGTAGGGGACCCCGGAGTCGTCGAGCACGGCGCGCACCTTGTCGAGGTCACGCTCGGCCCGGGTGGCCGTGTCGGCGTCGAACTCCTGACCGCCACGGTGGGAGTTGACGACGACGAGCTTCGCGTCGCGGAGCTTCGCCTCCTCGACCGCCTTGTGCAGCGCGGCCTCTCCCTCCGGCTTGGGCACGTACCCCACGACGACGGTCCCCATCGACTCTCCCTGTCCAGCTGGCTGTGTGGGCCGGATGCCCACCTCTCGCACCGTAACCGATCGGCAGGCAACGGCGCAGCCTGTGGAGGAACGACACGGCACCGGATCAGCTCGGGAGAGGCTGATCGCTCGGACCAGGTCCCGGAGCCGGAGGTGAGGTGGACGTGGAGGGCATCGACGAACCGGTCGACCGGATGACTGCGCGGACACTGCGGCGCGCCGTGCTCGACCACCACCACACCGAGCGGCGTCACCGCTTCCCCCCGCTCCTGCACGTCGGCGTGCCCGGGGCCACCGAGGACGTCGTCGCAGCCGAGCCCGACGGCGGGGCCGACCACGCGCTGCGCGCCGACATCGTCGCCGCCCTGCTGCAGCGAGCCCGGCGGGGCGGCACCCCGCCCCTGGTGTGGATCACCCGCCCCGGTCCCCTCGACCTGCAGGACGTCGACGCGGCCTGGCTCGCGGCGGCCCGCACCGCCACTGCCGAGGCCGGGGTCGGGCTGACGATGGTCGTCGTCACCCGGCGCGGCTGGCTCGATCCGCGCAGCGCGGTGCGCCGCGAGTGGAAGCGGCTGCGGCAGCGCTGACCGATCAGGCCCAGGTGTGCACCGGCTCGTTGCTGTGCATGCCGCGGGTGTACTCGAGCAGGGTCTCGCGCAGGGCGTCGTAGCGGTCTCCCCCGGCGTGGTGCATGCGCTGCACGAACCACTCCGCGCCGTTGGTGCCGGTCAGGCAGCGCTGCTCGATGATGCCGAGCAGCCGGTCGATCTCGGCACCCGAGGCGCCCCACGCCTCGAGACCGTCCTGGGCCAAGGGGAGCAGCCGGCGCAGGGTCAGCTCGGTGGCCCGGACCTGCCCCACGCCCGGCCAGTAGATCTGGGCCTCGATGCCTTGGCGGGCGGCGACGTGGAAGTTCTCCTCCGCGGCGCTGAAGGACATCTGGGACCACAGCGGCCGCTCGCTCTCGGCGAGCGCGCGCACCAGCCCGAAGTAGAACGCCGCGTTGGCGATCGTGTCGGCGACCGTCGGGCCCGCGGCGAGCAGCCGGTTCTCGACGCGCAGGTGCGGCACCCCGTGGGAGATGTCGTAGACCGGACGGTTCCAGCGGTAGATCGTGCCGTTGTGCAGGCGCAGCTCCGGCAGCGTGGGCGTGCCACCATCCTCGAGCACCGCGAGCGGGTCCTCGTCGTCGGTGATCGGCAGCAGCGCCGGGAAGTAGCGCACGTTCTCCTCGAACAGGTCAAAGACCGAGGTGATCCAGCGCTCGCCGAACCAGACGCGCGGCCGCACCCCTTGAGCCTTGAGCTCCTCGCTGCGGGTGTCGGTCGCCTGCTCGAACAGCGGGATGCGCGTCTCGCGCCACAGCTCCTTGCCGAGGAGGTAGGGCGAGTTGGCGGCCACGGCGACCTGCACGGCGGCGATCGCCTGGGAGGCGTTCCAGTACGCCGCGAACTGGTCGGGTGAGGTCTGCACGTGGAACTGGGTGCTGGTGCAGGCGGCCTCGGGCACGATCGAGTCGGCGGTGGTGCGCAGTCGCTCGGGCCCGTCGATGGCGATGGCGATGTCCTCGCCCCGGGCGTCGAGGATCTGCTCGCTGAGCAGCTTGTAGCGCGGGTTGGCGCTGAGGCTGCTCAGGCTCATGTGCCCCTCGCCGAGCGTCGGCAGGATGCCGATCATCACCATGTGGGCGCCGACCGCCGACGACTTGGCCTCGGCATCGTTGAGGCTGCGCCGCAGGTTGTCCTCGAAGGTCGTCAGGCCGCCCTCGCGCAGCCGCGCGGGCGGGACGTTGATCTCGATGTTGAACTGCCCCAGCTCGGTCTGGAAGTCCGGGTCGGCGATGGCCTCCAGCGCCTCGGAGTTCTTCAGGGCGGGGTCGCCCTCCTCGTCGACGAGGTTGAGCTCGACCTCGAGCCCGGTCATCGGGTCGGTGGTGTCGAAGCGTTCTTCACGCAGCATCCGCGCGAACACGTCGAGGTTGCGGCGTACCTTCTCGCGGTGCCGCGTGCGATCGGCCCGGGAGAACTCCTGAGCCTCGACCTCTTCACCCATGAGCGTCACCCATGTCTCGACCCTAGGCCCTTCGACTCGCGCTGTCGTCGCGTCGCCAGGACGCCTCGGTGCGGGCGATCAGGTCGTCGACCACGCCCTGGACGTCGCCGGTGCGTTCGTAGGCCGCTCGCTGCCGCGCCGCGCCGTTGCCGCTGATCGCGCGCTCGGTGGCCGACGACACCCGCTCGAGGTCGCCGGCCTCGCGCAGCGCCGGCTCGATCCAGGCCACCAACCCGGCCAGCACCTCGGCGGCGGGCCGCAGCTCGCCGTTCGCGGGGTGCACCAGCGAGTCGGCCATGCCGTAGCGCGAGGCGCGCCAGTGGGCGGCCCGCAGCGCCTCGGCACGCCACCGGGGCAGCGGCTCGTCCCGGGCCCAGGCCCGGGCGGCGGTCTCGACCAGGGCCCGCACGAGCGCGCCGACCGTCACCGCGTCAGCAGGGTCGGTGGTGACGTCGCACACCCGGACCTCGACGGTCGGGTGGGCCTGCGAGAGCCGGGCGTCGAAGTAGAGCATCCCCGGATCGCGGGCGGCGCCGGTCTCGAGGAGCATCCGGCAGGTCTCGCGGTAGCCCTCGACCGATCCGAACTGCTCGGTCGGGCCGGCGCTCGGCCAGCGGGCCCAGACCTGCGCCCGCCAGGAGGCGTAGCCCGAGTCGCGCCCGTCGACGTACGGCGAGTTCGCACTCAGCGCCACCAGCGTGGGCAGCCACGGCGCGATCCGATCGATCACGGCCACGCCCTCCTCGTCGGAGGCGATGTCGACGTGGACGTGCATGCCGCAGGTGCCGCCCGTGCGGGCGATCTCGCCGAACGTGTCGACCATCGCCCGATAGCGGTCGTGGGGGCTCACCGAGGAGCGGTCACCTCCGAACGGGACGATGCCGCCCGCTCCGAGCGCCAGCCCGGCGGCTCGAGCGGCCTCGCCCGCCGTGCGGCGGGCCGCGACCAGCTGCTCGAACGCGTCGTCGGCGCTCGCCACCGGGTCGGTGCGGGTCTCGAGCTGGTGGCGGAACAGCTCCTGGTCGAGGTCGTCGGTGGCGGCCCGCGCCCGCTGTCGTCCGCCGCCGTGCTCGCGGAACTCCTTGAGCACCGACGGCGCCGCCGGTACCACTCGGCGGGTCGCGGGGTCGAGGAGCAGGAGCTCCTCCTCCATGCCGAGCGTGCGCACCATGGCCGGCGAGTACCCCGCGCGGTCCACCCGCACGCACGGGTCGGGAGCAGACGTGCGTCACCCCTCGCACACGCCGTCCCACGCCTCCGGCTCGAGCGCCTGCTCGAGCACGCGAGCCACCAGGGCCGCGAGCGGATAGGTCTCGTCGGCCTCCGCGGAGCGGTCGAGCGCACACCACGCGAGGGCACCCTGGCCGGCCTGCCAGGCCGCGAGCGCCAGGAGCGCCGCCGGCGCGGCCAGCATCGGGACCGGCGTGCGGCGGACCATGTCGGTCCAGAACGCGACGTGGCCGCGCGCGGTCCACCGGGTGAGCGAGGACGCGGCCGCGTCGCGGACGGTGCTGTCCAGCAGACCGCGCAGGAGCCGGGCCACGTCTGCGTCGCTCGGTATGTCGCCGGCGCGGTCGCCGACGACGTGGTCGCGGACCACGCCGTCTGCCCATGCGGCCTCGACCGCCCGCTCCTCGGCCCTCGGCGGGTCACCGGTCAGCCCGGCGAGCGCCGCGACCACGCGCCCGGTGCGCACCGGGTCGGTCGCCAGCTCGTCGCGCAGCGCCTCCCGCGACCCGAGCAGCACCCGGCCGTCGGCGACCGCCTCGGCGCGGAAGGGGTGGGCCGAGACGTCGTAGGACACGCCGGCGACGGGCACGTCGGGCCGCTCACCCAGCGCGGGGAACCAGCGCCGGCCGTCGGTGCCGATCACCTCGAGCACGCCCACGCCGGCCCGCTCGAACGCACCCCACATCGCCCACGCGGCCTCGGTCACGAGCCAGCGGTCCTCGGAGTAGACGACCAGGATCACGTGCTGGACCCGGTGGGTCACCGCCGGCTCGACGAGCACCGCGGCGGCGCCGGGCAGGTCGTCGGCGCTCGCCGGGAGGTCGCACCGCGCGTGGAAGGAGCGTGCGGCGCCGAAGGTGAGCATGACGACGGAGTCGGTGGGCGCGAAGCCGAGGACGACGGGGACGAGGGCGAGCACGTCCTCGACCGTCCGGACGGTCATGGAGATGGGTGTGGTCATGGGTCGAACCTCTCCGCGGCGTCCGACGGTCAGCGGGGGCGTCGGGCCCGCCTGTGGGAACCGGCGCCGGAGCGCCCGCGGTGGAGGGAAAGTGGGCTGGTCGGTGCCGGCAGGTAGGTTGCGCCCGTGCGTGCGGAAGCGTCGGTGCTCCATCTCGACCTGGACGCGTTCTTCGCGGCCGTCGAGCAGCGCGACAAGCCCTCGCTGCGCGGCAAGCCGGTCGTCGTCGGCGGCGTCGGCGGGCGCGGAGTCGTGTCGACCGCGTCGTACGAAGCGCGTGAGTACGGCGTCCGCTCGGCGATGTCGACCCGCGAGGCCCGGGCACGCTGCCCGCACGCGGCCTTCCTCAGCGGGCGCTTCCACGCCTACCGCGAGGCCAGCGAGCAGGTGATGGGCCTGCTGCGCGCGGTCTCGCCGCTGGTCGAGCCGCTCTCGCTCGACGAGGCGTTCGTCGACCTCGCGCGCGCCGACCTGCCCGACCTCGAGGTCGACACGGTCACGGCGTTCGCCCAGGACCTGCGCTCCCGCGTCCGCGAGGCCACGCACGGCCTGACCGCCTCGGTCGGCGTCGGCACCTCCAAGTTCATCGCCAAGGTCGCGAGCGACCTCGACAAGCCCGACGGGCTGGTCGTGGTGGCGCCGGGCACCGAGCAGGAGCTGCTGCGCCCGATGAGCGTCAGCGTCATCCCGGGCGTGGGGCCCGCGACCTCCGAGCGCCTGCGTCGGGTGGGCATCCACACGGTGGCCGAGCTCGAGAGCGTCAGCGAGGAGGAGCTGGTGCGCCTGCTCGGCAAGGCCAGCGGCCACGGGCTGTTCCACCTGGCGCGTGCCCAGGACGACCGTCCGGTGGAGCCCGAGCGGGAGACGAAGTCGGTGAGCGTCGAGGGCACCTACGACACCGACCTCACCGACCGACGGCTCATGGAGGGCCTGCTCACCCGCCAGGCCGGCGAGGTGGCCGCGCGGCTGCGCAAGCACGGTCTCTCCGGCCGCACGATCACCATCAAGGTGCGTCTCCACGACTTCACGACGCTGAGCCGGTCGACCACGCTCTCCTCCCCCACCGACGCCGCGGGCACGATCGCGCGGCTGGCCCGCAGCCTGCTCACCGACCTCGACACCTCCGGTGGCGTGCGGCTCCTGGGCGTGGGCGTGTCCGGCTTGGCCGACTGGGTCCAGGAGGACCTCTTCGGCGAGACCACCGACCAGGAGGAGGAGCCGCTGCCCGAGATCGAGGTGCCCCACCACTCCCGACGGACGTGGGCACCGGGCATGGACGTCGTGCACGCGGAGCTGGGCAAGGGGTGGGTCTGGGGCTCGGGACGCGGCGTGGTGACCGTCCGCTTCGAGACCGCAGAGACACCGGCCGGACCGGTGCGCAGCTTTCCCGAGGACGACCCCGACCTCAGCCCGTGGCGGCCCCCGGACCCCACCCCGGAGACGGCGGGCGAGCCGGCGTGAACCGCACCCGCTCCCCGGGCCGGAGCTGACCGCACACCCAGAGGTCGTCGGGGTGCACCACCCCGACCACCGGGTAGCCGCCGGTCGGCGGGTGGTCGGCGAGGAAGACCACCGGCCGGCCGCTGGGCGGCACCTGCACCGCGCCGAGCACCATCCCCTCGCTGGGCAGCTCGGTCTCGCGGAGCCGGGTCGGCGCGGCCCCGTCGAGGCGCAGCCCGATCCGGTTGGAGTCGGCCTCGACGACGTACGTCGCCGCGCACAGCACCTCGAGCGCGCCCTCGGCGAACCAGTCGGCGCGCGGTCCCGGGAACAGGCGCAGCGGCCGGTGCCGCCGGGCGTGCGGGACGTCGAGCGGGCGCGGCTCGGTCCGGGGCCGCCCGACCGGCAGCGTCGTCCCCGCCGCGACGCGGGAGGGTCCCACCCACGCGAGGGTGTCGGTCGAACGGGACCCCAGCACCGGCTCCACGTCGATCCCGCCCGCGACCGCGAGATAGGAGCGCACACCGGTCGCCGGCCGGCCGAGCCGCAGCGTCGCGCCGGCCGGGAGCCACTCGGGCCGGTCGTGGCCGCGTGCAACGCCGTCGACCAGCAGCGGCGCCGGCGCTCCGGTCACCGCCACCCAGCAGGCGGCGTCGGCGCGGACCTCCAGTCCCCCGAGCACCACCTCGAGCACGGCCTCGTCGGGCCCGTTGCCGACCAGCCGGTTGGCCAGCGCGGCGGCGGGCCGGTCGAGCGCCCCCGCCCGGGGAACGCCGAGGTGGGCGAAGCCGGGCCGTCCGCGGTCCTGGACCAGCGCGAGCGGGCCGGTCGCCAGCACGTGCAGGCTCATGAGGCGTCTCGAAACCGGACGCGCGTGCCGGGAGCGAGCAGCGCCGGCGGGTCGGCGGCCGGGTCCCACAGCCGGGCGTCGGTGCGGCCGAGGAGCCGCCAGCCGCCCGGGGAGCCCGAGGGATAGACGCCGCACCACGTCCCGGCCAGCGCGACCGACCCGGCGGGCACCTGCGCCCGCGGCGACTCCAGGCGGGGTACGGCGAGGTCGGCGGGGAGCCCGGCGAGGTAGGCGAACCCGGGGGCGAAACCGCAGAACGAGGCGACGTACTCCACCGCGCCGTGCCGGCGCACCACCTCGGCGACGTCGACGCCCCACGCCCCGGCGACGAACTCGAGGTCCGGCCCGTCGTAGGTCACCGGAAGCTCGACCAGGCCGCCCGGTGCTGCGGCCTCTCCCGGGGACCAGGCCTCGATCAGCGCGTCCAGCGCGCGGCGGTCGCGGACCCCGTCGAAGAGCACGGTCCGGGCCGCGGGCACGACCTCGTCCGCGGCGACACCGCGGCTGCGGGCCCAGGTGGCCAGCGCGAGGGCGGCCGCGGCGTCGTCGACCTCGGCGAGGACCGCCGCGGGTCCGAACTCGCGCAGGTGCACCGGCATGGGAGCCAGCATGCCCGGGTCCGAGCATGCATGGGATCCGGCACGGCGGGGAAATGAAGTGAGGGGCTCCCGGTGGTATGAGCACCAGGAGCCCCTCGAGTCGACCGGAGACGGTGACGCCCGGTCGATCGAACCGGTCCTCCGACCCCGCCGCCCCCGTCACCGGGCCGGCGCCTCGAGTTGCCTCGGGGTGCAGGTCTTCGTTCCTGTCCGATCCCCGGATCTCCTTGCGGTGATCCGGTGAGAGAGTTCTACGGGAGCGGCGAGGACGCCCGCAAGAGCCTGCGGTGAACCCACAGGGTCGTCCACAGACCGTGGGGACTTCTCCACCACAGGGGTGCACACTCCACAGCCCGCGGTCCAGACCTGTGGACCAACCTGTGGGCTACGAGGCGAAGGCGCCGAGCTCGAAGCCGGCCGCCTCCAGCGCCCCCCGTACGGCGACCGCGTGGTCGACCGCGCCGGGCGAGTCGCCGTGGAGGCAGATCGAGTCGACCCGGCGCGCCAGTGCCAGCGCCTGGTCCACCACGGCCTCGGCGGTCGCCACCAGCGCGCCGGGCTCCGAGCGAGGCAGCAGCCGACCGTCCTCGCCGTAGCCGCGGTCGGGGAAGCCCTCGTGGAACACCGCCCGGCCGGCGTCCGCCGCCAGCCGGAGCAGCTCCCCCGGCATGCCGAGCACCGGCAGGGCACCCGAGCCGTCCAGGACCGCGCGCGCCTGCTCCTCGTCGTCGAGCACCCGGTGGTAGAGCGCGCCGTGCGGCTTCACGTAGCGCACCGCTGCGCCCTCCGCCACCGCGATGTCGGTGAGTGTCCCCACCTGGTCGGCCACGTGCTCGCGCAGCTCGGCGTAGGGGACGTCTCGCTCCACCCGCCCGAAGTTGTCGCGATCGTCGTAGGAGACCTGCGCGCCGAGCACGACACCGCGCCGGGCGGCCTCCGCGCAGACCAGCTGCATCACCGACCGGCTGCCGGCGTGGTAGCCGCAGGCCACGTTGGCACTGGTCACCACCGCCAGCAGTGCCTCGTCGTCGGTGATCTCCTCGCCGAGGTCGGCGTTGAGGTCGATGCGGGGAGGCGCCATGGTCCGACGCTATCGTCGCGGCCATGTCGTCCTCCGCCGTTCCCACTCCCCCGATCGCCGACCGTCGTCCCACGACCGCCGAGCACCACGGTCACGCGCGCGTCGACGACTACGAGTGGCTGCGCGACAAGGAGGCCCCCGAGGTCCTCGCCTACCTCGAGGCCGAGAACGCCTACACCCAGGAGCGCACGGCGCACCTGGCCGACCTGCGCCAGTCGATCTTCGAGGAGATCAAGGCCCGCACGCTCGAGACGGACCTCTCTGTGCCGACCCGCAACCGCGGCTTCTGGTACTACGGCCGCTCCTTCGAGGGCAAGGAGTACGGCGCGAGCTGTCGCGTCCCGGTCGCCGACCCCGACGACTGGACCCCGCCGAAGCCCGCCGAGGCGGCGCGTCCCGACGAGCCGGCCCTGCCGGGCGAGCAGGTGCTGCTCGACCTCGACGCGCTGGCCGACGGCCACGAGTTCTTCTCCCTCGGGGGCTCGTCGGTGAGCCCCGACGGCACCCTGCTGGCCTACTCCACCGACGTCGTGGGCGACGAGCGCTTCACGATCCGCGTGAAGGCCCTCGACACCGGGGAGCTGCTGCCCGACGAGATCACCGGCGTCCTCGGCGGCGCGACCTGGGACCGCGCAGGCGAGAGCTTCTACTACACGACCGTCGACGAGAGCTGGCGCGCGGACAAGATCTGGCGGCACCGGCTCGGCAGCTCCCAGGCCGAGGACGAGCTCGTCCACCACGAGCAGGACGGCCGGTTCTGGGTCGGGGTGGGCCGCACCCGCACCGACCGGTTCATCGTGATCGCGTCGGGCTCCAAGTCGACCTCGGAGTACCGCTACCTCGACGCCGACGACCCCGACGCCGGCTGGCGGGTCTTCGCCGATCGCCGCGAGGGCCTGGAGTACTCCATCGAGCACGCGGTCATCGGCGGCGAGGACGTGTTCCTCGTCCTGCACAACGCCACCGGGCCCGACTTCGAGCTGGGCACCGCGCCGATCGCACCGACGCCCGCGGAGCAGTGGCGGCCGCTGATCGCCCACGACCCCGCCGTACGCCTCGAGGACGTCGACGCCTTCGCCGGCCATCTCGTCGTCCACCAGCGCAGCGAGGGCCTGACCCAGCTGCGCATCCTCGAGCTCGCGTCCCCGGGAGAGGGCGGGGAGGGCGTGTCCGACGACTACCTCGTGGAGTTCGACCAGGAGATCTACACCGTCGGGAGCGCGAGCAACCCCGGCTTCGCCCAGCCGGTGGTCCGGCTCGGCTACACCTCGATGGCGGTGCCCTCCTCGGTCTACGACTACGACGTGCGCACCCGCGAGCTCACGCTGCTGCGGCGGGCCCCGGTGCTCGGCGGCTACGACCCGGCCGACTACGAGGAGCACCGGCTGTGGGCGACAGCTGAGGACGGCGAGCGGGTGCCGATCTCGATCGTGGCCAAGCGCGGCTCCCGTGAAGACGTGGGCGGCGGCACCGGACCCGTCCCGGTGCTGCTCTACGGCTACGGCGCCTACGAGACCTCGATCGACCCCTACTTCTCGATCGCGCGGCTCTCGCTGCTCGACCGCGGCGCGGCCTTCGCGATCGCGCACGTGCGCGGTGGCGGCGAGATGGGTCGCCGGTGGTACGACGACGGCAAGCTGATGCGCAAGCAGAACACGTTCTCCGACTTCGTCGCCTGCGCGCGGCACCTCATCGACACCGGGTGGACGACCCCCGACCGGCTCATCGCCGAGGGCGGCAGCGCCGGCGGCCTGCTGATGGGCGCGGTGGCCAACCAGGCGCCCGAGCTGTTCGGCGGCGTCGTGGCGCAGGTGCCGTTCGTCGACGCGCTCACCACGATGCTCGACGCCAGCCTGCCGCTCACGGTCCCGGAGTACGACGAGTGGGGCAACCCGGAGGACGACCCGGCGGTCTACCAGTACATGGCGTCGTACGCGCCGTACGACAACGTCGCGGCCATCGACTACCCGCCGATCCTCGCCGAGACCTCGCTCAACGACACCCGGGTGCTGTACGTCGAGCCGGCCAAGTGGGTCGCGCGGCTGCGCGCCACCGCTGTCGGGCGCCGCGACTTCCTGCTGCGCACCGAGATGGCGGCCGGTCACGGCGGGGTCTCGGGGCGCTACAAGGCCTGGCACGACCGGGCGTTCGCGCTGGCCTGGATCCTCGACCGGATGGGTCTGGCCGACCGCTCCGTGTGAGCGTCGGGGGCCGTTTCTCCGGGGCTTCCCCTGAGAAGTCCCTGAGAGTACTGCCCGAACGCAACTCCCCGAGCCGCTCACACGTCATCCCGATTGAGAAGTTCAACGTTTGACCAGGGAATCTGCTGGTCACCGTGGACGTTGTAAGCGACGTGTGGAGGCGCAGTGGCGCCGTTCACGTGAGATTGGAGGGCGACCCATGGCAGCACGTACGGCTGTATCCGCCGGCACTCGCGAGATCGAGGGCCGCGACAGCGTCGGCCTGTACCTCGACGAGATCGCCCGCAACCCGCTGCTCGACGCTGCCAGCGAGGTCGAGCTCTCCAAGGCCATCGAGGCCGGGCTGATGGCCGAGCACCTGCTCGCCGAGGGCCGGGTGGGCCGCAAGAAGGGCGGCGCCCCGATGACGGCGTCCCAGGAGGAGCTCGAGTGGCTCGCCGAGGAGGGCCGCAAGGCCGTCGACACGTTCATCACCGCCAACCTGCGCCTGGTCGTCTCGATCGCGCGCAAGTACGGCCGGGCCCAGATGCCGATGCTCGACCTGATCCAGGAGGGCAACACCGGCCTGATCCGTGCGGTCGAGAAGTTCGACTACACCAAGGGCTACAAGTTCTCGACCTACGCCACCTGGTGGGTGCGTCAGGCGATCACCCGCGGCATCGCCCAGCAGGCGCGCGTCGTGCGGCTGCCCGTGCACGTGGTCGAGGAGCTCAACCAGGTGGGCGGCGCGCGCCGTACCCTCGAGCGTCAGCTGGGCCGCGAGCCCGAGCCGCGCGAGATCGCCGCCGAGCTCGGCATGGACGTCGACCGTGTGCTCGACCTGATGGCCTGGGGTCGTGAGCACGTCAGCCTCGACTCCCCCGTCGACGAGGACGGCGACACCTCGCTGGGTGACCTGATGGCGCAGGAGACCGCGCCGGGTCCGGACCTCAACTTCATCGACGTCGAGTCCCGCGATCGCCTCAACAGCCTCGTCGGCAAGCTCGACGACCGCGCGGCCGACATCATCCGGTCCCGCTACGGACTGGTCGACGGCCGGCAGCACAAGCTCGCCGACATCGGCGCCAAGCACGGCATCTCCGCCGAGCGGGTGCGCCAGCTCGAGCGCGAGGCGCTCCAGAAGCTCCGCCGCCTCGGCGACCCCGACCTCGCCGCCTGACGACACGTTGACCCGCCCGAAACTTTCGGGCGGGTCAACGTTCTTGAAGCTGCCCGAAGACCTCCGTCACACGCTGGCGGAGGTCTTCGTGCGTCCCGGTGTTCTCGATGACGTACGTCGCGATCGCCCGGCGTTGCTCGCGCGTCGCTTGAGCTGCGATGCGAGCCTCGGCGTCATCGCGGGTCATCCCCCGGTCGCGCAGCATCCGCTCGACCTGGGTCTCGTGGGGCGCATCCACGACGATCACCGCGTCGAAATCGGCCGCCCGCCCCGACTCGGCGAGCAGCGGGATGTCGTGCACGACGATGCCGTCCTCCGGTGCGGCGGCCTCGAGCGCGGCGTACCGCTCGAAGACCAGCGGGTGCACGATGCTCTCCAGCCGCTTGCGCTGGTGCTCGTCCTCGAACACGATCCGGCCGACGGCGGCCCGGTCCATCTCGCCGTCCTCGGTGAGGATCTCCGGCCCGAACGCCTCGACGACCTGCTGGAGGCCGGGCGTGCCCTTCGCCACCACCTCGCGCGCGAGGCGGTCCGCGTCGATGACGACCGCCCCGAGCTCGGTCAGGATCGCCGACACCGTGCTCTTGCCCGAGGCGATGCCGCCGGTGAGTCCCACTCGCATGGGGCCATCCTGCCGGACCCGCTCGGTGGGCCGGGTCAGGCGACGGACTCGGCACCCAGGTAGATCTCCAACGGCAGCGGTCGTCTGACGACCCGGACCTGGGGCGCAACGCTCGTGTGGACGTGCCCGGTCGGTGTGGTCGTCTCGATGGTGTGGAGGTCGGGGTGCCCGTCAGGTCCGGGCCGAGGTCTGGCCCGCCAGCCGACGGCTTCCTTGGCGATGTTGCAGGCCTCGCAACAGCCCTGCCCGTTGAGGAACGTGGTCGCGCCGCCCTCGACGAGAGGTTGAGCGTGGTCGGTGTCAGCGATGGGGGCGTCACACCAGGGGCTCCGGCAGCGTCCCTGGTCGCGGAGCCCGATCAGGTCGGCGAGGCCGTCTGGGAAGCGCGTGGAGCGGGACTCTGCGGCCGCCAGCCGCCCCGTGTCGGGGTGCGCGTAGAGGCGGCGCAGTGCCGCCAACCCCTGCTCGTGCGCGTGGCGGATCAGGTGGCGCGCGATCTCAGCCGGGACCGGACCGTAGCCCGCCACCCAGCCGGGCTCCTCGTCCATGCCGATCAGCGTCGTGTCCGCCAGCATGACGTCGGCACGGACCGGGACCTGGTCGGCAGACGCCTGGCCCGTGACGAGCTCGACGAGGCGGTCGGCCATCAGCTGGCCCTTGCTGCGCGGGTCGCCGGCAGCGATCTGGGTCGATGCCCAGGAGCTCAGAGCCGCGTAGGCAGCGACCCCTTGCACGACCGGCAGGAGTGCTCCGAGTCGCATCATCGTGTCGGGCGCCGGCCGGGACGTGACCCGACGATCGGAGACCGCCTGTGCCGAGCGGTTGACGAAGGCCCGCGGGTCGCAGCGATAGGCGAGCTTCTGCACCTCGGCATCGAGCTGCCGCTCCCCCAAGGACTCGAGCCACTCGGGGTCGCCGGCGATCGCCAGGTCGACCTTCTCCCGCAACCGCGGCGACAGACACTCGGTGTCGCGGGCGATGATCGAGGCCTTGAACTCGGTGATGCGTCCGGTGCGCAGGGCGGAGCGGGTCTCCGGCAGGTCCTCGAGCCGCTTGGCCAGGTGGAGCAGTCGGACGCCGCGGTGGTGGGAGACGCGCCGCGCCAGGGCGACCTGGGCGACCTGGGCGGCCACGCCGCGGCCCTGGCGCTCGGCGCGCACGCCGGAGCGGGCCTGCTCGGCGCGCTGGGAGGCGTCGAAGGCGACGCTCACGTCGGCCTGGGCACCCTCGAGCACGCACTTGAGCTGCTCGGCGGCGCGCAGGAAGTCGATCCGCTCGGCGTCCGTCAGGCCGGCGTCCGAGCCGCTCGACACCCGGGCCGCGAACGCATGGATCTCGGCGGCCGACGGCAGCGCGGCGACAGCGCCACCAGCGCTCCCCGCCCGTCCGTGCTGCCCGAGATCCTTCATGGTCACCACGCTAGACGCGCCCACCGACAACGCGCCGCAACGCCCTGACCTGCACAAACGTGCTCATCGGGCTCAGAGAAGGACGGCGTGTCGGCTGCGAGACGCCAGCCGGATCTACCGAGCCTTGTTCGTGAGCGGCCGCGGCATTCCGCCGCCTCAGGCTCTCAGCCGACGGGCGCCGCCGCCGGCCGACGGACCCGGTGCACGAGGCCGCCGACGGCCAGTCCGAGCACAGCAGGGACGAGCAGCACCACCACGAAGAACACGAAGCCGTCACTGACCTCCGTCGTCACGTCCCGGGAGCTGTCGGTGAGGGCCAGCGCGACCGGGATGCCGACAGCGGTGACCGCCGAGGTGAGCACCCAGGTGGCGAGCGCCTCGACGAGGCCCCGACGGACGCCGTCGACGAGGGCCCAGATGAGCGCCATCGCGACCAGGATCAGGAACGCGAGGAGCCCGGCCCCGAGCGCGTCGGTGCTCTCGCTGCGGTTGACGACCGCGACGTACGCCGCGATCACCACCACGATCGCGACGCAGCGGAGCAGGCAGGCGACGAGCACACGGGCCGGAGACATCCGGACAGCCTCCCCGACCCGGACCGTCGCCGTCCTGCGAATGGCCCAGAAGGCGCCCTAGACGGGGTCCGATCTCCCCTCAGACCGGTCGATCGCCCGCCGATGGGCTGCGTGACGGAGCGGGCCCCTGGCCGGCAGAGGCCCACCGTGCTCTCGGGCGACGAAGAGCAGCGCCGTCGCCAGACGGCTCCTACCCCCGAGGAGTTCGTTCCCATGTCAGCCACGACGTCACCCCCGCAGCGGTCCCGATCCGGTCTGCACCTCCTCCACTGGTTCGACGACCGGCGGCTGCGGACCAAGGTGCTCGCGGTCTCCCTGATCGGCATCGTGCTGGCCGGCACGATCGGCCAGCTGGCCATCAACGAGATGGGCAAGATCGCCGACGAGGCGGCCGCCATCGAGACCGAGGGCCTCCAGCCGGTCGGCTACGTCAACTCCGTGCGTCGCGCGTTCCTGCAGACCCGGGTGGACGCCCTCGCCGACGAGCTGCAGGCCGAGGACGGGCCCGCGCACGACGCCTACCTGGCCGACGTCGAGGCCATGGACGAGGCGCTGGCACAGTTCGCCGACCACGTGTCGCTGACGAAGGCCCAGGAGGCGCAGTTCGCGGAGTTCGAGTCGAACTGGAAGGCGTACGTCGAGCTGGCCAGCGGCGAGGTGCTCACGCTGGCCCGGGAGCGCAGCTGGGTGGCGCTCGACGCACTGCGGCAGCGGGAGGTGGCGCCGATCGCGACCGCGCTGAACGACACGCTCACCGCGTTCGAGGAGGACATCGCGGCCGACGCCGCGACCGCGGTCGAGCACGCACAATCGACGTACGCGAGCGCGCGCACGATGGTCTACATCGAGCTGGGCATCGGGCTGCTGCTCACGTTGGGCCTCTCGTTGTTCGTCGCGCGGCGGATCACCCGCCCGATCGACCAGACCGCGACCGCGCTGCGCAGCCTCGCCGAGGGCGAGCTGACCCAGCACCTCGACCTGGACTCCCGTGACGAGGTCGGCCAGATGGCGGCCGCGCTCAACACCGCCAGCACCCGACTGGCCGAGGCGATGGCGGACATCGCCGGCAACGCCGAGGCGCTCGCCTCCGCGTCGCAGGAGCTCTCGAGCGTGTCGAGCCAGATGTCAGGCTCGGCCCAGGAGTCCGCCACCCAGGCCGGGCTCGTGTCCAGCGCCGCCGACCAGGTGTCCCGCAACGTGCAGACGGTCGCCGCCGGCACCGAGCAGATGTCGGCCTCGATCCGCGAAATCGCCCAGAACGCCACGGGCGCCGCATCGATCGCCGCCGACGCCGTGCGGGTCGCCGAGTCGGCGAACACGACGGTCGCGAAGCTCGGCGACTCCTCGACCGAGGTCGGCAACGTCATCAAGGTCATCAACTCCATCGCCGAGCAGACCAACCTCCTCGCCCTCAACGCCACCATCGAGGCCGCCCGCGCCGGCGAGGCCGGCAAGGGCTTCGCCGTGGTCGCCAACGAGGTCAAGGAGCTCGCTCAAGAGACCGCCCGCGCCACCGAGGACATCAGCCGCCGCATCGAGACGATCCAGACCGACACCGGCGCCGCCGTCGAGGCCATCAGCGAGATCTCCGCGATCATCGCGCGCATCAACGACGCCCAGACCACGATCGCCTCGGCCGTCGAGGAGCAGACCGCCACCACCAACGAGATGGCCCGCAACGTGGCCGAGGCGGCCAGCGGCTCGACCGACATCGCGGCGAACGTCACCGGGGTGGCGCAGTCGGCCACCGACACCACCCAGGCCGCCGAGAGCACCAGCCAGGCCGCGGAGGAGCTGGCCCGGATGGCCGCGACGATGCAGCAGCTGGTCGGACGGTTCCGCTACTAGAGGGGCGTCCCCGAGACCGTCGGGGCCGACGGCGCAGCGAGGGGCGTCTCGTCGTCGGCACCGGCGGCCGTCGCCCGGCACACCTCGTCCCAGGGCGTCGGCTCGAGCCCGAGCTCGCGGGCGATCGCGCTGGAGTCCAGCACGTAGGGACGCTCGAACTGGTAGACGGTCTCCCGCATCTCCCGCAGCAGCGGGACGAACCGGCCGCCGACGCTCAGCAGCGCCCTCGGCCAGGTCCGCACGGTCACGGGCTCGCGGCCCGCGGCTCGACACACGTCGGTCACCGTCTCGGCCTGGGTGCGCGCGGGGTTGGTCGGCGCGTGCCAGACCCGGCCCCAGGCGTGCGGCGCCTGCGCGACCGCGGCCAGCGCGCGGCCCATGTCGCGCACGTCGGTGAACGCGTGCGGCTGGTCGGCGCTGCCGAAGACCCGCACGCTCTTGCCGGACAGGGCACGCGGCGTGACCTGCGGGATGTGGGCGTTGGTGACCCACGGGCCCATGTAGTCGGAGCCACGCACCTCGGCTGCGCGGATCCGGCCCGCCTCGTGTGCGGCCAGGGCATCGGCCCACATCCGCGCCCGGATGCGCGACTTCGTGCCGGTCGCAGCGTCCGGCATCCCCTCGACCATCGGCCCCTCGACCGGGCCGTAGGGGTAGAGGCACGACGCGGTGACCAGCGTCGCCCCCGTGCGCTCGGCGGCCTCGAGGAACGCGGCGGCGACCGGCGGCCAGTACGTCGTCCACACGGTGTACGACGGCGGGTTGATGCAGTTGTAGAGCGCGACCGCCCCGGCCGCGAGCTCGGCGAGCCGGTCGGCGTCCGAGGCGTCGGCCGCGACGCGGCGTACCCCCGCGATCGCCGGGCCCTGACCCGAGCGGCTCACGAGCAGCACCTCGTGGCCCTCCGAGGCCAGCTGGACGGCGGTGGCGCGGCCGACGGGCCCGGCACCGACGACGACGTGCAGATCGGACATGGTCTCCTCCTGAGGTCAGAATCGAGAGCACCGCTCTCGTTTTGCTCAGCCTGGCACACGCCGATCAGGAAAACAAGAGCACCGCTCTCGTTTGTGCGAGGATGTCCCCATGTCCCGTGCCGAGAACCGCCTCGAGACCACCCAGGCCATCCAGGAGACCGCGCGTCGGCACCTGGCCGAGGTGGGGCCGGCAGCCCTGTCGCTGCGGGCGATCGCCCGCGACGTCGGCATGGTGTCCTCGGCGGTCTACCGCTACTTCCCGAGCCGCGACCACCTGCTGACCGCGTTGATCGTGGAGGCCTACGACGAGCTCGGTGCCGCGGTCGAGGCCGCCGACACCGGCGTACGCCGTCGCGGTGACCTGGCGAAGCGGTTCGCTGCCGTGTGCCATGCCGTCCACGACTGGGCCCGCGCGCACCCGCACGAGTACGCCCTCATCTACGGATCACCGGTGCCCGGCTACGCCGCGCCGGACACGACGATCGCCTCGGCCGCGCGCGTGCCCGGCACGCTCCTGCGGATCGCCGAGGAGTCCGAACGCGCCGAGCGGGCCCTCGGCGCCCCGACGCGCGCGGTCGGCGCCAGGGAGCGCACCGCACTGGGCGGGATCCGCCCGGCCCTCGACGTGGAGATGGGCGACGACCGCCTGGTGCGCTGGATGATGGCCTGGACCTCGCTGTTCGGGCACATCTCGCTCGAGCTCTTCGGCCACATGTACCGCGGCGTCCTCGACTACGACACGCACTTCGCCCACGTCGTCACCCAGCTCGCGGACGACCTGGGTCTCTCGGGCTGATCAACAGCCGTGGTTGGCCTGGGCGCAGGTGTCGCTCGCCCAGTCGAGCCGGTAGGTCCGCTGCACGCCGGACAACGACACGCGCACGGTGATCGGCGGCCCGCTCATCTCGTTGCCGCCGTCGCTCGAGGACGTGTGCTCGACCCGCCACCAGGTGCGGCCGTCGGCGCCGGTCACGGTCTCGGCGGGCACCACGGTCCCGTCGGGGAACGTGTACTCGACGTCGTACGCCATCGCACCCTCGGGAACGGCGCCGCCGGCGACCCGGATCACGTCGAACGCACCCCGACCCGCCGGCACGTACCGCGTGCTGACCCGGAAGGTCTCGACCGAGTCCGCCGGCGTCACCGGGAGCGCACGGTGGATCGTCGTCCGGTCGCGCACGTCGCACAGGACGAAGCGGTCCCCTCGGACCCAGAAGCTCGTGTGGTCGTCGACCCGGGCCGCGAGCTCGGCCCCCGACAGGGTGTTCGCCAGCTCGGCGCGACAGTCGCCCGCCCCGGCCCGCTGGTCGGGCGGCCGAGGCGACGGGGTCTCCCGGGTCGCGGGCGGGCTCGGGGTGGGATCGGTCGACCAGGTCGACGCGAGCGGTCCTGCGGGCGCGCCGTCGACACCGCCCTCCCCTGCCTGCACGGCCCAGGCGGTCACCCCGGCGACCACGAGCACCGCGGCCGCCGCGATCACGGGCACCAGCCGGCGACGGGTCCGGGACTCCGCCCGACCCTCGTGCGCGGTGCGCAGCAGCTCCGCGCGGATCCGGGCGCGGCTCTGGTCGCCCATCGGCTCGTCGGGCGGGGGCGTCAGGTCACTCATCACGATCTCCTCGGGGCGTCGTCAGGTCGGTGAGCCGGGCACGCGCCCGGGAGAGGCGGGACCGGACGGTCCCCACGGGTACGTCGAGCGCCGCAGCCGCCTGCTCGTAGCTGAGCCCCGACCAGGCCACGAGGCCGAGCACCTCGCGCTCGCGCGGCGGCAGCTCGTCGACCGCCGCCAGCACCGCCCGCATCCGGGCCTCGGTGCTCACCCGCTCGGCGACGCGGTCGGCGTGGTCGGGCTCCGGGGCCGGTCGGGGCAGCGCCGCCAGCGCGCGCCACCCGCGGCGCCGGCTCCGGGTGAGGTTGCGACACACGTTCGTGGCGACGCCGTACAGCCACGGCAGCGCGGAGCCGTCGTGCGCCTGCACCCGACGACGGTGGCGCCAGACCTCGAGGAACACCGTCGCGGTCGCATCCTCGGCCTCCGCCCAGTCCCCCGTCGCCCGGAAGCAGTGGTTGTAGATCCGGTCGCCATAGCGATCGAAGAGCGCGGCCAGCGCCTCGGGGTCGTCGCGGCGCAGGCCGTCGACGAGCCCCTCCTCGCCGAGCTCCGTCACCGTCGTCCCATCTCGCTGCACACCCCGTCATGTCCGCACAGCCCGACGAGTTCCCGGCGACCTGGCGACAGTACGGCGACAGTAGGGTTGAGGCGTGGACCACGTCGAGCTGCGCGAAGGCTCCCGGGTCGCGCTCCTGGTGCCGGGCTCGCTCGGCTACCTCGACCTCGTGATGTCCCTGCTCGCGGCCGGGATGTTCCCGATCCCCCTGGATCCGCGGCTGACCGCCTGGGAGCGCGAGCGCATCCTCGCCGGCCTGCGACCGCACCTGGTCGTCGACAGCGAGGACCAGGTCGCGTCGATGGTCGCGAACACGCCGGCCCGGTTCCGCCGAGCCCTCCCCCGGGCTCGCCCGATGCACGTCACCAGCGGGACGACCGGCACACCCAAGGGCGTCTACTCCGGGCTGCTCAGCGACGCCGACGCCACCGCCCTGGTCGCCGAGGAGCGCGACCTCTGGGACTTCGTCGACTCCGACGTCAACCTGGTGCTCAGCCCGCTCTACCACTCCGCGCCGCTGCGCTTCGCCATGGGCACGGTGCTCGCCGGGGGCCGCGTGGTCGCTCCCGGAACCTTCGACCCGGCGCTGGTGACCGAGGCGATCCGGCGCGAGCGCCCGACCACGATGTTCTGCGTGCCGGCGCACCTGCAGCGACTCTTCGCCCACTGGGACGCCCACACCTGGCCGGACCTCTCGTCGTTCCGGCTGGTCGCGCACGCGGGCGCGCCGTGCCCGCCGGCGCTCAAGCGGCGCCTGATCGAGGCGTTCCCGCCCGGCTCGACCTGGGAGTTCTACGGGTCGACCGAGGGGCAGTTCACCGCCTGTCGCAGCGAGGAGTGGCTCCAGCGCCCGGGGACCGTCGGCCGGGCTCGCCCCGGACGCGAGCTGTCGGTCGACCCCGACGGCACGATCTGGTGCGCGGTGCCGGCGTACGCATGCTTCGAGTACTTCGGCGACCCCGACAAGACCGCGGCCGCCTGGCGAGCCCTCCCCGACGGACGGAGTGCGTTCACGGTCGGCGACCTCGGCCGTCTCGACGAGGACGGCTACCTCTACCTCGACGGGCGCCGCGAGGACCTGCTGATCACCGGCGGGGTCAACGTCTACCCGCTCGAGGTCGAGAACGCCCTGCGCGAGCACCCCGGGGTCGAGGACGTCGCCGTGTACGGCGTGCCCGACGAGCGCTGGGGCCAGCGGGTCTGTGCCGCCGTGGTCGGGCAGGCGAGCGCGGCCGAGCTGGACGCGTTCGCCCGCGAGCGGCTGGCGCCGCCCAAGCGGCCCAAGGAGTACCACTTCCTCGGCGAGCTGCCCCGGACGCTGACGGGCAAGGTGCTCCGCGACCAGCTGGCGGAGCGTTAGCCGGCGAACCGGCGGCGGTACTGCTGCGGGCTCAGCCCACGCACCCGCGCGAAGTGGTGGCGCAGCGTGGCGGCGTTGCCGAAGCCGACCTCGTCGGCGATCCAGTCGATCGAGTGGTCGGTGCGCTCGAGCAGCTCCTCGGCCGCCTGCACCCGCTGACGGGTGACCCACGAGTGCGGCGTGGTGCCGGTCTCGGCGCGGAACCGGCGGGCGAACGTGCGCGGCGACATGTGGCTGCGGCGCGCGAGCGTCTCGACCCCGAGGTCCTCCCCGAGGTTGGCCACGATCCACTGGAGCAGCGGCCCGAGCGTCTCGGCGTCACAGTCGGGCACGGCGCGCGCGATGAACTGCGCCTGTCCGCCGTCGCGGTGCGGCGGGACGACGATGCGGCGCGCGGTGGTGGCCGCGACCTTGGTGCCGAACTGCTCGCGCAGCAGGTGCAGCGAGGCGTCGATGCCGGCCGCGGACCCGGCACCGGTGAGCACGGTCCCGTCATGGCAGTAGAGGACGTCGGGGCGGACGTCGGCCGTGGGGTACATCCGCGCCAACCGGTCGGTGAAGCGCCAGTGCGTCGTGCACTCCCGGCCGTCGAGCAGACCCGCGGCGCCCAGCTCGAAGACCCCGGAGCAGTGGGCGTAGAGGATCGCGCCGCGGTCGTAGGCCGCGCGCACCGCCTCCAGGACCGCCGGGTCCTGCTGCAGCAGGTCGTGCTTGGGGCTGATGCAGACCAGGTCGGCGTCGGCGGTGGCCTCGAGCCCGCGCTCGACGAGGAGGTCGTAGTCGGAGCGACCTCGGACCCTGCCGGGCCGCGGCGTGCACACCTGGAAGTCGAACACCGGGGTCTCGTCCTCGGGATGCTCGGGCTCGCCCCAGACCTCGACCAGGGAGCCGAGCCCGAAGGGCTCCGCCCCGTCCTGCACGATCACCGCGACCTTCTGCACCTGCACAGCCTGACGCAGGACTGGCAGGAAATCAACGAACCATGTCTTTCCTGCCACTCGTGGCAGGATCACGACGAGAGAATGATTCCTGCCATGACCTCGATCCTGATCCTCCTCGTCCTGGCCGCCGGCTTCGGCGCCCTCACCACCTACGCCCGCCACGACCGGTTCGCCGGCCCGACCGTCCGCACCTGCCGCCGCGACGACCTTGGGTGCGCCCACCGCGTCCGACTCGTCTCCTGACCCCGAAATGGACGTTGACCCGCCCGAAAGTTTCGGGCGGGTCAACGTCTATGTGCGGTCAGTTGCCGCCGGTGAGCTTCTCGCGAAGAGCCTGCAGCGCCTCGTCGGAAGCCAGCGAGCCGCCGGTCTCGGCGGTCTCGGTGTCGCCACCGCCGCTGGAGTACGACGTGGCCTCGCCGGCCTCGACCTCGGCCTTGGCGGCCTCGGCCTGCTGCTTGACGTGGGCCTCCCAGCGGGCGTGCGCCTTGGCGTACTGGTCCTCCCAGATCGCGCGCTGCTCGTCGAAGCCCTCGAGCCACTCGCCCGTCTCGGGGTCGAAGCCCTCGGGGTAGACGTAGTTGCCCTGCTCGTCGTAGGTCGCCGCCATGCCGTAGAGGGTGGGGTCGAAGTCCTCGACGTCGGAGGCGGTCGCGGTCTCGTTGGCCTGCTTGAGCGACAGCGAGATCCGGCGACGCTCGAGGTCGATGTCGATGATCTTGACCATCACGTCGTCGTTGACCTGGACGACCTGCTCGGGGATCTCGACGTGACGCTCGGCGAGCTCGGAGATGTGCACCAGGCCCTCGATGCCCTCCTCGACGCGGACGAACGCACCGAACGGCACCAGCTTGGTGACCTTGCCGGGCACGATCTGGCCGATCTGGTGGGTGCGGGCGAAGTGCTGCCAGGGGTCCTCCTGCGTCGCCTTGAGCGACAGCGAGACCCGCTCGCGGTCCATGTCGACGTCGAGGACCTCGACGGTGACCTCGTCGCCGACCGCGACGACCTCGGAGGGGTGGTCGATGTGCTTCCACGACAGCTCCGAGACGTGGACCAGACCGTCGACGCCGCCGAGGTCGACGAACGCACCGAAGTTGACGATCGAGGACACGACGCCCTTGCGGATCTGGCCCTTCTGGAGCTGGGTGAGGAAGCCGTGGCGGACCTCG
>NZ_JANINT010000190.1 GCF_024509035.1 Nocardioides sp. | reverse complement strand
GGCCGGCGCCCAGGCGAAGTTCGCCGAGCTCGACGAGCAGCCCGCGCCGCACCCGGGCTGATCACCGCACGACCACCACGCACGAGCGAACACCGACAACAGCACAGCGATCCGCAGGACGAGGTCTCGAGCCCGCTCCCGCAGCCTTCTGGGACACCTTCCCCGGTTCCAGACGGCCACGTCATCTGGGGCACCTTCCCCGGTTCCAGACGACACTTCCCCAGCTCATCCGGGAGCGGGCAGGGACCTGGTCAGGCGGATCGCCCATCTCACAGCACCACCCACGCGCAACTCCGGGACACGAGGGTCGAAACCAATGAGCATCGCGCCAGCACAGGCACCGGTCGAGGCGCCGGTGCGCCGCGTCCGGCACCAGGCCCGCGACGCGGCGACCCTGATGGCCTTCTCGGCCGCCACCTCCGTGGCCGTCGCGCTCGGGTTCGTGCTCCTCGCCGTCCTGGCCCGTCAGGCCTGACATGGCGACCCCGTCCCACGTCCCGGTCCTGCTCGACCGGGTCGTCGCCCTCCTGGCGCCCGCGCTCCGACGCGAGGGCGCCGTCCTCGTGGACGCGACCCTCGGTCTGGGCGGCCACAGCGAGGCGGTGCTCTCACGGCTCGAGCTCGCCCGGGTGGTGGGCATCGACCGCGACCCCGAGGCGCTGCGGCTGGCGGGGGAGCGGCTGGCGCCGTTCGGCGACCGCTTCACCGGCGTGCACGCGGTCTACGACGAGATCCCCACGGTCCTCGCCGACCTCGGACTGGCGTCGGTGGATGCCGTCTTGTTCGACCTCGGCGTCTCCTCCATGCAGCTGGACGTGCGCGAGCGCGGCTTCGCCTACGCCGAGGACGCGCCGCTGGACATGCGCATGGACGGCAGCACCGGCATCACCGCCGCGGACGTCCTCAACACCTACGACGCCGCCGACCTCACGCGGGTGCTGCGCGACTACGGCGAGGAGAAGTTCGCCCGCAAGATCGCGACCGCCGTCGTGCGCGAGCGGGCACGCGAGCCGTTCACCCGGTCGGGTCGGCTGGTCGAGCTGCTGTACGCCGAGATCCCGGCCCCGGCGCGCCGCACCGGCGGGCACCCGGCGAAGCGGACCTTCCAGGCGCTGCGCATGGAGGTCAACGACGAGCTGGCGGTGCTGCGCCGCGCGATCCCGGCGGCCATCGACGCGATCGGCGTCGGTGGGCGCGTCGTCGTGGAGTCCTACCACTCGCTCGAGGACCGGCTGGTCAAGCAGGCGTTCGTGGCCGCGACCCGCCTCGACGTCCCCGAGGACCTCCCGTTCGTGCCGGCGGGCGCCGAGCCCGCCTTCCGCCTGGTGACCCGGGGTGCCGAGAAGGCGAACCCCGAGGAGATCTCCGAGAACCCACGCGCCGCCTCCGTCCGGCTGCGCGCCATCGAGCGAACGAAAGAGGCAGCATGAGCAGTCCGATGCCCCAGGTCCGCTCGCGGATGCCCCGGATCGCCGAGCAGGCCGTCGAGCGCGCTCGGCTCACCGTCGTCCCGCGCACCCGCGCGCAGGCGGCACGCATGCCGTTCGTCGCGCTGGTGACGATGATGCTGCTCGGGGGCGTCGTGGGGCTGCTCCTCTTCAACACCTCGATGCAGCAGTCCTCGTTCGCCGCGACAGCGCTCGAGGGACAGGCCACCACGCTCGCCGCCCGTCAGCAGAGCCTCCAGATGGAGCTCGACCGCCTGCGCGACCCGCAGCGGATCGCCACCGCGGCCCAGCGGCTCGGGATGGTCCAGGCGTGCACCCCGGCGTTCCTGGAGCTGGGCAGCTCGACGGTCACCGGCAAGCCGTGTGCCGCCGACGGCAGCGTCCCGTTCCGGATCACCCCGCCGCCGCCGGTCAAGCCGGCCGCGCTCGACCCGGCGCCGCACGTCGTCCACGTGGCCGCGCCCCCGGCGACGACCACGCGGACCCCCCAGGCGAACGCGCAGGACAACACGGGCGCGGGAGACGGCCGAAACGGCGACGGAGGCGGTAAGAAGAACCAGCAGCAACACCAGCAACAGCAGAACCAGCAGCACCAGCAGACCCGTCGCTGATCGAGACCACCGGAGACGTCGTGCGCCAGACCCGCCCGCCCCGCGGCTCCCGTCGGGGCTCCCCCCAGCTGCGGCTGCGCATGGGCTTCGTCGTCATCGCGATGGTGCTCTCCGTGTTCGGCGCCCGGCTGGTCCAGCTGCAGGGGCTCGATCCCAACTCCTACGCCGCGATGGCCGCCGCCGAGGGCGTGCAGAACGTGGTGCTGCCTGCCGAGCGCGGCGACATCCTCGACCGCAACGGCAAGCCGCTGGCCGGCTCGGTGGACGGGCTGATGGTGGTCGCCGACCCGCAGATGACCGCCGAGAAGGCGCCCGAGCTCGCGCGGTTCCTCTACCACCGCCTCGACGTCGACTACGTGGACACCTTGAGGAAGCTGCGCGAGCCGGGCAGCCGCTTCGAGTACATCGCGCGCCGCGTGCCGGCGACCAAGGCCACCGAGGTCGTCGAGGCCGCCGACGCCGCGGGCTTCGAGGGCCTCGACACCCGCCGCGACCCGCTGCGCGACTACCCGGTCGGTGACGTCGCCGCCAACCTGGTCGGCTTCATGGGCACCGACGAGCCGCTCGCGGGGCTCGAGCGCACCTTCGACCACCAGCTGGCCGGCACCGACGGCTCCGCCCGCTACGAGGTCGGTGGCGGCAACCGGATCCCGCTCGGGGAGAGCACGGTCACCAAGGCCGTCGACGGTCAGGACCTGAGGACCACGATCGACCTCGACCTCCAGTGGTACGCCCAGCGGGTGCTCGGGCAGACCGTCGAGAGCGCCCGAGCCGACAGCGGCTTCGCCGTGGTCATGGACAGCCGCACCGGCGAGCTGCTCGCCGTCGCCGACTACCCGACGTTCGACGCCAACGACCCGACCGGCTCGCCGAAGGAGGACCTCGGCTCCCGGGCGATGCAGGACGTCTACGAGCCCGGCTCGGTCGAGAAGGTGCTCACGGTGAGCTCCCTGATGGACCTGGGCCTGGTCACGCCGCGCACCAAGATCGTCGTACCGCCGCAGCTGCAGCGCGAGGACCGGCCGATCAACGACTGGTTCACCCACGGCACCATCCACCTGACGCTGGCGGGCGTCATTGCGAAGTCCTCCAACATCGGCACCGTCCTGGCCGCCGACAAGTTCGAGCAGGGCCAGCTCTACGACTACCTGTCGGCGTTCGGCCTCGGCCAACCGACCGATATCGGTGTGCGCGGTGAGTCCCAGGGGTTGCTGCCCGACGGCAGCGCGTGGACCCACCAGATGCAGGACCGCATCGCCTTCGGTCAGTCGGTCGCGGTCAACGGTGTGCAGATGGCGGCCGCCGTCAACACCATCGCGAACGGCGGTGTGCGCATCTCGCCGAGCCTGATCGAGGGCGAGGCGACCACCGACACCGGCGACGTCGTCGGCACCGACACGACCACCAAGCGGCGGGTCGTCAGCGCTGCGGCCGCGCGCGACACCATGCGGATGATGGAGCGGGTCGTCGACCCCGAGGTGGGCGTCGCGCCCGGCGCAGCGATCCCCGGTTACCGCGTCGCGGGCAAGACCGGCACCGCCCAGGCGACCAGCGAGGAGTGCGGCTGCTACGACGGCACGTTCGACGTGTCCTTCGCCGGGTTCGCGCCGGCCGACGACCCGCGGTTCACCGTCTACGTCGTGGTGAAGAACCCGCGCAACGGCGGAGGCGGCGGGTCCGTGGGCGGTCCGGCGTTCGCCAAGATCATGAGCTACACCCTGCAGCGCTACGCCGTCCCGCCCACCGGCACCCGGCCCTCGCGCCTGCCGGTCGAGTGGTGATCGCGGGCTGCGGGTCGACCGGCGATAGCCTCGCGTGGTGAGCGACGCGACCCGGCCAGAGCACCCGCCCCGGACGGCACTCACGGTCCTTGCCCGCTGGCTGGGCGGCGGGACGGCCGACGGGAGCGTGCTCCGCGGCGGCGCCGGGGACCCCGGTGAGGTCGAGATCACCGGCATCTCGCTCTCCTCCCAGCGCATCCGGCCCGGCGACCTCTACGCCGCGCTCCCGGGGTCGCGGGTGCACGGCATCGAGTACGCCGAGGCGGCCCTCGCGGCCGGAGCGGTCGCGATCCTCACCGACCCGGTCGGCGCCGAGCGGGGGCCGGCCGGCGCGCCGTACCTCGTCGTGGACGAGCCGCGTGCGCGGCTCGGGCGGCTCTCGGC
>NZ_JANINT010000189.1 GCF_024509035.1 Nocardioides sp. | reverse complement strand
CGCCGAGATCGACCTGGCCGCGGCGTCGGCGACGCTGGGCGCGCTGGTGAAGTACCGCGAGGACGGCGAGCGGGTGCGCCACGCCCTGGACCAGATGCTGCGGGCATGACCGACCGGCAGCCCGACGAGATCCTCCTGGCGTTCGCCCGGGCGCTGCGGGCCGCCGGGGTGCCGGTGACCCACGACCGGGCGCAGGGGTTCCTCGCGGCCGCCGCGGTGCTCGGGGCGGACAGCCGTCGCTCGACCTACCTCGCCGGTCGGGCCACGCTGTGCGCCGGGCCCGACGACCTGGAGCGCTACGACCAGGTGTTCCACGAGTTCTTCGAGGCACGCGACGGACTGCCCCGCTCGCGACCGGCCCACCCCTCGGCGCCGTTCGCGGGCCTGCCGCTGGAGGAGTCGACCGGGTCGGGGCAGACGCCCGACGAGGACGAGGAGGTGCTCCGGGCGCTCGCCAGCGAGGCCGAGGTGCTGCGGCAGCGCGACGTGGCCTCGCTCACCGCGGCCGAGCGGCGCCGGCTCGCCGGCATGTTCGCGACCCTGCGGCCGCGCCCGCCCGTCCGGCGTACCGCCCGTCACCAGGCGTGGCACCGCGGCGAGGTCGACGCCTCGCGCACCCTGCGGGCCTCGCTGCGGCGGATGGGCGAGCCGGCCGAGATCGCCTGGCGGCGCCGCGGCGTACGACCCCGGCGGGTCGTGCTGCTCGTGGACGTCTCCGGCTCGATGAGCGGGTACGCCGACGCGCTGCTGCGGCTCGCGCACCGGTTCACCCAGGTGGGGCGCGAGAGCGGCGGCGTGGTCGAGACGTTCACCGTCGGTACCCGGCTGACCCACCTGACCCGCGCGATGCGGCTGCGCGACCCCGAGCGTGCGCTGGTCGCCGCCGGCGAGACCGTCCCCGACTGGTCCGGAGGCACCCGGCTCGGCGAGACGCTGCGGTTCTTCCTCGACCGGTGGGGCCAGCGCGGGATGGCCCGCGGCGCGGTCGTCGTGGTGTTCAGCGACGGCTGGGAGCGCGGCGACCCGACGCTGCTGGGGGAGCAGATGGCGCGGCTGCGCCGGGTCGCGCACCGCGTCGTGTGGGTCAACCCGCACCGCGGCAAGACCGGTTACGAGCCGGTCCAGCAGGGTGTCCTGGCGGCGCTGCCGCACTGCCACGACTTCGTCGCCGGCCACTCGCTGGCGACGTTCGCCGAGCTCGCGGAGGTGGTGTCCCGTGCGTGACGTGCTGAGCGAGCTGCTCGCCTGGTGGCGGGCCGGGGAGACCGTCGGCGTCGGCACCGTCGTCGCGACGTTCCAGTCCGCGCCCCGGCCGCCCGGCGCCTCGATGCTGGTCGGGCCCGACGGCACCGCGGTCGGGTCGGTGTCTGGGGGCTGCGTCGAGGGCGCGGTCTACGACCTGGCCGAGTCGGTCGTGGAGTCCGGCGCACCTGTCCTGCGGCGCTACGGCGTCTCCGACGACGACGCGTTCGCGGTCGGGCTCACCTGCGGCGGCATCCTCGACGTCTGGGTCGAGAAGGTCAGCCGCGAGACCTTCCCCGAGCTCGACCAGATCGCCGCCGACATCGAGGCCGGTCGCCCGGTCGCGCTGGCCACCGTCATCGAGCACCCCGACCCCTCCCGCCTCGGCCGACGCCTCGTGGTCCGTCCCGACGGGTCGTCCGCCTCTCGCACCTCCATGCACCACCCTCAGGCGGACGACCCGATCGGTCTCGGGTCCGCGCGGGCCGACGACGCCGTCCGCGACGACGCGCTGGGGCTGCTGGCGGCCGGTCACAACGCGACGCTGACCTACGGCCCCGACGGTGAGCGGCGCGGTGAGGGCATGCGGGTGTTCGTGTGGGCGTTCGCGCCCAAGCCGCGGATGCTGGTCTTCGGTGCCATCGACTTCGCCGCCGCGGTCGCGCGGGTCGGCAGCTTCCTCGGCTACCACGTGACGGTCTGCGACGCGCGGCCCGTGTTCGCCACCACCAGCCGCTTCCCCGAGGCCGACGAAGTCGTCGTGGACTGGCCGCACCGCTACCTCGAGGCGGAGGCCGGGGCCGGCCGCGTCGACGCCCGCACGGTCATCACCGTGCTCACCCACGACCCCAAGTTCGACGTACCCCTCCTGGAGGTCGCGCTTCGCCTGCCCGAGGTCGCGTACGTCGGCGCGATGGGCTCGCGGCGCACCCACGACGACCGGCTGGCGCGGCTGCGCGACGCCGGGCTCGGTGACGAGGAGCTCGGTCGGCTCTCCAGCCCGATCGGTCTCGACCTCGGCGCCCGCACGCCCGAGGAGACCGCGATCAGCATCGCCGCCGAGATCATCGCCGGCCGCTGGGGCGGCACCGGCGAGCCGCTCGGCTCGCTCGGAGGACGGATCCACAAGGAGCTGACGTGATGGACGGACAGTCGTTGACGGACCTGGTCGAGGAGCACCTGGGCCTGGCGCGGGAGCACGGCAGCGGCCGCAGCGCGATCACCGTGCACGGCGGCCGCGAGCACCACCTCCGGCAGACGATGGTCGCGCTCGCCGGGGGCCGCAGCCTGGGCGAGCACGAGAGCCCGGGTGAGGCGACGCTGCAGGTGCTGCGGGGGCGGGTCCGCCTGCACGCCGGCGGCGAGTCGTGGGAGGGCGCGCCGGGCGACTACGTCGTGATCCCGCCGCAGCGCCACGACCTCGAGGCGCTCGAGGACGCGGCCGTGCTGCTGACGGTGGCCAACCGGCTCGCGGACTGAGCTCCTCGACGTCCGTCGTGTGACCCCGGTCACGTGGTCGGTGCTACCGTCCACGGCATGCCCCGCAGCGAGGAGCTCCAGGCCCGCCGGATGGACGCGGTGCGCGCGTGGACCTCCTTCGTCGAGCACGGCGACGAGGCGTCCGGGCTGGTGCGGCCCGAGATCCTCAGCAGCTGGGCGCGCTCGGAGCCCGTGGTGCCCACCGACGTCACCGAGGCGCCGCTGGCCGACGAGTCGGAGACCGCGGCCTGGTGGCGCGGGTCGCCGCTGCAGACGGCGGTCGAGCGGGTGGAGGCCGAGCTGCGGCGTACCGCCGAGGACGGCGACCTCGTCGTCGCCGTCACCGACCCGCAGACCCGCATCCTGTGGACGTACGGGGGCCGGGTGATGCGCCGCAAGGCCGAGACCGTGAACTTCGTGCCGGGCGGCCGGTGGGACGACCTCAGCGTCGGCACCAACGCCCTCGACCTCGCCAACCGCCTCGACGCGCCCGCGATGGTGTTCAGCGCCGAGCACTACGCCCCGATCGTGCACAACTGGGTGTGCTGGGCCGCGCCCGTGCACGACCCGGTGACCGGCGCCCAGCTCGGCGTCATCGACCTCTCGACCACCTGGGACCGCACCCACCCGATCGGGCTGGCCACCGCGCGCGTGCTCGCCCGCCTGATCGAGACCGCCGTGCCGGCCTCGGCGCACCACCCGGGCGTGGCCGTCGACGAGCGCACCGAGCCAGGCCTGGTGATGCGGCTGCTCGGCACCGTCGAGGTGTGGCTCGACGGCCAGCGGCTGCTGCTCAACCGGCGCCAGAGCGAGGTGCTGGCGCTGCTGGCCATGCACCCCGAGGGGCTCTCGCTCGAGCAGCTGCACGCCCTGGTCTACGGCGACCAGGCGGTCACGCTCTCCACCCTCAAGGCGGAGGTCTCCCACCTGCGCGCCGCGCTCGGCGGCCAGCTCTCCTCGCGGCCCTACCGGCTGCCGATGCCGGTCGCCACCGACGTCGACCTGGTGCTTGGGCTGCTGCGCCACGGCCGGGTGGCCGCGGCCGTCGACGCCTACGGCGGCGACCTGCTGCCGGGCACCAACTCCCCGGCACTCACCGAGCTGGGGGAGTACGTCGCCGTGGCGGTGCGCGAGGCGCTGCTGGCCGACCCCCAGCCCGATGCCGTGGTCCGCTACAGCGAGCTGGCGCCGTACGACACCGAGGTGGTCGAGGTCTGCCTCGCCGCCCTCGCCGGCCGGCCCCACCCCGCCGTACCCCTGCTCAAGGGCCGGCTCGCCGCCGCCTCCCGCTGATGGGTCCAGCCCGCCGAGTCGTGGTCTCCTGTCGTAGGTGTGGGTCGCTGCGTGAGTGTCGGCTGCCTCCCGGGGAGGTCATACGACGTGGGTGTCGTAGCCACCACGTCGTATGACGTCCTGCGCACTGCCCGGGGAGGTCATCCGACCTGGGTGTCCTGGCGACCAGAACGTATGACGTCCCGCGGTGACCACAGGTCGGCGTTCTCCCGATAGGCGCCGACTCGGCCAACCCTTGGCCAACCG
>NZ_JANINT010000188.1 GCF_024509035.1 Nocardioides sp. | reverse complement strand
CCTCGAGACCGGGCTGGCCCAGATCCGCGACCTGGTCGCCGAGGGCGGGCCGACCACCGGGGGCCCCGTCGGCGCGATCTCCGAGCACGATGTGCTCGAGGCGTACGCCGCACACCTGCTCTCGCTCGCACCCGTGAACGGCCGGCCGCTGAAGGTGGTGGTCGACGCCGGCAACGGCATGGCCGGCCACACGGCCCCCGCCGTCTTCGCGCGCCTCGGCGACGCGGTCGAGGTGGTGCCGATGTACTTCGAGCTCGACGGCACCTTCCCCCACCACGAGGCCAACCCGATCGACCCCGCCAACCTGGTGGACCTCCAGCAGCGCGTGCTCGCCGAGGGCGCCGACCTCGGGCTGGCCTTCGACGGCGACGCCGACCGCTGCTTCGTGGTCGACGAGCGTGGTCGGGCCGTCTCACCCTCGACGCTGACGGCGCTGATCGCGGCCCGCGAGCTGGCCAAGGAGCCCGGCGCGACCGTGATCCACAACCTGATCACCAGCCGGGCCGTCCCCGAGATCGTCTCCGAGCTCGGAGGCACCCCCGTCCGCACCCGCGTGGGCCACTCGTTCATCAAGGCGACGATGGCTGAGACCGGCGCGATCTTCGGCGGCGAGCACAGCGGCCACTTCTACTTCCGCGACTTCTGGCGCGCCGACTCCGGGATGCTGGCCGCCCTGCACACGATGGCGGCGCTGGCCGAGACCGACCGGCCGCTCTCCGCGCTCCTCGCGCAGTACGAGCGCTACGTCGTGAGCGGCGAGATCAACAGCGAGGTCGCCGATCCGGCGGCGGTGATGGCCGAGATCGAGGCGACGTACGCCGCCCTGGACGGCGTGTCGGTCGACCGCCTCGACGGCCTGAGCGTGAGCCACGCCGACTGGGCGTTCAACGTCCGCCCGTCCAACACCGAGCCGCTGCTGCGGCTCAACGCCGAGGGACGCGACGAGGCCACGATGGCCGAGATCCGCGACCGTGTTCTGACCGAGATCAGGAGAGACCGATGAACCCGCCAGCGAACATCGACCCCGAGCTGCTGAAGATCATCGTCTGCCCGGCCTGTCGCTCCGAGCTGGACCTGACGGCGTCCGACCGCGACCCGGCGATCCCGGCCGAGCTGGTCTGCCGCGGGTGCGGCCTGGCCTACCCGGTCCGAGACGACATCCCGGTGCTGCTGGTCGACGAAGCCCGCAAGCCCTGAGGCCGGCGGCGATGGCCACCTGGTTCGACGAGTCCCGCCTCGACGACGAGTCCGCCCTCGAGTCCGACGCCGCCCTGCGCCATCTGGCGGAGTCCGGCGCGCGGGTACGCCGGGCGGCCGGTGACGCGGCCGAGGCGACGGCCGCGGCCGTCGCCCGCGCCGAGGAGCTGGCCCGCCCCCGAGCGGTCATCGCGGCCGGCCCGGACTCCCGCCTGCTGCGTGCGGTGCTCGAGCCCTGGTGTCCCGTCCCGTTCGTGGCCTGGCCGGGCCCCGCGCTGCCGGGCTGGGCGGGCAGCCTCGACCTCGTCGTGGTGCTCGCGCCCGACGGTGCCGACACCGGCACCGCCTCCGCCGTCGCGGAGGCCGTGCGCCGCGGCTGCCAGGTCGTGGTCGTGGCCCCCGTGGGGTCCTTGGTCGCCGAGCACGCCGCAGGCAGGTGGAGCTCGATCCTGCCGACCGAGACCCGTGACCAGCTGGCCACTGCGGTCGTCGTCCTCGAGTACCTCGACCGGGTCTCGCTGGGGCCCCGGGCCGACGCCGAGCAGGTCGCCACGGCCCTCGACGAGGTCGCGATCGCCTGCTCACCGCACCGCGACCTGGCCGTCAACCCCGCCAAGATGCTGGCGATCGCGCTCGCCGACACCAACCCGCTCGTGTGGGGCGGCTCGGTGCTCGCCGCGCGCGCCGCACGCCGTGTGGCCGAGGCCATCCGGCGCGCGAGCGGGCGCACCGCCCTGGCGGGCGACGCCGACCACCTGCTGCCCGTGCTCGAGGCGGCGCGGCCGCGCGACGTGTTCGACGACCCCTTCGCCGACGGGCCCGCCGAGCTGCGGCCGATGCTGCTCGTCCTCGACGACGGCGCCGAGGAGCCCGTCGTCCGCGAGCACCGCGGTCGGCTGCAGGCCGCGGCCGCCTCACGCGGCGTCCGCGTCGAGACGCTCACCACCGAGGCCCCCACCGAGGTGGCCCGCTACGCCTCGCTCATGCTCAGCGGCCGCTATGCCGCCGAGTACCTCCGCCTCGGGCTCGTGGAGGACTGAACCGGCGGCGCAGCGGGTAAATCACCGGGGTGTCGACCTCACACCCGTCTCCAGCCCCGGCCCCCGCCGCGCCACCGGTCTCCCGCGACCCCTGGTTCGACAACGCCAAGATGGCGCTGGTCACCCTGGTGGTCGTCGGTCACGCGTGGACGCTTCTCCCTGACAACGCCGTCACCGAGCACTTCTACGACTTCCTCTACGCCTGGCACGTCCCGGCCTTCGTGCTGGTCACCGGCTACCTCTCGCGCTCGTTCGCCTACACCCGGGTGCGGATGTGGAAGCTGATCCGCACCGTCGTCGTGCCCTACCTCGTGTTCGAGTGCGCGCTGGCGCTGTTCCGCGTGTACGTCGGCGGCGAGGAGCTCGCCGACCTGTTCCGCGACCCCCACTGGCCGATGTGGTACCTCGCCGCCCTCTTCCTGTGGCGGTTGATGACCCCGATCTTCCGCCCCCTCCCGGCCGGCATCGCGGTCGCGGTCGCGATCAGCCTGGTCGCCGGGATGTACGCCGGCGACACCCTCGACATCGCCCGGGTGCTCGGCCTGCTGCCGTTCTTCGTGATGGGCCTCAAGGCGACGCCCGAGCGCCTCGAGATGCTGCGTCACCGACGCGTGCAGGTCGCCGGGGTGGCGGTGTTCGTCGGCATCTGGATCCTCACCACCTGGACCGACAGCTGGGCCAGCACCGAGTGGCTGTACTACCGGTCCCGCTACGACGAGATGGGCTACGCCGACGATGTCCGGGCCCTGCTGACCCGCGCGGTCGTGCTGGTCATCGGCACGCTGGGCGCGGCGGCCTTCCTCGCGCTCGTCCCGCGGGTCCACGGCTGGTTCACGAGGATGGGCGCCTGGACCCTGGTCGTCTACCTCTTCCACGGGTTCGCCGTGAAGGGCGCCTCCTACGCCGGCTACGGCTCGTGGGCCGACGAGCACGCCGTGATCGCGTTCGCGGTGACAACCGTGGGGGGTGTGGCGCTCGCCCTGCTGCTCGCGTGGTCGCCGGTGGCGAGCTGGCTCAACAACGTGGTGGACCCGCTGGGCTACGCCGAGCGGCACGTGCGCCACGCGGTGGACCTCGCCGTCGTCAAGGACCAGGTCCAGCCCGAGGTACAGGCCGAGATCGAGGCCGTCACCGACCCCTCGGTTCCCGCCGCCCCGCGGACCGGGGTGCCCTCGGGGGCACACCTGCCCTGACGGCGGCCGACCCGCCCGGCGCCGCCCGGGGCCGCCGGGTCCACGGGTGACCAGGGCCTCCCGGACGTGGGACCTTCGGTCCGGGTCGCGAGCGGCCGCCGCGGCCAGGATGGAGGCATGACCGGAACCGGGGCGTCCGAGCGCGCGCAGGGGCAGGTGGTCGTGGTCGGCGGTGGCGTCAGCGGGCTGGCGACGGCGTACTTCCTGCGGCAGCGCCTCGGGGCGGCGGTCGGGATCCGCGTCCTCGAGGCCACCGACCGGGCCGGCGGCAAGGTCCACACCGGCCGCGTGGCGGGGCGTCCGGTCGACACCGGGCCGGACGCCTACCTCTCCCGCGCCCCCGAGCTGGGCCGGCTGGTCGCCTCCCTCGGTCTCGAGGAGTCCGTGGTCGGGCCCCAGAGCAGTGGCTCCTACCTGTGGTCCCGCGGCGCGCTGCGCCCGCTGCCTCCGGGGATGGCCTTCGGCCTGCCCGAGCGGCTCGTGCCGCTGCTCCGCTCCCGGATCCTCGGACCCACGGAGGTGGCGCGCGCCGGTCTCGACCTCCTCCTGCCGCGGACGCAGGCCGGCGACGACCCCTCCGTGGCCGACCTGGTGCGCCCCCGGTTCGGTGCGGGCGTCTACGACCGCCTGGTCGCCCCGCTGCTCGGCGGCGTCCACGCCGGCGACCCCGCGCGCCTGAGCGCCACCAGCACCGTCCCCGAGATCGCCGCGATGGCGCGGTCGGGTCGCAGCCTCTACCTCACGATGCGGCGGCGCCGTCGCAGCGCGCCCGCACCTGCGGGATCTCCGAAGCCTCCGCTGGTCTCCCTGCGCGGCGGCCTGTCGCACCTGACCGCGCGC
>NZ_JANINT010000187.1 GCF_024509035.1 Nocardioides sp. | reverse complement strand
GGATCGTGGGTTCCTCGGTCTCAGCGCTGCTCGTCAGTCACGACGGCGCCCGCTGGCTACCGGCGGTCATCGACGGCCTGCGTGGTCAGCAGACCCCCGTCGACGACGTGATCGTCGTCGACACCACCAGCAGGGACGGCAGTGCCGACCTGCTCCACGACGCCTTCAGCGCCGAGTACGGCCAGCTCGTCAGCGCGGCCGGGTCCACCTCGTTCCCCGAGGCCGTCGCACTGGGCCTCGAGGAGATGCGCCGCAGGCGATCGACACCTGAATGGGTGTGGATCCTGCACGACGACGCCAACCCCGAGCCCGGGGCGCTGGCCGCGCTCCTCGCGGCGGCCGAGGCCGATCCGGGCGTCGACGTCCTGGGGCCCAAGCTGCGCGAGTGGCCGTCGCTGAAGCGGCTGCTCGAGCTCGGCGTCACGATCTCGGGGACGGGACGGCGGGAGACCGGCCTCGAGCGCGGCGAGTACGACCAGGGCCAGCACGACCAGGTGCGCGAGGTCCTGGCGGTCAACACCGCCGGCATGCTCGTGCGCCGCACGGTCCTCGAGCAGCTCGGCGGGCTCGACCCGCAGCTGCCGATCTTCGGCAACGACATCGACTTCGGGTGGCGCGCCGCGATGGCCGGGCACCGCACGGTGGTGGTGCCCGACGCCGTGGTCTTCCACGCGGAGGCGGCACACCGGGGGCTGCGGCGTACGCCGCTGACCGGCCGGCACACCCACTACCAGGAGCGCCGCGCCGCTCTCTACACGCTGCTCGTCAACGCTCGGCGTCGCTCGCTGCTGTGGCTGACCGTGCGGCTCGCGTTCGGCACGCTGCTGCGGATGATCGGCTTCCTGCTGGTGCGCGCGGTCGGCGAGGCCCTCGACGAGCTGGCGGCCCTGCTCTCGATCTACGCCCACCCCGGGCAGGTGCGCGCCGCGCGCCGGACCCGTCGCGAGCTCGGGCTCGACGAGCACCGGGCGCGGCCGCTGCTGGCGCCCTGGTGGCTGCCCTACCGGCACGGGCTCGACTTCCTCGGCGACCTGGCGGCCGCCGCCACCAACCAGGCCCAGGACGTCGCCGAGCGACGCAGGGCCGCCGCCGCGGAGCACGCGCCGGCCAGCACCGTGGCCCGGCCGCGGTCGGAGGAGGACGAGCTCACCGAGGACACCGGGGTGGTCGCCCGCTTCCTCACCAACCCGATCGCCCTGTCCCTGGCCGTCGTCGTGCTCGTCGCCCTGGCCGGCGCCCGCGAGGCCCTCGGCGACGTCGCCGGCGGGGGCCTCTCACCCGTGCCCGCGAGCGTGTCGGACTGGTGGCGGCTGCACACCGAGACCTGGCATCCGCTGGGCACCGGCACGGCGGTCCCGGCGCCGCCGTACCTCCCCGTGCTGGCCCTGCTCGCCGTGGTCCTCGGCGGCAGTCCCTCGGCGGCCGTGTCGGCGGTGCTCCTGCTGGCGGTGCCGTTCGCGCTCTGGGGCGCCTGGCGGTTCCTGCGCGTGGTCGGCCGACTGGTCACCCCGACCGGTGCGCCGCGGTGGGCGTTGCTGTGGGGGTCGGTCACCTGGGCCGTCGTGCCGGTCGCGAGCGGCGGCTGGGGAGACGGCCGGCTCGGCGTGGTCGTCGGCTCCGCACTGCTGCCGTGGCTGGCCCATGCCGCGCTCGGCTTCGCCGACCCGTCCGCCGAACGTCGGTGGCGAGCGGCCTGGCGGGCGGGATTGCTGCTGAGCGTCGCCGCCGCGTTCGCGCCGGTGCTGTGGCTCGTGGCGGCGCTGCTCGGACTGGTGGTGACCGCTGCCGCGTTCGCGCTCGTCCGCGGCGCCGGACACGACCGCTCGGTGTGGGGCCCGCCCGCGACGGCCCTGGCTCTGGTCCCGCTGCTGCTGTCGCCGTGGTGGCTGCCCGCGATCCAGCGCGGGTCGGCCGAGGCGCTGCTGCTCGACGTCGGACGCCTCCCGTCTCCCGAGGTCGACGCGCTCGACCTGGCCACCGGTCGGCTCGGTGACCTGGGCGCGCCGTGGTGGCTCGGTGCGGTGCTCGTCGCGCTGGCGCTGCTCGCGCTGGTGCCGCGCCGCACCCGCATCCCTGTGCTCGTCTGCTGGATCGTCGCGCTCGTGACCGCGGTGCTGGCTGCCGTCCTCGCGACCGTCTCGCTCTCGCTCGCGGCCGTGTCCACCGGCGCCGGGCTCAGCGTGCTCGTCGTGGTGCTCCAGGGCGCCCTGGTGGTCGCCGTCACCACCGGCGCGATCGGCCTGGCCCCCGGCGCGGTCACGTGGCGTCGGGCCGGCGCAGCGGTGCTGGTCGTCGCGTCGGCGGTCGTGCCGCTCGGCGGCCTCGCGTGGTGGTTCGCCGAGACCGATCCCGCGATCGCGGACGGGGTGGACACCGACATCCCCGTCTACATGGTGCAGAGCTCCGAGGCCGGCGCGGCGCACGGCATCCTCGTCGTCCGCGGCAGCGTCGAGGACGGCCTGAGCTACACGGTCCGCCGCGGCGACGGCGTGACGCTCGGGGAGGACGAGATCCTCGACCTCACCGCCCCCGACGACGGGTTCACCGCCGAGGTCCGTGCGCTCGTCTCGCGGCCGACCCCCGAGGTGATCGACCGGCTGGGGGAGAGCGGCGTCGAGTACGTCGTCCTGCCCGCCCCCGCGGACGGTGACGTGGCCGCCGTCCTCGACGCGGCGGCCGGTCTCGTGCAGGCCAGCGCGGCCGATCGCTCGACCCGTGTCTGGCAGGTCGATCGTGACCTCGACGCCTCGAGCCTGGACGGGTCGACGTCGTGGATGCGCGTGCTGCTGCTCGTGGTCCAGGGTGTCGGCGCCGTCGTGGTCGCCGTGCTCTGCCTGCCCACCACGAACAGGAGGCGCTCGTCGTGAGCCACACCGCGCCTCCCGCTCCGGGCCGCCGATCGGCACGCCGCTCCGCCCGGCTGGACCTCACCGTCGTGCTCGCGGTCGTGCTGCCGATGCTCGCCGGCGTCGCCGTGCTGCTGGTCAGGCCCGCCGACACCAGGCCTGCCGACCACGCACCCACGCGCACGGCGCTCACCCGCGCCACCGTCGTGTGTCCCTCGGCCCTCCGCGACCGTCGCCAGGACGGCGCCGTGGCGCTCACGAGCGCTGCCGACGGTGCCGACGGCTCGGTGCAGGTGGGCCTCGGCGAGGACCGCCGTGGCGCCGACCTCCGCTCCGGGAAGGTGACCACCGTGGCCGGTGGCTCGGGCCCGGTGGCCGTCTCCGGTGAGGACGAGACCGCGCCCGGGCTGGTGGCCGGTCGCTCCGGCGCCGACCAGCGCGCGGCCGTCGGCTGCCCGGCCCCGGCTCCCCAGGCATGGTTCACCGGTGTCGGCGCGGGCGCGGGTCACACCTCGGTGCTCGAGCTGGTCAACCCCGACTCCGGTACGGCGGTCGCGGACATCACGGTCTACGGGCGTGGCGGGATCGTCGACGCCCCACGCCTGTTGGGCGTCTCGGTCCCGGGCGGCACGAGCGTGCGGCTCGACCTCGGCAAGGAGGTCCCGCGGCGCGACGAGCTGGCGATCCAGGTCGTGGCCTCACGCGGACGCATCGGGGCGACGGTGCTCGACCGCTACGACGAGGTCGGCGCGCCCGAGCTCACCGAGGACTGGCTTCCCGCCCAGGCGGAGCCCTCCACCGACAACCTGCTGATGGGGCTCGCGCCGGGCAAGGGACGTCGCACGCTCGTCCTCGCCAACGGCACCGACAGCGAGGTACGTGCCGACGTCGAGGTCGTCACCGGCGACTCGGTGTTCGCTCCGAAGGGCATCCCCGAGGTCCGGGTCGCACCCCAGAGCGTGCAGCGGATCTCGGTCTCCAGCGTGCTCGGCGACGCGATCGCCGACGGGGCGATCGGTCTGCAGGTGACCGCGAGCGGCCCGGTGACCGCCACCGTGCGCTCCTACGTCGCGGGCGACCTGTCCCACGCGGTGGGTGGCGCGCCGATCGACGAGGCCGCCACCGTCCTGGTCCCGAAGGTGGGCAAGGGTGGCAGCGCGACGGTCGAGCTCGCCGGCGCGACCCGCACCGGAGCGGTCACGGTCGTCGCCCGCTCCGCGTCGGGGGCAGAGCTCGACACCACCAAGGTCGATGTCATCCCCGATCAGGGCGTGAGCGTCGAGCTGCCCGCCCGGACCGCGCTCGTCACCGTCACGCCCGAACGCACCCCGGTCGTCGGGGCGGTGCTGATCGCCGCACGCGCCACGCCCAAGGGGAGCGCCGTGCTGCCCTTGACCGTGCCGGCGATGAACGGCCTCGTCCCCGACGTCCGGCCGGGTCTCCCCTAG
>NZ_JANINT010000186.1 GCF_024509035.1 Nocardioides sp. | reverse complement strand
CTGGGTCTTCTCCGCGTCGGGCTTGGGCACCGTCGGCAGCACCTGGGTCGCGTCATCGGCAGCCGGTGCGGTGTCCTCGGCGGGCTCGTGGTCGTCGAAGATGGACAGTCCCTGGTCGCTCATGAAAACGCGCTTCCTCTTCCCGGAGTCGTTCGTGGCCTCGTGCAGACAGTCTCCCGCAGACAGTGTTGCGGATCGGGCAACGACAACACACCCCGGCCTCCGACTCATTGTCGGTGACCGGGGTGTGTGGCGTGCGGGTTGCGCGGCCTCGGGCTCGGGCAGCTCAGAGATCGCGGAAGCGGTTGATCTCGTCGAGGTGCTTGTCGCGCATCTCGTGGTCGCGGACGCCGAGTCCCTCCTCGGGGGCCAGGCACAGCACGCCCACCTTGCCCTGGTGGAGGTTCTTGTGGACGTCGAGCGCGGCCGTGCCGACCTCGTCGAGGGAGTAGGTCTTCGACAGCGTCGGGTGGATCTTGCCCTTGGCGATCAGGCGGTTGGCCTCCCACGACTCGCGGTAGTTGGCGAAGTGCGAGGAGATGATCCGCTTGAGGTTCATCCACAGGTACCGGTTGTCGTACTCGTGCATGTAGCCCGAGGTCGAGGCACAGGTGGTGATCGTGCCGCCCTTGCGGGTCACGTAGACGCTCGCACCGAAGGTCTCGCGGCCGGGGTGCTCGAAGACGATGTCGATGTCCTCGCCGCCGGTGAGCTCACGGATCTTGGAGCCGAACCGCTTCCACTCGCGCGGGTCCTGGGTCTGCTCGTCCTTCCAGAACTTGTAGCCCTCTTCGTTGCGGTTGATGATCAGCTCCGCGCCCATCTTGCGGCAGATCTCGGCCTTGTCCTCGCTCGAGACCACGCAGATCGGCGTGGCGCCGCCGTTGAGGGCGTACTGCGTCGCGAAGCCGCCCAGGCCGCCCGAGGCGCCCCAGATCAAGACGTTGTCGCCCTGCTTCATGTCGCCGCCGTTCTTGGAGACCAGCTGGCGGTACGCCGTGCAGTTGACCAGGCCGGGGGAGGCGGCCTCCTCCCAGGTCAGGTGGGCGGGCTTGGGCATCAGCTGGTTGGCCTTGACCAGCGCGATCTGGGCCAGGCCGCCGAAGTTGGTCTCGAAGCCCCAGATCCGCTGCTCGGGGTCGAGCATCGTGTCGTCGTGGCCGTCGGGGTGCTCGAGCTCGACCGAGAGGCAGTGGGCGACGACCTCGGTGCCGGGCTTCCACAGGTGCACGCCGGGCCCGGTCGCCAGCACGACGCCGGCCAGGTCCGAGCCGACGACGTGGTAGGGCAGGTCGTGACGCTTGGCCAGCGGGGAGAGCCGGCCGTATCGCTCGAGGAACCCGAACGTCGAGACCGGCTCGAAGATCGAGGTCCACACGGTGTTGTAGTTGATCGCCGAGGCCATGACCGCGACGTATGCCTCGCCCGGACCGAGCTCGGGCAGCGGCACGTCCTCGACGTGCAACGACTTGCGGGGGTCCTTGTCCTTGGTGGCGAGGCCCTCGAACATGTCGACCTCGTCCTTGTGGACCGTCACCGCGCGGTAGGACTCGGGGAGGTCCAGGTTGGCGAAGTCCTCGCTCGAGGTGCTCCCTGGATTCTCGGAGGCGGCCATGATGGCGTCGAGGATGTGCTGCACGTCGGCTCCTGGTGGGGTCGGGTCGCATGGGTGTTGGCGGGACCTTACCCACGGGTAATAGGAGGCAACACCCCCTGTGACGCGTCACTCAGTGAAAAGCCGGCCCCGGCCCACCGTAGCGGGCCGGGGCCGGCTCCCAGCGTGTCGTTCCGGCGGAGTCCGTGGGGCTCAGTGGGCCGCCGCGGCCGGCTCCACGAGCTCGACCAGGATGCCGCCGGCGTCCTTGGGGTGGATGAAGTTCACCCGCGAGCTCGAGGTGCCGCGCTTGGGCTCGTCGTAGAGCAGCCGCAGGCCGCGCTCGCGCAGGATCGCGCCCACGGCGTCGATGTCGGTGACGCGGTAGGCCATCTGCTGGATGCCGGGGCCCTTGCTGTCGAGGAACTTCGCGATCGTCGACTTCTCGTTCAGCGGCGCGAGCAGCTGGATGTGGGAGCCCGAGTCGCCGACGGCCATCATGGCCTCCTCGACGCCCTGCTCCTCGTTGGTCTCCCGGTGCGCCATGCGCATCCCGTAGACCTCCTCGTAGAACGTGATCGCGGCGTCCAGGTCGGGGACGGCGACGCCCACGTGGTCGATCGCGGTGAACAGGTGTGCTGGCACGTCAAGACTCATGGGCCCATCGTCGTACGTCGGTCAAGACGCTCGACAGGCCATGTGACATGTCTCCCACGGGACCAAAGTCTCGGCCTCTTACCCGCACAGTGACCCGTGGGTAAGGTCGGCCCGAGATCACCCCCATACCCCTCTGGAGGCTCCCCCCATGTCCAGTTCCGTCATCGTCGCAGGGGCGCGCACCCCGATCGGCCGTCTCCTCGGCGGGCTGAAGGGCCTCTCCGCCGCCGACCTGGGCGGCATCGCCATCAAGGGCGCCCTGGAGAAGGCCGGCATCGCCGGCGACCAGGTCGAGTACGTCGTCATGGGCCACGTCATCCAGGCCGGCGCCGGTCAGATCACCGCCCGCCAGGCCTCGGTCAAGGGCGGCATCCCGATGAACGTCCCCGCCATCACCATCAACAAGGTGTGCCTCTCGGGCATCAACGCGATCGCGCTGGCCGACCAGCTGATCCGTGCCGGTGAGCACGAGATCGTGGTGGCCGGCGGCATGGAGTCCATGACCCAGGCCCCCCACCTGCTGCCGAAGTCCCGCGAAGGGTTCAAGTACGGCGACACGGCGCTGGTCGACTCGATGGCCTACGACGCGCTCTACGACCAGTTCACCGACCAGCCGATGGGCAACCTGACCGAGACCTGCAACGCGGGAGCGCGTGAGCTCACCCGCGAGGAGCAGGACGCGTTCTCGGCACGGTCCCACCAGCTGGCCGCCGAGGCGTGGAAGAACGGCGTCTTCGACGACGAGGTCGTCCCGGTCGAGATCCCGCAGCGCAAGGGCGACCCGGTCGTGGTCGCGACCGACGAGGGCGTGCGCGGCGACACGACCGTCGAGTCGCTCGGCAAGCTGCGTCCGGCGTTCAGCAAGGACGGCACGATCACCGCCGGCTCCTCCTCCCAGATCTCCGACGGCGCCTGCGCCGTCGTCGTGATGAGCAAGGCCAAGGCCGAGGAGCTGGGCCTGGAGTGGCTCGCGGAGATCGGTGCCTCCGGCCAGGTCGCCGGCCCCGACTCCAGCCTGCAGAGCCAGCCGGCCAACGCGATCAAGAAGGCTGTCGCCAAGGAGGGCATCTCGGTCGACGACCTCGACCTGGTCGAGCTCAACGAGGCCTTCGCCGCGGTCGGCATCGTGTCCGCCCGCGAGCTCGGGATCCCCGAGGAGAAGGTCAACGTCAACGGCGGTGCGATCGCGCTCGGCCACCCGGTCGGCATGTCGGGTGCCCGGATCGTGCTGCACCTCGCGCTCGAGCTCAAGCGTCGCGGTGGCGGCACCGGTGCCGCGGCCCTGTGCGGCGGCGGCGGGCAGGGCGACGCCCTGATCGTGCGTGTCCCGAAGAGCTGACGCGTCGGGTGACGTCCCGGGTCTCGTCGAGCGCGCCCGCGCCGGCGAGGCCCGGGCCGTCGCTCGCCTGATCTCCCTGGTCGAGGACGAGTCGCCGCTGCTGCGCGAGGTGATGGCGGCGCTCGCGCCGCACACCGGCCACGCCCAGGTCATCGGCATCACCGGGTCGCCCGGCGTGGGCAAGTCGACCTCGACCAGCGCCCTCGTCACCGAGCTGCGGCGCGCCGGCAAGCGGGTCGGCGTGCTGGCGGTCGACCCGTCCTCGCCGTTCTCCGGCGGCGCGCTCCTCGGCGACCGGGTCCGCATGCAGGACCACGCGCTCGACCGCGAGGTCTACATCCGCTCGATGGCATCGCGCGGCCACCTCGGTGGGCTCGCGTGGACCACGCCCCAGGCGCTGCGCGTGCTCGACGCGGCCGGCTGCGACGTGATCCTGGTCGAGACGGTCGGGGTCGGCCAGAGCGAGGTCGAGATCGCGGGCATGGCCGACACGACGATGGTGCTGCTCGCCCCCGGGATGGGCGACGGCATCCAGGCGGCCAAGGCCGGCATCCTCGAGATCGGCGACCTGTACGTCGTCAACAAGGCCGACCGCGACGGCGCCGACCAGGTGCGGCGCGACCTGCGCTCGATGCTCGCGCTCGCCGAGCGGCCGGAGGGTGCGTGGAAGCCCCCGATCGTGAAGACCATCGCCCACCAGGGCCAGGGTCTCGACGAGGTCGTGGCCGAGATCGACCGGCACCGGGCCTGGCTGGAGTCCAGCGGCGAGCTCGACCGCCGCCGCCGGCGCCGCGCCCGCGACGAGATCGAGGCGATCGCGGTGACCGCGCTGCGGCAGCGCTGGGGCGACGTGCACGGCCGCTCCGAGCTCGACGAGCTCGCAGCGGCCGTGGTCACGGGCGAGACCGATCCCTACGCGGCCGCCGACGACCTGCTGGACACGGTCACCGGCTGACGGCACAGTGCCCGCGTGGGCATCGCGCGTGGACCCGTCATCCAGGTCGCCTGGGTGACCGACGACATCGGCGCCACCGAGCGGCTGCTGTCCGAGCAGTTCGGCGTCGGGTCGTGGACGCGCATCGACGACGTCGTCTTCGGCCGCGAGACGACCACGCTGCGCGGCGAGCCGGTCGAGCTCACCCTTCATGTCTCGCTCGGCTACGCGGGCGACCTCCAGCTCGAGCTCATCGAGCCGGTGTCGGGCGGGGGCATCCATCGTGAGTTCCTCGACGCCCACGGCCCGGGCCTGCACCACGTGTGCTTCGCGGTCGACGACCTGGACGCGGCGTGCGGCGCCGCGGAGGCGGCGGGGGTGCCGGTGCTGATGCGCGGGTCGATGATGGACGGGGAGATCGAGTTCGCGTACGTCGACGGTTCGGCCGGGGGAGCGCCGTACGTCGAGCTGGCCCGGATCGGCCCTCGGATGCAGGCGTTCTACGACGCGGTGCGCGCGGGATGAAGGTCGCGCTGGTCACGGGCGCCGGTGAGGGGTCGCTCGGCGAGGCGACGGCCGTCGCACTGCGCGGGCTCGGGTTCCGGGTCCTCACGACGACGCGCTCGTGCCCGGTGTCCGCCGACACCCACCCGTTGGACCTGGCGGCCCGCGACTCGGTCGAGCGGCTCGCCGCCTGGGTCACCGCGAGCTCCGAGCAGCTCGACGTCCTGGTCAACAACGCCGGCATCCACCTGGACCTCCGCTCGCGCTGGCGCGAGCCCCGGCTCGTCGACGGCCACGAGGTGCACTGGCGCACGAACTACCTCGGCACGGCCCATCTCACCCGGCTCCTCCTGCCCCGGCTGCTCGAGACCGCCGAGGCGCACGGTGAGGCCCGCGTGGTCGACGTCGTCTCCCAGCTCCACGAGCGCGGTCGCAACGCGTGGCTGGACGGCCGCGTGACGCCGTACGACTCGTGGGCGGCGTACGGCACCTCCAAGCTGGCGCTGGTCCACGAGGCGGCCGAGATCGAGCGCAGGTACGGCGACCGCGGGCTGCACGGCTACGCGCTGCACCCGGGCTCGGTGTACACCCACGTGGCCGACCGCGGCCTCGAGACCGCGCCGCTGCTCGCGCGGCTTCGCCGGCTCGCGGCGCCCCTCGAGCGTCGCGCCCTCCTGACCCCGGCACAGGGGGCGCGCACCACCGTGTTCTGCGCGACCTCGCGGGAGGCGGTCCCGGGTGGCTACCACCGCAAGGGCGCTCCTGCCGACCCGTCGCCCGAGGCCCGCGACGCCGAGGTCGCGACGCGCCTGTGGGACACCACCTCGGCGTGGGTGGCGTCGGTCTAGACCGGCGCGCCTGCGTGCATCCGGCGCTCCAGGTCGGTAGACAGGTCCGCGATCCACCGTCATGACTCCGGGTGTCACTGAGATGGAGCACTTCCCCATGCGCAAAGCCGTCATCGCCCTGCTCGTCGTCTTCGGCGGGTTCTGGATGGTCACCGACCCCCACGGACTCGCGGAGTCGGCGCAGACCGCCGGCAGCAACGGGGCAGGTCTGACTGCCGACCTCTTCACCGCGATGATCACGTTCGTGCGCGAGCTCGAGTAGCCGTGAGCATCGGGTCCTGGGCCGACCCCGGCATCGCCAAGCACCTGCTGCGCGAGGAGGGGGAGGTCATCGTCGACGAGGTGCGCCACCACTGGGTGGCCTTCGTGCGCCCGGTCCTGGAGGCGCTGGGGGCCGTCCTGCTCCTCGCGCTGAGCCCGTTCGCCCCCATCGACCTGGCCTGGGTGCCGATGGTGGTCGGGTTCGCGCTGCTCGCCCACGCGGGTTGGCTGGCGCTGCGCGAGCACCGCGACCGGTTCGTGATCACGAACATGCGGGTCTTCCGGGTGCACGGCGTGCTGGGCCAGAGCCTGGCGACGCTGCCCCTGAGCCGGATCCTCGACATCACCGTGCGCCGTCCGCTGCACGGCCGACTGCTCGGCTTCGGGCACTTCTGCTTCGAGTCCGCTGCCCAGGAGCAGGGGGTGCGCGACATCCGCTACGTCGCGCGTCCCTACGACCGCGACCTCGCGATCCAGCGGGTCGTGCAGCGTGCCGGCCTGCGCGGCAACCGGGTCGGCTGACGGGCGCCGCCGACCGCGTTCACCGCGGACACGCGGCGATGCCGACCTCGAGCAGTGCACGCAGCCGGTGGTCGAGGTCGGGGTGCTGGGCGGTCACGAGGCCCTCGACGGTGCACCTCACCATCGCCGGGGCGGTGTGCTGGGCGAACGCCGCCAGGTCGACGGGAGACCGTCGGCGCAGCAGCCCGACCCACGTCGTGGCGCCCGGCACCAGCTCGAGCGAGGCCCGGGTCGCCTGCAGGGTCTCGGCAAGGGCCGGCCCGGCGTCGATGCACAGCGGCTCGGCGCGCAGCAGGCCGGCGGCGAGGATCCGCTGGGTCGGCTCCGGTACGTCGAGGATCGTGCTCGCGGCCGCGGCGACGGGGAGCCGCACCCACGTGTGGTCGTCGCCGCGCCGGTCCGCGAGATCGGCAGCCAACGTCGCGAGCTCGTGGCGGTGGGCGTCGGAGACGTGGTCGTTGACCAGGCGGGCCAGCTGGGCCAGCAAGGGGTGGGTGCAGCCCGGGTGGTCCGACCACGGCTCACCCGCGAGCAGCGAGGCGACCTCGGTCAGCGAGGCGCCTCGGCGCGGCGTGCGGTGCCGGCCGCGGGAGAGCAGCGGCAGACCGTCGGGCACGGTCGAGGAACCCATGTCGATCACCTCACGACGAGGATGCTCCCGCCGCGCTCACCGGGGCAACCCCGATGCGCGTCCGGGCCACTAGGGTCTCGTCGTGGCCCTACCCTTCGACCCGATCGACGAGGCCGCCCGCCAGTGGGGCACCCGCTGGGACGGCGTGCCCGCGATGCACGCGGTGACCTCCTTGATGCGCGTCCAGCAGCTCGTGATCGGGCGGCTCGACGCGATCCTCAAGCCGCACGGGCTGACCTTCGCCCGCTACGAGGCACTGGTGCTGCTCGTCTTCTCCTCCCGGGGCTCGCTGCCGCTCGGCAAGATGGGCGAGCGGCTGCAGGTGCACCCCACCTCGGTCACCTCGATCGTGCGCCGGCTCGAGTCGGCAGGGCTGGTCGAGCGCCGTGCCCACCCCGACGACGGCCGGGCGGTGCTGGCCGAGATCACGCCGGCGGGACGGGAGCTCGTGGAGGTCGCGACCGCCGACCTCCTCGCGGCCGACTTCGCGCTCGGCGCGCTCTCGACCGACCAGCTCGAGCAGCTCTCCGCCCTGCTGGCGCCGGTGCGCGAGGAGGCTGGCGACTTCTGATCCGGCGGTGTCGGTGGCGGGTGCGAGCATCCGGGAATGGTGACCGCCGACGACGTGCGCAGGGTCGGGCTGGCGCTGCCGCGCACCTATGAGTTCTTCACCGGCGGGCGCTTCAAGCTCAAGGTCCGCCAGATCGTCTACGTCGGGTTCTCCCGCGACGAGACCACGATGGGGTTCGGCTACCCCCGCGACGCGCGGGACGGGCTGGTCGAGTCCGACCCCGCGACGTTCTTCCTCCCGCCTGCCCGCGACCTGCGCTACCAGTGGGTCTGCGCCCGGCTCGACCGTCTCGACCCCGAGGAGATGCGTGAGCTGGTCACCGACGCCTGGCGGATGTGCACGCCGCGGATGCTCCACGACCTGCCCGAGCTCGAGGCCCCCACCGCTGCTGCGTGGAACGCGATCGACGTGGGGGACTGGGCCGCACTGCGGCCGCTGCTGCACCCCTCGCTCCACTTCGTCGACGGCCCCGTCGCGCTGCGCGGCCGCACCCGGGTCCTCGACCACCTGCGCTGCCACCCCACCCCGCGCCCGCCCACCTCCGTCGAGGTCCGTGATGGGCGGCTCTACCGCTGGGTGCGCTGAAACGACGTGCATGAACCCCCGGTGGACCGGGGATTCCGACACCGCCGCCCCTTGGCGCAATTACTAGGACGTCCTACTATTTCTCCATGACGGAGAGCGCACGCACCCGCTGGCAGGCCCGCTACGACGCGTCCCGGGTCCGGACGGCCGACTTCACGACGCTGAGCGGGCTGGAGGTCGACCCGGCGTACGGCACCGACGAGTCGGAGTGGCCGGGGCAGTTCCCGTTCACGCGCGGGCTCTACCCGACCGGCTACCGCGGGCGCACCTGGACCATCCGTCAGTTCGCGGGCTTCGGCAACGCCCGCCAGACCAACGAGCGCTACCGGATGATCCTCGGCCGCGGCGGTGGGGGCCTCAGTGTCGCCTTCGACATGCCGACGCTGATGGGTCGCGACTCCGACGACCCGCGCTCGCTCGGCGAGGTCGGCCACTGCGGCGTCGCGATCGACTCGGCCGCCGACATGGAGATCCTCTTCGACGGCATCGACCTCGGCGACGTGACCACGTCGATGACGATCAGCGGCCCGGCCGTCCCGGTCTTCTGCATGATGCTCGTGGCCGCGGAGCGCGCCGGCGTCGACACCCGCCAGCTCAACGGCACGCTCCAGACCGACATCTTCAAGGAGTACATCGCTCAGAAGGAGTGGATCTTCGGGCCCGAGCCGCACCTCAAGCTCATCGGCGACCTGATGGAGTACTGCGCCGAGAACATCCCGGCGTACAAGCCGCTCTCGGTCTCCGGCTACCACATCCGCGAGGCGGGCTCGACGGCCGCGCAGGAGCTCGCGTTCACGCTCGCCGACGGGTTCGGGTACGTCGAGCTCGGGCTCTCCCGCGGTCTCGACGTCGACGTGTTCGCGCCGGGGCTGTCGTTCTTCTTTGACGCCCACGTCGACTTCTTCGAGGAGATCGCGAAGTTCCGTGCCGCGCGCCGCATCTGGGCGCGCTGGATGCGCGACGTCTACGGCGCCACCACCGAGAAGGCCCAGTGGCTGCGCTTCCACACCCAGACCGCCGGGGTGTCGCTGACCGCCCAGCAGCCCTACAACAACGTCGTCCGCACGGGCATCGAGGCGCTCTCCGCGGTGCTCGGCGGCACCAACTCGCTGCACACCAACGCCCTCGACGAGACCCTCGCGCTGCCGAGCGAGCAGGCCGCCGAGATCGCGCTGCGCACCCAGCAGGTGATCATGGAGGAGACCGGCGTCGTCAACGTCGCCGACCCGCTCGGCGGCTCCTGGTACGTCGAGGCGCTCACCGACCGCCTCGAGGCCGAGGCGGGCGCGATCTTCGACAAGATCCTCGCGATGGGCGGCTCGACGCTGACCTCCGATCGGCCCGAGGCCCTGGCCGAGGCCGTGCGCCGCGGCGAGAACCCCGTCACCCGGGGGCTCCTGCGCGGCATCGAGGAGGGCTGGTTCATGTCCGAGATCGCGGAGGCGGCCTTCCAGTACCAGACCGCGCTCGAGAAGGGCGACAAGCGGGTGGTGGGCGTGAACTGCCACCAGGAGTCCGTGACCCACGAGCTGGAGATCCTGCGGGTCTCCCACGAGGTCGAGGTCGAGCAGGTCCGCGAGCTCGACGCCCGCCGCCAGGGGCGCGACGACGCCGCGGTCAGCGCCTCGCTGGCGCGCATGGTCGAGGCGGCACGCGCCGAGGAGAACATGATCGAGCCGATGCTCGACGCCGTGCGCGCGGAGGCGACGCTCGGCGAGATCTGCGACGCACTGCGTGCCGAGTGGGGGGAGTACCGCGAGCCGGCGCGGTTCTGAGCACGGTCCGGCCGCGCACCCGAGGAGATTTCCGAGGTCCCGGGCCTACCCGTCAGTAGCGGCCAGGCGGCCCAAGACCGTCGGCCCGCGCCCTGGGGACTTCCGGCCCGGGTGAGGGTCGCCTGGGTCTGCTGGAATCGTCATCGTGGATCTCGCCCAGGCACTCGCAGCCCTGCCCGCCAACCCCCGCGTCGTCGTGACCGGCAACCACGCCACGCCGTGGCACACGGTCAAGCTGGTCGACGAGGCGCTCGACGAGTACCGCCTCTGGGCGCTCAACGGCCAGCCGCAGCTGCCTGACCGCGAGGGCGTCGTCCTCGAGACCTCGTTCGTCGGCCCCGGCCAGCGCAAGAGCCCCCGGCTGAGCTACGTGCCGTCGCGGTTGTCGATGGTGCCCTCGCTGTTCGGCAAGCAGCTGCCGCCGGACGCCGTCGTCATCCACACCACCCCGCCGCGCGACGGCAAGGTCTCGCTCGGTGTCGAGGTCAACGTGCTGCCGGCCGCGATCGAGGCCGTGCGGCGTAACGGCGGCATCATCATCGCGCAGGTCAACCACAACATGCCGTGGACCTTCGGTGACGCCCTGGTCGACGTCGACCAGATCGACGTCTTCGTCGACGCCGACGAGCCGATGCCGACCGCCCCGGTGAGCAGCGTCGACGAGACGGCCGCCCGGATCGGCGAGCTGGTCGCCGCTCGGGTCTCCGACGGGTCCACGCTCCAGGCCGGCATCGGGGCCGTGCCCGACGCGACCATGCACGGACTCACCAGCCGCAGCGGCCTGCGGGTGTGGACCGAGATGTTCTCCGACAGCGTGCTGGCGCTGGAGAAGATCGGCGCCCTCGACCGCAATATCCCGATCTCGGCGTCCTTCCTCTTCGGCTCGCCCGACCTGCTCGAGTGGGTCGACGGCAACGAGCGCGTCGAGATGGTGCGCACCGAGGTCACCAACGACCCGGGCCGGATCGCCCGCAACCCCAAGATGGTCAGCGTCAACACCGCCCTCCAGGTCGACCTGTTCGGCCAGGCCAACGCCTCGCGCATCAACGCCCGCATCCACTCCGGGTTCGGCGGCCAGACCGACTTCATCGTCGGCGCGATGCACAGCGCGGGAGGACAGGCGTTCCTCGCGCTCCGCTCCTGGCACCCGAAGGCCAACTGCTCGACGGTCGTCCCGATGGTCGACGAGCCGATCACCTCCTTCCAGATGAGCGCGATCGTCACCGAGCAGGGCCTCGCCGAGGTCTTCGGCAACGACCAGCGCGAGCAGGCGCGCCAGATCATCGAGAACGCTGCCCACCCCAGCGTGCGCGAGGAGCTGCGCGAGGAGGCCGTGGCCCTGGGCCTCGCCTGAGCCACGTAGGGATGGTGCCCCCTCCCTCCCTAGGATGGGGCCCATGACGCAGCAGCCGTTCTCCCGCCCGGGAGCGATCGACCTCTCGGGACTCACGAGCCCGGCGGCCCCGCCGGTACCTGGAGCGCCGGCGGGGGCCACCGCCGGTGGCTCGTCGTACGCCGTCCAGGTGTCCGAGCAGAACTTCCAGTCGACGATCGAGTCGTCGCGGACCGCGCCCGTCCTGCTGGTGTTCTACTCGCCGAGCCGGATGCCCGAGAGCGCCCAGCTCGCCCGCGACCTCGAGACGCTGTCGGGTGAGTTCGAGGGCCGCTTCCTCGCCGGTCTGGTCGACATCGACCAGGTGCCGGCCATCGCCCAGGCGATGCAGATCCCCTCGGTGCCGCTGGTGGTCGCCGTGCTCGACGGGCGCCCGGCGCCGCTCTTCCAGGACGTGCTGCCGCTCGAGGAGCTGCGCGCCGCCCTGACCCAGGTCATGCAGCAGCTCACCGTCAACGGTGTCGCCGGCCGGCACCAGCCGCGGCACGCCGCTCCGGCCGAGGGTGACGGCGACGAGCCCGCCGTCGACCCGCGCTACGCCGCCGCCCAGGACGCGCTCGGCAACGGCGACATCGAGGGCGCGGTCGCGGAGTACCAGCGCCTCGTCGACGCCAACCCCGCCGACACCGAGGCCGCCGCGGGCCTGGCGATGGCCAAGCTGCTCCAGCGCACGCAGGGTGTGGACCTCAACGAGGCCCGCGCCACCGCGGCCGCGACTCCCGACGACGTCGACGCGCAGACGATGGTGGCCGACCTCGACATGCTCGGCGGCCACGTCGAGGACGCCTTCAACCGGCTGATCGACCTGGTCCGGCGCACCTCCGGCGACGAGCGCAACGCCGCACGCGAGCACCTGCTCGGGCTGTTCGCCGCGGTCGGCAACGACGACCCGCGGGTGCTCAAGGCCCGCCAGAACCTGGCGTCCGCGCTGTTCTAGGCGGGTCGGTCGGGCGGGGCTCAGCCGACGCGATCTGCCCGGAGACCGTCCAGCACAGCGCGCACGGCGGGTGAGTCGGCCATGCTGCGCCGGTGCACCGCGATCACGTCGCGGGTCGGCACCGGGTCGTGGGCGGGTACCGCGGCCAGCTCCTCGCCCAGGGCCGCCCGGCCCAGGCGCGGCACCAGCGCGATCCCGAGGCCCGCGCGCACCAGCGCCAGGTGGGACTCGAACTCCATGGCGGTGTGGGCGATGCGGGGCACCCGCCCGGTGCCGTCGTACATGCGGGTGAGCCACTGGCGGCAGATCGTGCTCTCGGGGGTCGCGATCCAGCCCTCGTCGAGGAGGTCGCGGGGACTGACCCGCTCGCGGTCGGCGAGCGTGTGCCCCGCCGGCACGATGACGTCGGCGACGTCGTGCGCGACGAGGGTCGCCTCCAGGTGGTCGGGGATCGCGATGGACAGGTCGCCCCAGCGGTGCACGACGCCGAGGTCGCTCTGGCCGGTGGCCACCAGGTCGATGGTGTCCCAGGGCTCGCGCTCGGTGAGGGAGACGGTGAGGCCGGGGTGGGCCTCCCGCAGGTCGCGGACGAGGGGAGCGATCAACCCGCGCATCGCGGTCGAGAACGCGGTCAGTCGCAGGTGCCCGGCCACGGTCCCCGCGCGGCGGTGCAGGCCGGCCTCGACCTCCTCGAGGTCCGCGAGCAGGCGGGCCCCGGCGTCGACGAGCTGGCGGCCGTGGTCGGTGAGCATCACCCCGCGCCCGACCCGCTCGAGGAGCGGCACCCCCGTCTGGCGCTCCAGCCGCTTGACCTGCTGGGAGATCGCGCTGGGGGTGAAGCCGAGCGCGTCGGCCGCGCCCACGACCGAGCCGTGGGTGTCGATCGCGCGCAGGCTGGTGAGGGCGACCAGGTCGATCATGCAGCGAGGCTACATGGATCCATGCACGACTGTTCGCTGGTGCTTCATCCTCGACTGGGGTTGGCTGGTCCGGTGAACCGACGCGACTCGCTGCTGGCGGCCCTGGTGGCCACGATCTGGGGCTTCAACTTCGTGGTGATCGACTGGGGCATGGCCGGCGTGCCGCCGCTGGTGTTCGCGGCGATTCGGTTCACCGCCGTCGTCGTGCCCGCGGTGTTCCTGGTGCCCCGCCCGGTGGCGCCGTGGCGGGTCGTCGCGGCGGTCGGTGTGTTCATGTCACTGGGGCAGTTCGGCTTCCTCTACGCCTCCATGGCGGCCGGCATGCCGCCGGGGCTGGCCGCGCTCGTCCTGCAGGCGCAGGTGATCTTCACGGTCCTCATCGCTGCCGGCGTGCTGCGCGAGCTGCCCACCGGCGGCCAGACCACCGGGGTGCTGCTCGGCTCGGTCGGTCTCGTGATCGTCGGTGCCGGGCGAGGTGGGCACGTCAGCGCGGCCGCACTCGCGCTGTGCCTGCTCGGTGCGCTCTCGTGGGGGATCGGCAACGTCGTCTCCCGCGCCTCGGGGGTGCGTGGTGGGCTGTCGCTCACGGTGTGGTCGGCGCTCGTCGTACCCGTCCCGTTGCTGGCACTGGCGCTGGCGCTCGACGGTCCCGCGGTGGTGGGCGACGCGCTGGTCTCGCTGTCGTGGCAGGCGGGCCTCTCCACGCTCTACACGGCCGGCCTCGCGTCACTGGTGGGGTACGGCGTGTTCAACACCCTCCTCGCGCGCAACCCGCCCTCGGCCGTGGTGCCGTGGGTGCTGCTCGCGCCGGCCGCGGCGATGGCCTCGGCGTGGCTGCTGCTCGACCAGCGCCCGAACCTCGCCGAGCTCACCGGGGGAGCGGTGCTGATCCTCGGCGTGCTCGTCGCGATGCGGCCGGCGCGTCGCTCAGGCGGCCGGGCCCTTGGCGCGGACGTCGGCGACGGACTCCATGGCCGCGCGCAGCTCGGTGAGCCAGTCGTTCTCGTGCTGGCCGACCAGTCGGACGCACCAGGCGAGCGCGTCGGCCCGTGACCGGGCGACGCCGGCGTCCACGAGGGTGTCGAGCACCATTCGCTGGGGCTGGCGCAGCCGGGTCATGACCGGCGCGGCGACGTGGGTCCACAGCTCGCGGTGCTCGCCGACCGCCAGGCCCCACGAGACCTTGCGCTCGAACCGGTGCTGGGCCTCCTGCGCGATCTCCATGCGCCGCTCGCGGGTGTCCTCGCGGAACGCCGACGCGCGGCCGGCACGGGCCTCGGCGAGCGCAGGCTCGGAGGCATCGGTCAGCCCGACGTCCGGGATCGTGAGGACGACCGTGATCTCCTCGCGGTCGACGGTGACCTGGGCGGGGGCGCTCTGCCACTCCGCCGGGAGCCGGCCGGCGAACCAGCCCGCCACCCGCTCTCGTTGTTCGTTTGTAATCATGTAATCATCGTTGCACGGGGGTCAAGGGCGCGCGGCCGACCGTCGTTTGGTCACCAACGACAGACGATCCGCGCCCGGTGTTGCGGTTGGTGACCAAACGACAACATTTCCGGGACCGGACCGGATCTGGCCTGATCCCCGAGCGAGCCCGGGCGCGCGCCGGTGGGACGACAGCGGCAGGCTCAGGCGCCGCCGGACTCGACGTACGCCGGGCGGCCGCCGCCCAGGTTGGCCAGCGCCGAGGCGATGCGGCGCGCGGTGAAGTCGGCGCACCGCTCGCGCACCTGGTCGGGGGTGCAGAACTCGGCGGAGCGGATCTCGCGGGTCTGGCGCACGATCGCGTCGGTGATCGAGGCGTCATGGGCGCCGCCGTCGAAGACCAGGCACAGGGCGTCGTCCCAGCCGCTCCACGGCGGCAACCAGTCGGTGAGCAGCAGCGAACCCGGCTCGACCTGCAGGCCGAGCTCCTCCTCGACCTCGCGCGCGACGGCGAGCTGGGGCGACTCACCGACCTCGACGACCCCACCGGGCAGGTCCCAGTCCTGCTTGTAGGTGAGCTGGCACAGCAGCACCCGCTCGTCGCCGTCGCGGATCAGCATCTGGCTGATCGCCCGCTTGCGGGGGAGGAAGGAGTTGAGCAGCGCCCGGAACCCCTGGGGCTCGTGCACGGGCTCGTCGGTGGCCAGCCGGGCGTAGACGATCCGGTCGACGGTCCGGCCCTCGACGGTGACGCCACGCATCACGCCCTCGCGGCGCAGGCCCGACCAGGTCGCGATCCGCTGACCGGCCTCGTCGTCGGGGTCGACCAGCGCCTCGACCCGGGCGTGCCCGGCGAGCGCCGAGGCGACCTCGTGGCGCACCACGTCGACCGGCTGGTCGGAGGTCCACGAGATCCGCGCGATGCCTTCCGCGACGGTGGTCACGGAGATCGGCTGCTCGGTCACGCTGGAACTCTACCGACGGGCCCCGAGCGCGACCGAGTCCCAGGAGTCACCGGCCGACCGGCCGAACCCGCGCCAAGGAGCCGTGCCCTAGGCCCGCTTGCGGAACCACACCGTCGCCAGCGGCGGAACCACGACGGTGGCGTGGGCCGGCTGACCGGACCACTCGCCCTCGACCGCGGTGACGGAGCCGAGGTTGCCGACGCCCGAGCCGCTGTAGACCTCGGCGTCGGTGTTGAGCACCTCGTCCCACTCGCCGGCCGACGGCAGCCCGAGGCGGTAGTCGTCGTGGGGAACGGCGGCGAAGTTCGAGACGCAGACCAGGTCGGGCTCGCCGGCACCGCTGCGCCGGACGAACGAGAAGACGTTGCGTCCCGCGTCGTTGGCGTCGATCCACTGGAAGCCGTCGGCCTCGTGGTCGCGGGCCCAGAGGGCGGGGCTGGCGACGTACGTCGTGTTGAGGTCGCGCACCAGCGACTGCACTCCGCGGTGCTCGGGGTGGTCGAGCAGCCACCAGTCGAGCTCGCGCGACTCCGCCCACTCCGACTCCTGGCCGAGCTCGGCGCCCATGAACAGCAGCTGCTTGCCCGGGTGGGCCCACATGAAGCCGAGGTAGGCGCGCAGGTTGGCCAGCTGCTGCCACCGGTCGCCGGGCATCTTGCGCAGCAGCGAGCCCTTGCCGTGGACGACCTCGTCGTGGCTGATCGGGAGCACGAAGTTCTCCGACCAGGCATAGACCAGCGAGAACGTCATCTCGCCGTGGTGGTAGGCGCGGTGCACGGGCTCGTGGGCCATGTAGTCCAACGAGTCGTGCATCCAGCCCATGTTCCACTTGAACCCGAAGCCCAGTCCGTCGTGCTCGGTCGGTCGCGTGACTCCGGGCCACGACGTCGACTCCTCGGCGATCGTGGTGATGCCGGGGACCCGCTTGTAGACGGTGGCGTTCATCTCCTGGAGGAACTGCACCGCCTCGAGGTTCTCGTGACCGCCGTGGATGTTCGGCGTCCACTCGCCCTCCTCGCGGGCGTAGTCGAGGTAGAGCATCGAGGCGACACCGTCGACGCGCAGGCCGTCGGCGTGGAACTCCTCGAGCCAGTAGAGCGCGTTGGCGTAGAGGAAGTTGCGCACCTCGCGGCGCCCGAAGTTGAAGATGTGGGAGCCCCACTCCTTGTGCCAGCCGCGCTGGGGGTTGGGGTCCTCGTAGAGCGGCGTGCCGTCGAAGCGGGCCAGCGCCCACTCGTCGGTGGCGAAGTGCCCGGGCACCCAGTCCAGGATGACCCCGACGCCGGCCTGGTGGAGCCGGTCGACGAGCAGCCGGAACCCGTCCGGGTCGCCGAACCGAGCGTCCGGAGCGAAGTACGACGTCACGTGGTAGCCCCACGAGCCGCCGAACGGGTGCTGCATCACCGGCATCAGCTCGACGTGGGTGAAGCCCAGCCCGGCGACGTACTCGGGGAGCTCCTCGGCCAGCTCGGCCCACGACCAGAAACGGCCGTCGGGGTGCTTCTTCCACGACGCGAGGTGCATCTCGTAGATGCTCATCGGCGAGGCCACCGGCTGGCGCTGGGCGCGCTCGGCGAGCCAGGCGTCGTCGCCCCAGGCGTAGCTCGACTCGTAGACCTTCGAAGCCGTGTCGGCGGGCTTCTCGGCCCACTGGGCCATCGGGTCGGCCTTCTCGCGCCACTGGCCGTCGGGGCCGAGGATCGCGTACTTGTACGCCGTGCCGGCGCCGACGTCGGGCACGAAGAGCTCCCAGACGCCGGACGTGCCGAGCTGGCGCATCGGGTGCTCGCGGCCGTCCCAGCTGTTGAAGTCCGCCTTGATGCGGATCGCCCGCGCCGAGGGCGCCCAGACCGCGAAGGAGGTGCCGGTGACCGGGGACAGCGCGCCGGGGTAGTGGTGCACCCGCGCGCCGAGCACCTCCCAGAGCTGCTCGTGGCGGCCCTCGTTGATCAGGTGCAGGTCGACCTCGCCCAGCGTGGGCAGGAAGCGGTACGGGTCGTCCACGACGATCTCGTCGGAGCCGTAGGTCACGGCGACCCGGTAGTCGGGCACGTCGACCAGCGGGATCACGCCCACCCAGACGCCTTCGTGCTCGTGGGTCAGCTCGACCTCGCCGGACGCCGACCCGTCGCTCCACCGGACCGTGACGGTGCTCGCCAGCGGCCGGAGCACGCGGACGGTGACCGCCCCGTCGTGGGGGTGCGGCCCGAGGACGCCGTGGGGGTTGCCGTGCTCCCCGTGGGCGATCTGGTGCAGCTCGCCCAGCGAGACCGGCCGCACGGTGGGCTTCGCGGCGGGTGCCGCCTCGGGGCTCGCCTCCCCACGCGGAGCCGGGGCCGGACCGGGGGCCGACGGCGCGGCGGGGGTGGACTTCTTGGTCTTCTTGAGGGTCATGCCGCTCCGATCCTCGCCACGGCCTCGAGTGGGATGGCCACCCAGGTCGGACGGTTGCGTGTCTCGTACACGGTCTCGTACACCGCCTTGTCGGCGACGTAGGCATCCAGCAGGGTCTGTTGCTCGGCGGTGAGCTCGCCGCCGGCGTACGCGGCCAGGAAGTGGGTGCGGTTGCGCTCGGCCCACTCCTCGGCCCGGTAGGCGCGTTGGCTGGCACCCTCGGGCTGGTCCTCGGCGAACTGGCGCTCCACCACGTGCGGGACGTAGTCGAAGGAGCGCAGCATGCCGGCGACGTCGCGCCACACCGAGTCGGGCTTGAGCCGCTCGGCGAGCGGCTTGGCCGGCTCACCCTCGAAGTCGACGATCTTCCAGCCCAGGCTGGTCCGCAGCGTCTGGCCCAGGTGCAGGTCGCCGTGGATCTGCTGCACCTCCAGCCCGCCCAGGGTGCGGAGGCGGTCGTACGCCGTCCGCAGCGCGTCGGCGTGCTCGGCCAGCTCGGGCACCACCTCGAGGGCGGCCTCGAGCCGCGCGACCATGGCGTCCGCGAGCTCGCTCAGCGCCTCGGGGCCGCGGCGGTCGACGGGGAACTGCTCCGCGAGGTCCGCGTGCACCTCCCGCAACGCCTCGCCGAGCCGTGCGGACTCGGCGGCGAAGTCGCCCCCGGCCTCGTGGGCATGGAGGTCGCCCTCGGCGAACAGGTTGCGGGCGCTCGTGAGCGCGAGGTCCCACCCGTCGCTGGCGGTGCGCAGGAACTGCTGCAGCATCGCGAGCTGCATGGTCGTCCCCGAGCGCTCCTCGGCCTCCGGGTCGGCCTCCCCGTCGACCCAGTCGAGCCAGCCGTAGAGGGCGGCGACGTGGTCGGAGCCGGCGTTGGTCAGCACCTCGTGGACGCTGATGTCGGGGTTGACTCCCGGGGTGATCTTGCGGAACACCTTCATCAGGCAGTCCTCGCCGTAGGCGACCGAGGAGTTGGACTGCTCGCCGGAGAACAGCGTCGAGTGCGCGGTGAGGTCGAGGTCGTGGCCGGGCAGCCGGTGGAACCGCAGGCCGCTCTCGCCGTCGCTGAGGTTGCCGCCGGGCTCACCCGCCGCGCGGTCGAAGGCGCGCAGCCAGCTCTGCATGGCCTCGCGGTCGTGCAGGGCGTCGTAGGCGTGCACCCAGCCGTGGCCGGGCTCCTCCCACCAGCCGATGAAGGCGTGGTCGAGCCGACCCTCCGGCTCGGTGTAGAACGACATCGGCACCTGGTAGACCTCGGTGCCGCCGGGGCCGTCGGAGTAGGCGACCTCGACGAGGTCGATCACCACGCGGGGTCCGTCGTCGTCGCGCGGGACCTCGCCGATCCGGCGTACGGAGGCGACCTCGAAGGGCCGACCCTTGCCGCCGAACCACCGGGTGCGCTCCAGGTAACGCGCGAACACCTCGGGTCCGTCAGAGCCCGCGGGCGAGGTGCCGGGTGCGGTCTCGGGTGTCTGGGGCGTCAGGTCGTCGTCGAGTGTCACAGCAGCTGCGCCTCCTCGGTCGTCTCGGGGGCGGTCAGACGGAACCAGTAGAACCCGTAGCCCGCGAGCGTGAGCAGGTAGGGCAGCTCGCCGATCTCGGGGAACGGGACCCGGCCGAGGAGCTCGACGGGGCGCCGGCCCTCGAAGCGGCGCAGGTCGAGCTCGACCGGCTGGGGGAACCGGGACAGGTTGTTGACGCACAAGATGATGTCCTCGGTGCCGTCCTCCGCGACGTGCTCGCGCACGTAGGAGAGCACCGTCGGGTTCGACCCGCCCAGGTCGTGGAACGAGCCCAGGCCGAAGGCCGGGTGGTTGCGGCGGGTGTGGATCATCCGCCTGTTCCAGTGGAGCAGGGACGAGGAGTTCTCGAGCTGGGCCTCGACGTTGACCGACTGGTACCCGAAGACCGGGTCCTGGATGACCGGCCGGTCCAGCTTGCCGGGAGTGGCCGAGGAGAAGCCCGCGTTGCGATCGGCGGTCCACTGCATCGGGGTGCGCACGCCGTCGCGGTCACCGAGCCAGATGTTGTCGCCCATGCCGATCTCGTCGCCGTAGTAGAGCACCGGCGAGCCGGGCAGCGAGAGCAGCAGGGCGTTGAACAGCTCGATCTGGTTGGTGTCGTTGTCGAGCAGCGGCGCGAGCCGGCGCCGGATGCCGATGTTGGCCTTCATGCGGGGGTCCTTGGCGTACTCGCCCCACATGTAGTCGCGGTCCTCGTCGGTGACCATCTCGAGCGTGAGCTCGTCGTGGTTGCGCAGGAAGATGCCCCACTGGCACTTGTCGGGGATCGGCGGGGTCTGCTCGAGGATCTCGGAGATCGGAAAGCGGGACTCGCGCCGCACCGCCATGAAGATGCGCGGCATGACCGGGAAGTGGAAGGCCATGTGGCACTCGTCGCCGCCGACCTCGAAGTCGCCGAAGTACTCGACCACGTCCTCGGGCCACTGGTTGGCCTCGCACAGCAGCACCCGCCCGGGGTACTCGTCGTCGACGACCTTGCGGATCTTCTTGAGGAAGTCGTGGGTCTCCGGGAGGTTCTCGCCGTTGGTGCCGGGACGCTCGTAGAGGTAGGGGACCGCGTCGAGGCGGAACCCGTCCATCCCCATGTCCAGCCAGAACCGGATCGCGTCGACGATCGCCTCGTGGACGGCCGGGTTGTCGAAGTTGAGGTCGGGCTGGTGGGAGAAGAACCGGTGCCAGAAGTACTGCTGGCGCACCGGGTCCCACGTCCAGTTCGACGGCTCGGTGTCGACGAAGATGATCCGAGCGTCCTGGTAGAGCTCGTCGGTGTCGGACCAGACGTAGAAGTCGCCGTAGGGACCCTCCGGGTCGGACCGGGAGGCCTGGAACCACGGGTGCTGGTCGCTGGTGTGGTTCATGACGAAGTCGATGATCACGCGCAGGCCGCGCTGATGCGCCTGGTCGAGGAAGAACCGGAAGTCCTCGATGGTGCCGATCTCGGGGTGCACGCCGGTGTAGTCGGCGACGTCGTAGCCGTCGTCGCGCAGCGGGCTGGGGAAGAACGGCGGGATCCACAGGCAGTCGACCCCGAGCCACTGGAGGTAGTCGAGCTTCTCGACCAGGCCTCGGAAGTCACCGGTGCCGTCGGCGTTGGAGTCGCGGAACGCGCGGACCAGGACCTCGTAGAAGACCGCGGTCTTGAACCACTCGGGGGTGCTGTCGGCGGGATGGTCTGGGGCGTGCTCGGTGGTCGGGTCCGGGTGGGCGTCGGTCACCGGGGCCTCCTGACGCTGAGGATGTGGGCGGGTTCGTGGAACGGGTCGAGCCGGACATAGTTGTGCTCGCCCCAGGTCCAGTCCTCGCCGGTGATCTCGTCGTGGACCAGGAAGCTCTCCCCGGCCGTGAGCCCGAGCGCGGCCAGGTCGAGGTGGACGGTGGTCTCGCGGGCACCGTGGGGGTCGACGTTGACCACGACGATCACCGTGTCGTCCTGCCCGTCGGGCAGGACGCGCCGCTTGGAGAACACCAGGATGTTCTCGTCGTCGCTCCAGTGGATCGCGACGTTGCGCAGCAGCTGCAGGGCGGGGTGCTGGCGGCGGATCTCGTTGAGTCGCGTGAGGTACGGCGCGAGAGTGCGGTTGTCCCGGTCGGCGGCGTCCCAGTCGCGGATGCGGATCTGGTACTTCTCCGAGTCGAGGTACTCCTCGCTGCCGGGGCGCACCGCCACGTGCTCGAACAGCTCGTAGCCGGCGTAGACCCCCCAGCTGGGTGAGCCCGTGGCGGCGATCGCGGCTCGGATCTTGAACGCGTTGGGTCCGCCGTACTGCAGGTAGGCGTGGAGGATGTCCGGGGTGTTGACGAAGAAGTTCGGTCGCATCAGGTGGTCGGACTCGTGCGACAGCTCGCGGAGGTACTCCTCCAGCTCCCACTTCGCGTTGCGCCAGGTGAAGTACGTGTAGGACTGGTGGAACCCGACGGCGCCCAGCGCCCGCATCATCGCCGGGCGGGTGAACGCCTCGGCGAGGAAGATCACGTCGGGGTCGGTGCGCCGGATCTCCTTGAGCAGCCACTCCCAGAACGCGACCGGCTTGGTGTGCGGGTTGTCGACCCGGAAGATCCGCACGCCGTGCGACATCCAGAGCCGGACGATCCGCAGGACCTCCTGGCAGATGCCGGTGGGGTCGTTGTCGAAGTTGATCGGGTAGATGTCCTGGTACTTCTTGGGCGGGTTCTCGGCGTACGCGATCGTCCCGTCGGCGCGCGTGGTGAACCACTCGGGGTGCGTCTTGACCCAGGGGTGGTCGGGGGCCGCCTGCAGCGCCAGGTCGAGCGCGACCTCGATGCCGAGCGACTGGGCCTTGGCGACGAACGCGTCGAAGTCCTCGAACGAGCCGAGGTCGGGGTGGATCGCGTCGTGGCCGCCGTCCTTGGAGCCGATGGCCCACGGTGATCCGGTGTCGTCCGGGCCGGGGTCGAGGGTGTTGTTGGGCCCCTTGCGGTTGACCTCGCCGATCGGGTGGATCGGCGGCAGGTAGACGACGTCGAAGCCCATCGCCGCCACCGCGTCCAGCCGCTTGGCGGCGGTCTGGAAGTTGCCGCTGACGACCTTGCCGGTCGTGGGGTCCTTGGTCGCGCCCTCGGAGCGGGGGAAGAACTCGTACCAGCTGCTGGCCAGGGCCTGGGGCCGGTCGGCGTACGCCGGGTAGGGGCCCTCGACGGTGACGAGCTCGCGGATCGGGTGGGTGGCGAGGACGCCGGTCACGTCGGGCGCCTCGAGCACGGCGAGCCGGGCGGGGGCCGGACGCTTGGCGTCGGTGGCTGCGTCGATCGCACCCTGGAGCACCTGGGCGGCGTCGGCGGCCGACGGATCGCGGGGATCAAGGGAGGCGACGACCTTCTCCAGCAGGAGCTTGGCCTCGAGGAACATCAGGTCGACGTCGACACCGGCGGGGATCTTGAGCGCGGCGTCGTGCTGCCAGGTCGCCAGCGGGTCGGACCAGGCCATCACCTCGAAGCTCCAGGCGCCACCGGCGTCGGGCGTCACCCACGCCTCGTAGCGGTCGGGGATCGTGGCGTGCGGGGTCATCCGCACCGGGGGCCGGCGCTTGCCGTCCGGGCCGGTGAGCACGACCTCCGCGGCGAGCTGGTCGTGGCCCTCGCGGAACACCGTGGCGGTCACCGGGAACGGTTCACCGACGGTGGCTTTCGCGGGCTGTCGACCGAGGTCGACAAGAGGAGTGACGTTCATGACGGGGATACGTCCGACCATGATCTCCAACCTAGCGAGGGTGCGGGCACGTGCGGCAGGGGCATTTCGCCCCTGGACGCCGTACCCCCGCAGGCCGGTCGGAAACACCGACCCCGGAACGCGACGCGGGGCGGTGACCGCCGTCACCGCCCCGCGTCGCCTCAGCAGATCAGTACACCTGCAGCTCCGCGGCGTGCACGATCGTGCCCCGGTCGGACCCGGTCTTGCAGTCGGTGTCGTTGCTCGGGTCGTTGTCCTGCTCATCGGCGTACCCGGCGAAGCCCGTGCACTGGTTCTCGAGCACGACGAGCCTGACGGCAGCGGCCTTCGTCGCCGGGACCTTGAAGGCGCGCAGCGTGAGGTTCGGCGCGACCGGACGCGGGCGCACGGCCGGGAAGGCGTTGCCGGGCGAGACGTAGAACCGCTTCCAGACCGCGGACGAGGTCTCGCAGCCACGGACACACGCCTCGAGCGCGAACTGGCGCAGGGCGGTGAACCTCGAGCCCGAGTCGGGGTCGGGGTCGGCCGCGAACGGCAGCTCGTTGGGGTCGGCGGGCGCCGGGTTGAGCATGGCGCTCACCTGGACGCGCCGCACGGTGTGGACCCCGCCGGCCAGGTCGACGGCGACGTACGGGTGGGTCTCGTCGACGTTGCCCGCGGTCACGCCGCCCCAGGCCGTGCGCTCGGTCCCGTCGATGAGGGCCAGCGCGTTGAGCGATCCCTCGCTCGCGCCGAGCAGCTTGGCGCCGTTCTTCTTCGCCGCGAGGTTCTTCGGGGCCCGGACGGTGAGCGTCTGCTTGCCCGGCTTCACCGCCATCGTGAACCGCTTGAAGCCACCGGAGGGGGAGACGAACAGCATCTCGTAGCGACCCGGGACGAACTGCGCGGTGTTCTTCAGCTTGCCGCCGGAGGTCGTGTCGGCGATCGGCGTCGCACGCGCCTCGTAGTGACCGACGTAGATCTTTCCCGGACGGTTGCCGCGGAAGGTCACGGTGCCGTTCTTCGAGGCGGGCGAGGCGAAGCTCGGCGCAGTGTCGCCGGAGTCGGCGTTGGGCACCGACGCTCCCTTGCCCATGCCGCGCCTGGCGAAGGCGTCCCACATGACCGCGACGTCCTTCCCGCCGAACCGCATCCGGTCGGCGGCGAGCATGGCGTCGCGGGCGTCGAGCATCGACGTGGCGCCCTGCTGGAGCAGGAAGGCGTCGAAGACGAGCTGGATCCAGCGCCGGTTGCCCGGGCACTGGCTGGCCGGAAGCGGGCTGCCGGTCGCCGTCGCCTGCGCGCAGCGCAGCTGGAGCGCCTTGTTGGTGTAGGGGAACTGGCGGTTCCACTTCTTCACCAGCGCCTGGCGCACCTCCCACTGCGTGCCGTTCCAGATCTCGCCGTCGGCGTGCACCTCGTTGCCGGTGCTGTCGAAGCCGTAGTCGGAGTAGTTGAGCGGGTTCTTGTCGATCGCGTAGTCACGGATCGCGACGGCCTTGTTGCCGGTGGCGTAGACGCCGACGGCCCACGGGTTGCCGCCGTTGGCGTAGCCGTGGCTGAACATGTACTCACCGGCCGTCAGGTCGCCCCACGACTCGCCCATCGCGCCGCCCTGCTCGGAGGTCAGGCCCTCGTCGGGTCCGCCGACCATGCGGTTGCTGATGGCGTGGGTGTACTCGTGGCCGACGATGCCCATGTCGAGGGCGCCGTCCACGCAGGGGGAGTAGAACGCCCCGGCGAGCGGCTGGAAGAGGTACTGGTTGGTGATGCCCGGCACGCCGTCCTGCAACGTGATCTGGTTGGCGTTGTCGCGACCGAGCAGCAACGGCTGACCGCCGGTGATCGCGCCGGCCTGGGCGTTGCCGACCTCCTGGTCACCGGGGACCCCGCCGCGACCGAGGTTGTCGAGCTGGAGGTTGTAGTTGTCCTCGGTGAAGCCCAGGTAGTAGGAGTAGTCGTGCATCCGGTTGTGCGCGACGAACAGGTTCGTCACCGACGCGTCGATGTCGTTGCCGCCCGGCACCAGCTGGGTCGGGTCGCACCGGGAGTTGTTCCAGGCGTCGGTGAACTCGCCGGTGTACTCCCTGGTCGGCGAGACCGGTGCCTGCAGCGCGCCACCCGGGGCGAGCGGGTTCAGCCAGGCCTCGTGGGTGTTGGCGTTGTTGCCGATCGTCGTCATCGAGCCGACGCCCGTCGAGGCGACCGAGTCCCACGGGCCTGGCGCGGCGACGTTGCGGAAGGGACCCGACGGCGACGTGCAGCCCTCGCCCGCGACCCAGCAGCCGATCACGGAGTTGGCGGGCGTGGTGTCAGGGGAGTAGTCGAGCGAGGGGTTGGCGGTGAAGTAGCGCCACTTCGGAGAGAAGCCGACGTCGCCGGTCGAGGGGCCGGCGGTGTCGCTGGTGGTCACGGCGGCGACGTAGTTGCCCGGCGGCAGGAACGGCACGGTCGGGCTGGCGAAGGGGCACACCTGCATCGTGTAGATGCCGGCCGGCATCGAGTCGGCGGAGTACGTCGCCACCTCGGGGCTGGTGCCGAGGTCGCCTGCGACCAGCAGCTGGCCCTGCGGGTCGAAGACCTTGACCTCGATGTCGTTGAGGGTGTTGAGGGCCGAGGCGACAGCGACGATCTGCTTGGTGTTGGCGTCGGTGAGCTCGAACTCGTGCTTCGGGCCGCAGTCGGTCGCGGTGATCTCGCCCTGGAACTGGAAGGCGTCGCTGCTGTTCTCGGCCCGGTTCTGTCGGTGCAGGATGGCGCCGGTCACGCCGTCGACCATCAGCGTGTAGGCGAACGCGGAGCCCTTCTGGACGTCCAGCACGTTGGTCTCGAACACCGGCCGCACCGAGCCGTCGGCCAGCGCGAGCGCGCGCAGCCGGACCAGCTGCTGCTGGGGGTAGCCGGGCACGGACAGACGGGTCCAGCCCTCGGCCACCTGGGAGGTGATCTTGCTCAGGACGCCGCCGTCGAGCGTGCGTCCCACGTTGGCGGCCGCCTTGACCCAGGCCTGCACCGGGCTCAGCGTCGCGGCGGGCGCGGAGCCGCCGGCCTTCACGATCGAGGAGGACACGTAGGCGATCTCGCCGTTCGCGACGCCGACGGTGACCATGCTCGCCAGCGCGGGGGTCAGCCCGCCGAAGCGCTGGCGGAACAGCACGGCGTGCGCGTCGCTCTGGGCGAGGCGCTGGTCGTTGACCAGCTCGAGGTCGGCGACCGCGGCGCGGGTCATGCCGAACACCGCCGCGTGGTCGCTGAGCCAGGCGCGAGCGGCGACCACCGGGTCGCTGGAGGTGGCCCGCGCGAGCACGCCGTCGGCGGGCAGGATCGAGGCCGGCGTACCGAACTGGTTCCAACGCAGGTCGACCGCGCCGAGCCGGGCGGCCGCCGAGCGCTGGGCGAGCGAGGGGAGCACGCTGCCGCGGGCGTCGAGGTCGGTGAGGCCCGCGACCGGGTCGCCGAGGCTGCCGAGGGGGTGGGTGACGTCGGGGGCCGTCGAGGCGGCGGGGGCGCTCGTGGCGCTGGTGGCGAAGGCCGGCAGCTGCGCGAACCCGGGGACCAGGGTGGCGGTCAGCAGGGCCAGCGAGGCGGCACGAAGGCGGCCGCGGCGCAGGGGGGTGCGGATCATGCTCCGGTCAACGCCGGACGGCTGGGTTCGTTATGTGGACGGGCGCCCCACCGGCGTGACGAGGGCCGCACGATAACGTTTTCGCCATTCTTTGATCGTTCCAAGCATCAGGCTGTACGGTCGCCGGGTGCGTGCGATCCGTCGATTCACCGTCCGTCCTGTCCTGCCCCCGTCCCTGGCTGCGCTGGGTGATCTCGCCGGCAACCTGAGGTGGTCCTGGCACCCCCAGTCCCAGGACGTCTTCGAGTCCGTCGACCCCGTCCTGTGGGAGTCGACCGGACGCGACCCGGTCAAGCTGCTGGGTGCCGTGGGGCGCCGCCGGCTCGAGGAGCTGGCGGCCGACGACGGCTTCCTCACCCGCCTCGGCGCCGCCCACGCGGACCTGCAGCGCTACCTGACCGAGGACCGGTGGTACCAGCGCCGGCTCGCCCGGGGCGAGCAGGGTCCGCAGGCGATCGGCTACTTCTCCCCGGAGTTCGGCATCACCTCGGTGCTGCCGCAGTACTCCGGCGGCCTCGGCATCCTCGCGGGTGACCACCTCAAGGCGGCCAGCGACCTGGGCGTGCCGATCATCGGTGTCGGCCTGCTCTACCGCCACGGCTACTTCAAGCAGGCGCTCTCGCGTGAGGGGTGGCAGCAGGAGACCTACCCGGTCCTCGACCCCGACGGCCTGCCGATCTCGCTGCTGCGCGAGGAGAACGGCGCCCGGGCGATGATCAGCATCGCCCTTCCCGACGGACCCGAGCTGCTGGCGCGCATCTGGGTCGCGAGCGTCGGGCGGGTCCCGCTGCTGATGCTCGACACCGACGTCGAGGGCAACCCCGACCACTACCGCGACGTGACCGACCGGCTGTACGGCGGCAACAGCGAGCACCGGATGCGCCAGGAGCTGCTGCTGGGCGTCGGCGGCGTCCGTGCGATCCGCGCGTTCTGCCGCATCACCGGCCACGCCGCCCCGGAGGTCTTCCACACCAACGAGGGCCACGCCGGCTTCCTCGGCCTGGAGCGGATCCGCGAGCTGACGGTCGCCGAGGGCGGCCCGAAGCTCGACTTCGACACCGCGCTCGAGGTCAGCCGCGCCTCCACGGTCTTCACGACCCACACCCCGGTGCCCGCCGGCATCGACCGCTTCCCGCTGACGCTCGTCGAGCAGTACTTCAGCGAGGCGGGCCCGACCCCCGGCGTACCCGTCGAGCGGGTGCTCGCCCTCGGCGCGGAGGACTACGAGGGCGGTGACCCGGCCGTCTTCAACATGGCGGTGATGGGTTTCCGCCTGGCGCAGCGCGCCAACGGCGTCTCCGAGCTGCACGGCCACGTGAGCCGCGGGATGTTCAACGGGCTCTGGCCGGCCTTCGACGAGGCCGAGGTCCCGATCGGCTCCATCACCAACGGCGTCCACGCGCCGTCGTGGGTCGCCCGTGAGGTCATCGAGCTCGCCGTCTCGGTCGGCGCCGACTCCGAGTCCGACGACACGACCGGCTTCTGGGCCGCGGCCGACAAGGTGCCCGGCGCGGACATCTGGGCGGTCAAGCGCACGCTGCGCGAGCGCCTCGTCGTCGACGCCCGCCGGCGCCTGCGCAAGTCGTGGGAGAAGCGCGGCGCGGCCAAGGCCGAGCTGAGCTGGATCGACACCGTGCTCGACCCCGACGTGCTGACGATCGGGTTCGCCCGGCGCGCGGCGTCGTACAAGCGGCTCACGCTGATGATGCGCGACCCCGAGCGGCTCAAGTCGCTGCTGCTGCACCCCGAGCGGCCGATCCAGCTGGTCATCGCGGGCAAGGCCCACCCGGCCGACGACGGCGGCAAGAAGCTGATCCAGCAGATCGTCAAGTTCGCCGACCG
>NZ_JANINT010000185.1 GCF_024509035.1 Nocardioides sp. | reverse complement strand
ACCGACCCCCACGACCCCCGTCCGGAGGAGCGCCTGGCCGCCGGCTACCCCGACCCGATCGTCGACCACGCGGCCGAGCGCCGCGAGGCGCTCGACCGGTGGGAGGAGATCCGCTGACGCCGGGTCGCGGGTGGACCTCAGCGCGTCGGCATGTCAGCGTGATGCCCTCCCCTCGCCCGGAAGGTCCTCGATGGCAGAGCTGTTCGTCCCACGTCGCTTCTGCGGCCCACCCTCCTCGGGCAACGGTGGGTGGTCCGCCGGCGCACTGGCCGCGCTCGTCGAGTCCGGACCGGGGATGGGCATCACGGTCTCGCTCCGGCGGCCGCCGCCGTTGGACACCCCGATGCCGGTCAGCCTGGTCGACGGGGTCACCGTCGCGTCGCTGGGCGAGGGCGTCGTGGCTCGCGCCGAGCCGAGCGAGGAGGACCTCCCGGTGGTCGAGCCCGTGTCGCCGGCGGAGGCGCGCGCCGCGGAGTCGTCGTACGCCGGGCTGACCTCACACCCGTTCCCGACCTGCTTCTCGTGCGGTGTCGACCGGGCCGAGGGCGACGGCCTGCGGATCTTCCCCGGCCGGGTCGCCGACCAGGACGGCGCCGCCCGGGTGGCGGCGACCTGGACGCCGGACGCCGGCGTCGGCGCCGACGGCGCGGCGACGGTCCCGGTGACCTGGGCGGCCCTCGACTGCGTCGGCGGCTGGGCCGGCGACCTCGAGGACCGGCTGATGGTGCTGGCCCGGATCACCGCGCAGGTGGACGCCCTCCCCCGCGTCGGCGAGGAGCACGTCGTCGTCGGGCTGGCCGGCCGGCGCGAGGGGCGGCGTACCCACACCGCCTCGACGATCTACGACGCTGACGGCCGCGTCGTGGCCCGCGCCGAGCACGTGTGGGTCGCGGTCGACCCCGCGAACTTCTCGTGACTCAACTAGGATGACCGGCATGAATTTGAACGATCAAATGCAGGCTCCGGGCAGCGAGTGGTGGCGGCATGCGGTCACCTACCAGATCTACGTCCGCAGCTTCGCCGACGCCGACGGCGACGGCATCGGGGACCTGCGCGGGATCACCTCGCGGCTGGAGCACGTGCGCGACCTCGGCGTCGACGCGATCTGGCTCAACCCCTTCTACACCTCCCCGCAGCACGACCACGGCTACGACGTCGCCGACTACCGCGACATCGACCCGCTGTTCGGCACGCTCGCCGACGCCGACGCGATGGTCGACCGGGCGCACGAGCTGGGCCTCAAGGTGATCGTCGACCTGGTGCCCAACCACACCTCCCACGAGCACGAGTGGTTCCAGGCGGCGCTGGCCGCCGGCCCCGGCAGCCCCGAGCGCGACCGCTACATCTTCCGCGACGCGAAGCCCGACGGCTCGCTGCCCAACAACTGGATGTCGGTCTTCGGCGGGCCCGCCTGGACGCAGGCTCCCGACGGGCAGTACTACCTGCACCTGTTCGACAGCAGCCAGCCCGACCTCAACTGGCGCAACCCCGAGGTCGGCGACATGTTCGTCGACGTCCTGCGGTTCTGGCTCGACCGCGGCGCCGACGGGTTCCGTGTCGACGTCGCCCACGGCCTGTTCAAGGAGGAGGGCCTGCGCGACCAGGTCGTCGCCGCCGGCCAGCTCCCGAGCAGCGACGCCGGCAACCTGACCGACGTGCCGATGGTCGAGCGCACGGCCCGCGACGAGCCGATGTGGGACCAGCCCGAGGTTCACGAGGTCTACCGCCGCTGGCACGAGGTGCTCGCCAAGTACGACGGCGACCGGATGATGGTCGCCGAGGCCTGGACGCAGACGCCTGAGTCCATGGCCGCCTACATCCGGCCCGACGAGTTCAGCCAGGCCTTCAACTTCGCCTGGCTGCTGGCCTCCTGGTCGGCGGAGGAGTTCACCGAGGTCGTGCGCGGCACGATGGAGGCCGTCGGCCTCGTCGGCGGCTCCCCCACCTGGGTGCTGAGCAACCACGACGTCGTCCGCCACGTCACCCGGTACGGCGGCGGCGCGACCGGCCTGGCCCGCGCCCGCGCGGCCACGCTCACCATGCTGGCGCTGCCGGGCTCGGCGTACCTCTACCAGGGCGAGGAGCTCGGCCTGCCCGAGGTCGACGTCGCACCGGAGCACCGCCAGGACCCGTTCTTCCTCCGCACCGGCGAGGGCGGCCGCGACGGCTGCCGGGTGCCGATCCCCTGGAGCGGGACGACGCCGCCGTTCGGCTTCGGCCCCGGGGCGGGCCAGCCGTGGATCCCCCAGCCCGCCGGGTGGGCCGACCTCACCGTCGAGGCGCAGGCGAGCGACCCCGACTCGACGCTCGCGTTCTACCGCGCGGCGCTGGCGGCTCGCCGGGAGTTCTCCGAGACCGCCGGCGAGGAGATCGAGATCGTCGAGGCCGGCGAGCACGTGCTCTGCTTCCGGCGGGGACCCATCACCGTGCTCGTCAACTGCGGCACCGAGCCGGTGGCGCTGCCCGCGGGTCGGGTGCTCATGGCCAGCGGCCCGGTCGAGGGCACGCTGCCCCCGGACACCGCCGTCTGGATCGGCTGAGCGAGCTCAGTGGAACGCCCGCTCGGGCGGGTGCTCCTCGAGCGCGACGTTGTAGCGGCGCAAGAGCTCGACGAGCGTCGTGAGGTCCTCCTCCGACCAGTCGCCGAGGCGCTCGTCGAGCCACCGTCGCCGCTCCTCGGTGACGGCGGCCATCCGGCCGACCGCGGTCGCGCCGGCCGACACCAGTGTCGCCCGACCGTCGTCGGGGTCCGGCGTACGGTCCACGAGGTCGAGCTCGACCAGGTGCTGCACCTGGCGACTGATGGCGCCCTTGTCGATGCCGAACGCGTCGGCCATCGCCGAGGCGCGCTGCGGCCCGTGCTGGAGCAGCCAGGAGAGCATCAGGTACGACGAGGTCGGCAGCTCGGGGTGCACGGCGAGCGCCCGCTCGCGCAGCACCCGCCGGATCCGCCGGACCATGACCCCGACCTGCTGCTCGAGCCCGCGGAGCAGGTCGGTGCGGGGTGCCGTCTCGGTCTCGACCATCGCGTGCGTCACCCCTTCTTCACGATCGCGTCGTGCAGCTCCGCGGCGACCTCGGGCGAGGCCTCGGCCAGCGCCTCGAGGTTGGAGGTGCGCAGCGGGACCTCGCGGATGAGCAGGACGCAGGCGAACGCGACCAGGGCGAACGGCGTGGCCACCAGGAAGATGTGGCCGAAGGACGAGCCGAACGCGTGCTCCCAGATGCTCTGCTCCCACCCGGGCAGCGACGCGACGTCGGGCACGGAGTGGCTGCCCGCGGGGAACGACGGCGGCCGCTGGGCTGCCGTGTAGCCGTCCGCGACCTGCGTCGCGACCTGGTGGCTGAGCAGCGCGCCCAGGGCCGAGACGCCGATCGAGCCGCCCATCGAGCGGAAGAACGCCACGACGGAGCTGGCGGCGCCCATGTCGGCGAGCGTCACGTTGTTCTGCACCGAGAGCACGAGGTTCTGCATCGTGGCACCGAGGCCGACGCCGAGGATCGCCATGAAGCCACCGACCACGACCAGGCTGGTGGACTCATCGATCGTGCCGAGGAGCGCGAGGCCGACCACGACCAGCACCATGCCGCCGACCAGCCAGCGCTTCCACCGGCCGGTGTCGCTGATGATCTTCCCGCTGACGATGCTGGAGACGAACAGTCCGCCGACCATCGCGATCGACATCAGGCCCGCCTCGGTGGGGCTCATCCCGCGAGCGGTCTGGAAGTACTGGCTCAGGTAGACCGTGGAGCCGAACATCGCGACGCCGATCATCACCGAGGCGAAGGTCGCCAGCGCGATGGTGCGGTCGCGGAACAGCCGCAGCGGGATGATCGGCTCGACCGCGACCTTGGCCTCGACGTACACCGACGCGACGATCAGCACCAGGCCGACCGCGACGAGCAGGGCCGTCGTCGTGGAGGCCCAGGCGAACTGGTTGCCGGCCAGGCTGACCCAGACCAGCAGCGTCGAGACGCCGCCGACGATCAGCGTCGCGCCGAGGTAGTCGATGTGGGCCTCACGCTTCACGACCGGCAGGTGCAGGGTCTTCTGCAGCAGGAAGAACGCCGCGATGGCGAACGGCAGACCCACGAAGAAGCAGCCGCGCCAGCCGAGCGCGGAGTCGACGATCACACCGCCGATCAGCGGGCCACTGACGGTCGCCAGCGCGAAGACCGCTCCCAGGTAGCCGGAGTAGCGGCCGCGCTCGCGCGGCGAGATCATCGTCGCGATCACGACCTGGACCAACGCGGTCAGACCGCCGACGCCGAGACCCTGGATGACACGCGCCCCGATGAGGACCTCCATGCTCGGGGCGAACGCGGCGATCAGGGAG
>NZ_JANINT010000184.1 GCF_024509035.1 Nocardioides sp. | reverse complement strand
CGCAGACCATCAGGCGCCCACCGCCGCACCCACCGCCCTGCGTCGGCTGCGGGGACCTCGACCGGTGCGATTGCTGGCGGCGCTCGCCGAGGAGGTCAGAAGAGGCGGTGGCTCGGGTCGTCCAGGCCGCGCAGCGCGTCCTAGTCGACGACCGCGCAGGAGATGCCGCGGTCGGTGGCCAGCACCCGAGCCTGAGGCTTGATCTCCTGGGCGGCGAAGATGCCGCGGACCGGTGCCAGCAGCGGGTCGCGGTTGAGCAGCTCGAGGTAGCGGGTCAGCTGCTCGACGCCGTCGATGCAGTCCTTGACCGCCGCTTGGGGCACATCACAGGACGCGAGGTACCGCGAACAGGAAGACGCCGTTCGAGACTTCGTCGGCGGCAAACCTCGCAGCCCCATCGGCGGCGTCGATCTCTACGACCGGCAGCGACCGCTGGTTTCCGTAGAGCGGGTCGGTCACTCGGATCGACTCGCCGGTGGTTCGCCAGTCCAGGTCCCACAGGTCGTCCGGTAGGTCCGGCACTCAGTCGGCGTAGGAACGACCACCGACCAGCGTCCAGCCAGGTGTGTCCGGCGGTCCGAGCTTCGTCATGACCCGAGATCCGTGCAGACGGTGGAGCTCACGATGGCTCTGGAAGTCGCCGGACGACCTCGTTGAGGGTGTTCTCGATGCGATCGAAGCGCCGGGTGTGCTCGTCCTGGGTGGACCTGACCTCGGTGATGAGCTCGTAGATCGATTCCTTGTCGTTCTCGAGCCGGGTCACGCGGCGACTCATGTTGGGATCGCTCGTCATGCCCGTCACCGTATGTCGGGTTCTCGAGAGCCGCCAGCGACGTGGCGGACGCCTGTGGACGGCATCGACCGCCTACCCATCAGAACAAGCGTGCAGTCGGGTCGTCCAGGCCACGCAGGGCGTCGTAGTCGACCAAGGCGCAGGCGATGCCCTTGTCTCCCGCGAGGACCCGGGCCTGCGGCTTGATCTCTTGGGCGGCGAGGATCCCGCGCACCGGCCCCTTGCTCGTCAGCAAGGGATCGCGGTTCAGCAGATCCAGATATCTCTCCAGCTGAAGAACCCCGTCGATCTCGCCGCGGCGCTTGATCTCGACCGCGACGCTGCGCCCCTCGGCGTCCTTGCACATCAGGTCGACCGGACCGATGGCGGTGGGGTACTCGCGGCGCACGAGCGTCAGCCCGGGGGAGAGGGTGGCCGGGTGCTCGGCGAGCAGCTCCTGGAGGTGCTTCTCGACACCGTCCTTCTGCAGGCCCGGATCGACGCCCAGCTCGTGGAGCGACTCGTGCAGGACCTCCTCGATGAGGATCCGGAGGGTGTCGTCGCTCTTCGGGTTGGTGACCGTCCACTCGACCTGGCCGTCGTCGGTGGTGCCCTCACGGAACGTGCAGGGCGGGGACATCCAGTTCAGCGGCTTGTAGGAACCGCCGTCGGAGTGGACCAGGACCGACCCGTCGGCCTTGATCATGAGCACCCGCGTCGCCATCGGGAGGTGGGCGGTCAGCCGTCCGGCGTAGTCGACCTGGCAGCGGGCAACGACCAATCTCACGAGCACACCTCAGCACCACGACGGATCCGACCGGAGCAGCGTAAGGGACGGTGCGCCCGGGAACGCGCTCAGCCGCGGCAGGCCCACCGGGCGATCTCCTCGGCCTCGGCCATCGAGGCGACCTCCACCATCTGGAAGCCGAGACCGTCGTGGCCCTCCTGCCAGCCCTTGTTCGCGAGGTCGGCGACCGCGCTGCGAGGGACGACCGTGACGAACGCCTTCATCGTCGTGCGCTCCAGGAGCGGCACGAAGTCCTCGCCGATCCAGCGGTTCATCTCGGCCGAGTAGGCACCCACGGCCTCGCGGGAGTCGACGACCACGGTGCGCAGGGCGTGCTGCCGGATCAGCTCCAGCTGCTTGCCCAGAGCGGGCTTCACGGCCTGGTCCTGGTAGCGCAGCCACCGGACCACGACCGCCTGCAGGTCCGGAGCGTGCGTGACCGACACGACGCCGTCGACCTCGAGCGCGACCCCTCCGCGTGTCCCGATGTCGTGGACGACGACCTCCAGCTCCGGCAGCCGGAACCGGTCGGCGACCGCGCCCAGGTCGGAGGAGAGGCTGGAGAGCTCGCCCGCGGCCCTCCGGGTGTTCGTGAGCTGCTCCATGGCCAGGGCCGTCGAGGCGGCCACCGATCCGACGGTGTCGGCGATCTGCTGCGACCCGTCGGCCGCCTCGAGGAGGCGCCGGCTCATCTCCGCGGTGGTCGCCGCCTGCTCCTCGATCGCGCTCGAGATCGTCGCCTGGTAGTCGGCGAACCGTGCGACGACCTCCTGCGTGCGCTCGAGGGACGCGACGGCCGCCCGGCTGCCGTCCTGGAGGGCGCCGACCTGCTCGCTGATGTCCTCCGTGGCGCGCGCGGTCTCCTGGGCGAGGCCCTTGACCTCGCTGGCCACCACGGCGAAGCCCTTGCCGGCCTCACCGGCGCGAGCAGCCTCGATCGTCGCGTTGAGGGCCAGGAGGTTCGTCTGCCCGGCGATCGCGGTGATGAGCCGGACGACGTCGCCGATCCGCTCGCTCGCGCCGTCGAGCTCCGCCATCACCGCGGCCGCCTCGGCCGCCATCGAGACGGCCTCCTGGGCGACGGCGACGGCCTCGGTGACGTTGCGGGCGATCTCGGTCACCGAGTCGCTCATCTCCCGGGCCCCCGTCGAGACGGCGGCGACGTTGCTCGACACGACGCCGGCGGCACTGCTCACCTCGGCTGCCCGCGTCGAGGTCTCCGCGAAGGTCTGGCCCATCGCCTCGGCGTTGGCGGCCACCGACTCCGCGGTCCCGTTGAGGGACCCCACCGAGTCGGCGACGTCGCGGATCGCGACGCGGGTCCGGTCGCCGACCGTCGCGAGCGCCTGGGCGAGCGGCCCGTCGGGCCCCTCGGTCCGCACCCGGGTCAGGTCGCCGTCGGCGAGTGCCTCGACGTACGTCGAAGCGCGGGTCCACGGGGCGATCACCTGTCGGTCCAGGACCACCGCGGTGGCCAGGGTCAGGGCCGCGGAGGCCATCAGCAGCGCGAGCAGCCCGGAGCCGTCGACGAGCAGGGCCGCGACGACCTGCAGGACCACGAGGACGCCGAGCGTGCCGGCGACCAGGGCGCGGAGCGGGCGTTCGGGCGACGCGTCACGCGGCATGGGAGTCCCTTCGTTCGCAACGACGTCGGAGGGCATGCACCGACAGTCACCCTTTCGGCAAGGTGGGCGTCGACCTGAGACGAATGGGGCGACGGACGGCCGCGTAAGTTACTGGCGGGTGAACTAAGTCACGGTGACCGGCCTCTCCGGCCCGTGGCACGATGCGCGGCATGACCAGCACCCCCGAGACTCCCGCGTCCGGCGCCCCGCGTCCGTTCACCACCATCGGCGTCATCGGCCTGGGCACGATGGGTGCCGGCATCGCCGAGGTCTTCGCCCGCGCCGGGCACGCCGTGGTCGGCGTCGAGAAGGACGACGACTCCCTGGCGCGCGGCCGGCAGTACCTCGAGCACTCCACCGCCCGCGCGGTGAAGCGCGAGAAGATGACCGAGGGCGAGAAGACCGAGCTGCTCGACCGGATCACGTTCACCACCTCGCTCGCGGACCTGGCCGACGCCGGGTTCGTCATCGAGGCGGTCGTGGAGTCGATCGAGATCAAGAAGGCGATCTTCCGCGAGCTCGACACGATCGTGTCCCCGGAGGCGATCCTCGCCACCAACACCTCCTCGCTGTCGGTCACCGAGATCTCCACGGCCAACTCTCGCCCGGGCCGGGTCGTGGGCGTCCACTTCTTCAACCCCGCGCCGGTGCAGGCGCTGGTCGAGGTGGTGCGCACCGTCGTCACCGAGCCGTCGGTGCTCGACGACGTGACCGCGCTGGTGACCAGCCTCGGCAAGTCGCCGGTCGTGTGCGGTGACAAGGCGGGATTCATCGCCAACACCCTGCTGTTCGGCTACCTCAACCACGCCGTGGCGATGTACGAGGGCAAGTACGCCTCCCGCGAGGACATCGACGCCGCCATGCGCTACGGCTGCGGCTACCCGATGGGCCCGCTGGCGCTGCTGGACCTGATCGGCCTCGACACGGCGTACGAGATCCTCGAGACGATGTACCACCAGGGCCGCGACCGGCTGCACGCGCCGACGCCGCTCCTCAAGCAGATGGTCACCGCCGGCATGCTGGGTCGCAAGACGGGCCGCGGCTTCTACACCTACGAGACCCACGACAGCCCCGTCGTGGTCCCCGACGACCGGACCCCGTCCGCCGACGAGCAGCCGACCTTCCGGCACGAGATCGCCAAGGTCGGCGTCGTCGGCA
>NZ_JANINT010000183.1 GCF_024509035.1 Nocardioides sp. | reverse complement strand
GCCCGTCGTGGAGCCCGTCGTGGAGCCCGTCGTGGAGCCCGTCGTGGAGCCCGTCGTGGAGCCCGTCGGGGAGCCCGTCGGGTCCTGCGGGTCCGTGCCCGACCCGGGCGCACGGACGCCGAGCAACGAAGCGATCTCCGTCAGCTCGGCGTCTCGTCCGACCAGAGTCCGGCTCGTGTGTGCGGGCACGCCGTCCATGATCGCGTGTTCTGTTGTCGGGTGCTCCTGATTAGTCGCAGCGTCGGTGCCGGTGTCGGGGACGAGCGTCAGGACGCGCTGGGGCATCGCCGCGCGCCGTCAGCGCACGGAGGTCCAGGTCAGACCGTCGACGTCCCTGCTCCGGCGTACCAGCGCCCGCCGCTTGCGGCGGCCGGCCAGGTCGGCCTGCACCCGGTTGAGCCGGTACTCCAGCTCGGTCTTCACGTAGTCGCGGTGCGCGTTGTTGTCGTACATGGTGGGCTCCTCAGCTCCTCGGTGACGAGACCGAGACTCGCTCCCTGAGGTAGGCCCTCACATCGGACAACTGCCTTATCTGTGGCCTGAGGGGGTCTTAGGTGGCCTGCCCGGGGTGCAACGCGGCGACCGGCCCGGCGCGTCAGACCACATATGAGCTCCTTCCATCGCCCCTGCCGATCCGCCCGGCCCTCCCGCGCCGTCCTGGTGGCCGCCTGCCTGGGAGTCGCCGTCACGCTGACCGGCTGCGGGGACAGCGCGGAGCCGGTGTCCGCCGACACCGCGCCCAGCGAGAGCCCTGCGTCCTCGGACGCCACGCCGGACCCCGGTGCCACCTCCGTCGCCCCGTCGACCGACAGCTCGACCGGCACCTCCGCCAGCTCCTCGCCCAGCACCTCGACCAGCACCTCCGCCGGCTCCTCGCCCAGCACCCCTGCCACCCCGCCGGCCGGCTCCGCGCCCACGACCGCCGCACCCGACCGCCCGGGCGAGGTGATCGCGTACGCCGGCGGCGAGTCGCCCGGCGTCCTCGTGCGCGGGCCCCGCGACGCCGCCCAGCTGCGTCGCTCGCCCGCCGCGTTCAAGCGCTTCATCGGCCGCACCGCGCAGCGGGTCGTCGACCACGCCTCCTGCTCGGAGGCCACCGTCGGCATCATGGTCGAGTTCGTCAGCACCGCCGGGTACGCCGTCGGCAGCGTCAACGAGTGCGGTGGCTACGCCGCCCTCTGGGCGTCCGTCGACGGCCGGTGGCGCGAGATCGAGGGCACCCAGGACGCGTGGGACTGCGCCGTGCTCGAGCACTACGCCGTCCCCAGCGACCTCGTGGGCGACACCTGCTACGACTACGACGCGAAGAAGGAGCGCCGCTACCACCAGGTCTGAGCGGGAGACCGCTACCCGGGGTGGCCGCCGACCCAGGTGGCAGCCACGAGCGGCACGCCGGGGCGGTAGGCGAGGTGGACGTGCGAGGGGGCGTCGAGCAGCACCAGGTCGGCGCGGCGGCCGGGTACCAGGGCCCCGACGTCCGCACGGTCGAGGGCCTGGGCGCCGCGGTAGGTCGCCGCGTGGACGGCCTCGGCGGGCGTCATCCCCATCTCCCGGACCGCGAGCGCGATGCACAGGGGCAGCGAGCTGGTGAAGCAGGAGCCCGGGTTGCAGTCCGAGGCGAGCGCCACCCGCACGCCGGCGTCGAGCAGCCGCCGGGCGTCGGGGTAGGGCTGCTTGGTGGAGAACTCCACACCCGGCAGCAGCGTCGCGATCGTGCCGCTGTCGCGCAGCGCGTCGACGTCGGCGTCGCTGAGGTAGGTGCAGTGGTCGACCGCGGCCAGGCCGAGCTCGGCGGCGAGCCGGACGCCCTCGCCGTACGTCAGCTGGTTGGCGTGCAGGCGGCCGCGCAACCCGGCCTCGGCTCCCGCGGTGAGGATCGCGCGCGCCTGGTCGGCGTCGAAGGCCCCGCGCTCGCAGAACACGTCGATCCACCGCGCGTGCGGCCGCGCGGCCTCGAGCATCGGGCCGGTGACGAGCTCGACGTACTCCTCCGCGGTGGTGCCGTCGGGGACGACGTGGGCGCCGAGGTACGTCGTCTCCTCGGTGAACAGCCGCGCGACCGCGAGGCTGCGCGCCTCGTCGTGGACGGTCAGGCCGTAACCGCTCTTGATCTCGACCGTCGTCGTGCCCTGGCGGCGCATCTCGGCGACGAGCCGCGCGACGTGACCGCTGAGCTGCTCGTCGGTGGCGGCGCGGGTGGCGGCGACCGTGGTGCGGATGCCGCCGGCGGCGTACGGCGTGCCGGTCATGCGGGCCGCGAACTCGGCCGCCCTATCGCCGGCGAAGACGAGGTGGCTGTGGCTGTCGACGAAGCCGGGGATGACGGCGCGGCCGCCGGCGTCGACCATCTCGTCGGCCGGCGGGGCGTCCGTCGCGCGGCCGACCCAGGCGACGTGGGCGCCCTCGATGACGATCGCGGCCTGCTCGATCACGCCGAGCAGGTCGTCTGCTCGCGGGTCGTTGGTGACCAGCTCGCCGATGTGGGTGATCAGCGTGCTTGCCACAGTGCCTTCTCCCACAGTGCCTCCATCGCGGCCTCGAGCTCACGGCCGATCTCGGCGCGGTCGTCACCGGTCGCGACGACGCTTCCGCCGATCACCACGTGGGTGACGTCGGCGGCGGTGGCGGCGAAGACCGCGGTGTTCTCGTCGGAGCCGGTGCCGGCGGTGCGGGTGCTCCGGGTGTCGATCGTGACGAGGTCGGCGGGCTCGCCGACGGCGATCCTCGCGCCGCGGGTGCCGATGCTCAGCAGCTCGGCGGCCGACCAGTGCCCGCGCTCCTGGGTCGCGAGGCGCTCGTCCATCTCGAGGCCGCGCAGCTCCTCGAACGGGTCGACGACCGCGTGGCTGTCGCTGCCGACGCTGATCGGGCAGCCGGCATCGGCGAGCCGCCGCGCCGGGCCGATGCCATCGGCGAGGTCGCGCTCGGTGGTGGGCGTGATGCAGACGTTGGTGCGGGTGTTGCCGAGCAGGGCGATGTCGTCGTCGGTGAGGTGGGTGGCGTGCACGACCGTGGTCCCCGGCCCGAGCAGGCCCTCGTCGTGGAGCAGCCGGGTCGGGGTGACGCCGTACGCCGCCAGGCAGGCGTCGTTCTCCTGCTGCTGCTCGCTGAGGTGGACGTGCAGTGGCGCGCGTCCGCGGAAGACGTGCAGCTGGTCGCGCGGCACCGCGCGCACGGAGTGGATCGCCGCCGGCCCGTCGCCGACGCGCTCGGCCCACCGCTGCGCGGTGCCGTCGGTGAAGCGTCGCTGGACGCCCTCGGGCGGGGCGCCGAACCCGCTGCTGACGTAGCAGGCGTCGAGCAGCGTGAGCCTGATGCCGGCCTCCTCGGCGGCGTGCCTCAACGCCTCCCCCGTGGCGGGCTCGGGGTCGTGGAGGTAGTGAAACTCGCTGACGCTCGTGTAGCCGGCCGCCACCATCTCCCGGAACGTCGCCCGCGCAAGCACGAAGTAGCTGTCCGGGGTGAGCCGCTCCGCCACGGCGTACATCTGCTCGCGCCACGTCCAGAACGTCCCCCGCCCCCGCTGGGTCCGCCCTCGCAGCGCCCGGTGGAAGGCGTGGCTGTGGTCGTTGACCAGCCCCGGGACGGTGAGGCCGGCGAGGTTCGGGACGTCCCCGGCCGGCGCGGCTGGTGTCACCGCGGTGATCCGGCCGTCCGCGATCTCGACGAGCACGTCGTCGCGGACGGCGCCGTCGACCCAGGCCCGCTCGAGGAGGTACGACGAGGAGGACCTGCTCACCGGGCGAGCCGTTCGAGGGTGTCGGCCAGGGCCGAGACGCCGACCAGGCAGTCGGGGAGCTCCGCGTGCTCGGCCGGGGAGTGCGAGACGCCGGTCGGGTTGCGGACGAACAGCATCGCGGACGGGATGCCGGCCATCGACACGATGCCGGCGTCGTGGCCGGCCTGGGTCGGGATGACCGGCCAGTCGCCGCCCTCGTGGTCGGCGGCCACCTTGGCGGCGAGGGCGCGGTCGAAGACCACGGCCGGCGACACCGACTCGGCCGTCACCGCCAGGGACGTCCCGTCCCGCGAGGCCCGGTCGGTCGCCTGCGTGGTGATGCCCTCGACCAAGGAGGACAGCGACGACTCGGTCGCGCAGCGGGCGTCGAGCCAGGCGGTGACGTGCGAGGGGACCGCGTTGGTGCCGTTCGGCGTCACCTCGACCCGCCCGAAAGTCGCCCGCTCACCGGCCAGCCGCGCCTGCTTGTTGGCGCCGAGCGCGGCGAACGCATAGGTGAGCATCGGGTCGGCGCGGTCCTCCATCCGCGTGGTGCCGGCGTGGTCGGCCACCCCGCTGAAGTCGAACCGGTAGCGCCCGTGCGGCCAGATCTCGCTGGCCACGCCGATCGCCGCGCCCCGGTCGACGAGGTTGCGGCCCTGCTCGACGTGCAGCTCGACGTACGTC
>NZ_JANINT010000182.1 GCF_024509035.1 Nocardioides sp. | reverse complement strand
CCAGGTTGCTGGTGAGGATGAGCAGCGTGTTGCGGAAGTCGACCGTGCGGCCCTGGCCGTCGGTGAGCCGGCCGTCGTCGAGCACCTGCAGCAGGATGTCGAAGACCTCGGGGTGGGCCTTCTCGACCTCGTCGAGCAGCACCACCGAGTAGGGCCGGCGGCGGACCGCCTCGGTGAGCTGGCCGCCCTCGTCGTAGCCGACGTAGCCGGGAGGCGCCCCGACGAGCCGGGCGACCGAGTGCTTCTCGCCGTACTCGCTCATGTCGATGCGCACGATCGCGCGCTCGTCGTCGAAGAGGAAGTCGGCCAGCGACTTGGCCAGCTCGGTCTTGCCGGTGCCGGTGGGTCCGAGGAACAGGAAGGAGCCGGTGGGCCGGTGGGGGTCGCTGATGCCGGCGCGCGAGCGGCGTACGGCGTCGCTGACGGCCGTGACCGCGGCGCGCTGGCCGATCAGCCGCTCGCCGATGACGTCCTCCATGTGCAGCAGCTTGGCGGTCTCGCCCTCGAGCATCCGGCCGGTGGGGATGCCGGTCCAGGCCTCGACGACCTCCGCGATCTGCTCGGCGCCGACCTCCTCGCCGACGAGCGGCTCGATGTCGGTGCGCTCCGCGGCCGCGGCGGCCTCGATCTGCTGCTCGAGCGCGGGGATGCGTCCGTAGAGCAGCTCGCTGGCCTTGCCGAGGTCGCCCTCGCGCTGGAGCCGGTCGGCCTCCATGCGCAGCTGGTCGAGCTGGCGGCGCAGCTCGCCCTCGCCCTCGAGCGTGGACTTCTCCCGCTCCCAACGGGCCTCGAGCGCGCGCAGCTCCTCCTCGCGGTCGGCGAGGTCACGGCGCAGGTTGTCCAGGCGCTCCTTGGAGGCCTCGTCGGACTCCTTGGCGAGCGCGAACTCCTCCATCTTCAGTCGCTCGACCGAGCGCCGCAGCTGGTCGATCTCCTCGGGCGAGGACTCGATCTCCATGCGCAGTCGCGAGGCGGCCTCGTCGATGAGGTCGATCGCCTTGTCGGGCAGCTGGCGGCCGCTGATGTAGCGGTCGGAGAGCGTCGCGGCCGCGACCAGGGCGGCGTCGGTGATGCGGACGCCGTGGTGGGCCTCGTACTTCTCCTGGATGCCGCGCAGGATCTGGATGGTGTCCTCGACGCTCGGCTCGCCGACGAAGACCTGCTGGAAACGGCGCTCGAGCGCGGGGTCCTTCTCGATGCGCTCGCGGTACTCGTCGAGCGTGGTCGCGCCGATCATGTGCAGCTCCCCGCGGGCGAGCATCGGCTTGAGCATGTTGCCGGCGTCCATCGCGGAGTCGCCCCCGGCGCCCGCGCCGACGACGGTGTGGAGCTCGTCGATGAACGTGATGACCTGGCCCTCGGCGGCCTTGATCTCCTCGAGCACGGCCTTGAGCCGCTCCTCGAACTCGCCGCGGTACTTCGCCCCGGCGACCATCGCGGCCAGGTCGAGGCTGAGCACCCGGCGACCCTTGAGCGAGTCGGGCACGTCGCCGGCGACCACGCGCTGGGCGAGACCCTCGACGACGGCGGTCTTGCCGACGCCGGGCTCGCCGATCAGCACGGGGTTGTTCTTGGTGCGCCGCGAGAGCACCTGCACGACGCGGCGGATCTCGGCGTCGCGGCCGATCACCGGGTCGAGCCGGCCCTCCTGGGCGGCCTGGGTGAGGTCGACGGAGTACTTGTCGAGCGCTTCGTACGTCGACTCCGCGTCCTGGCTGGTCACGCGCCGGTTGCCGCGCACGGCGCTCAGCGACTCGCGCAGCCCGTCGGCGCTCAGGCCGGCACCGGTGAGCACGGTCCTGGCGCTGCTCTCGACGGTGGCCAGCGAGATCAGCAGGTGCTCGCTGGCGACGTAGTCGTCCTTCATGCCCGCGGCGAGGTCGAGTGCGCCGGCGAGCACGCGGGTCAGCGCCGCGGAGCCGCTGGGCTGCTGGACGGTCGACCCGGTCGCCTTCGGGAGCTTGTCGCGCTCGGCGGCGGCGGTGCGCACCAGGGCGGGCACGTCGACACCGGCCTTCGCGACCAGGTTGGCGGCCGTCCCGTCCTCCTGGAGCAGCAGGGCGACCAGCAGGTGGATCGGCTCGGTGTAGGTGTTGCCCGCGGTCGTCGCCGACAGCTGGGCGGACTCGATCGCCTCCCGGCTGCGGGTGGTGAACTTCTCGGCACCGAACTGGCTCATGTGGTGATTCTCCTCGTGGGATCGCTCTGCGTCACTGTGCGGGCACCCCCGGCCCGCCACTGTGTCCAACCACTGGGTTGAACGCGTCGAAAGTTGAGTCTGTTCCACTCAACTCTGGGAAATTGTCGCAGGTCAGGGAGGATGGCAGCGTGCCCACTTCCCACCCGCCGTCCCGGCTGGACCTGACGGCCGACTGCGCCCGCTGCCACGCGCTGTGCTGCGTGCTGCTGCCCTACCGACGCGCGGGCGGCTTCGGCGCCGACAAGGCCGGGGGTGTGCCCTGCCACCACCTGCGAACCGACGACCGGTGCGAGATCCACGCCGACCTCACCGAGCTCGGCTGGCCCAGCTGCGTCACGTTCGACTGCTTCGGCGCCGGCCAGCAGGTCACCCAGGTGACGTACGCCGGGGCCTCGTGGCGCGACGCGGCCGGTGAGGGCGAGCTGGGCGAGATGGCCGCCGTCCTGTCCGCGATGCGTCGCGTCCACGAGATGCTGCTGCACCTCGACGAGGTCGCCGAGCGCTCCCCCGACCCGGCGGCCGAGGCGCTCGCGCAACGGCTGCGTGTCCTGCGCGACGCGACGCCCGTCGAGATCCTCACCACCGACCTCGACGAGCTCCAGGACGAGTGCGGCGGACTCCTCACCGCCGCGAGCGCCCGGCTGCGCGACCCCGCGGGCCCCGACCTCGCCCACGCCGACCTCGCGGGCCAGGACCTGCGCGGGCGCGACCTGCACTCGGCGTCGCTGCGCGGCGCCCTGCTGATCGGGGTCGACCTGCGCGACGTCGTCCTCGATCAGGCCGACCTGCTCGGCGCCGACCTGCGGGGAGCCGACCTGCGCGGCGCCGACCTCACCTCGGCCCTGTTCCTCACCGGCCCGCAGCTGGCCGGCGCCCGCACCGACGAGCGCACCCGGGCCCCGGCGCGGGTCTCGGCTCCGACCGGCCGCCCGGACTGATCTGGACCACCCGCGGGCGATGTCGGGCAAGGCGATGACGCCGCCGAGGCCGCGGATCTACGGTGAGCCGACTCCAGCGGCCGGGGCAGTCGCCGACGAGAGGGTTGAGAGATGAGCGTCGAGACGGACCCTGCGCCGCCGCGACGCGTGGTCGTCATCGACGACACCCCGGACCTGCGGGCCCTGCTGCGGATCGCGCTCGAGCGGGCGTCGTACGTCGTCGTCGGCGAGGCCGGCGACGGCCAGGAGGGCATCGAGGTGGTGCGCGAGCACCGGCCCGACGTCGTGCTGCTCGACCTGTCGATGCCGGTGCTCGACGGCCTCGAGGCGCTGCCGACGATCCGGCGGCTCGTGCCCGACGCGACGATCGTCGTGCTCTCCGGCTTCGGACCCACGACGATGTCGGACCGGGCGCTGGCGCGGGGCGCGGACGGCTACGTGCAGAAGGGCGCGCCGCTGCGCTCGATCATCGCGAGCATCGGTGACCTGGCCGAGCGGGGCGGGCGCGGTCGGGCCCTCTCGGAGGGCACCCCGCTGGTGCACGCCGTCGACGCGCGCCGGCTGGCTCCGGCGACCCCGACGTCCGCCGCCACGTCTGCCCCGACGTCCGCGCCCGCGCCGGGCGCCGCCGTGGACTCGCGCGAGGCCGCGCCGCCGGTCGGCCCGCAGGTGTCGGCGTGGGAGGCGCTGGGGATGGCGCCGTTCGGTGTGCTCGAGCTGGCCGACGAGCCGCTGTTCCGCGTCGTCTACGCCAACACCGTCGCGCAGCGGCTGCTGGGCGTCGCCGTGGCGCCCGGGTCGCCGCTCGGCGTGGTCTCGCCCGACCTGGCCACGCTGGTCTCCGCCCACCGCCTGGACGCCGACACCTCCTTCGAGGTGCCGCTCGAGACCGGGCGGGTGCGCGCGACCGTCCGGCGTACGGGCTGGTCGCTGTGCGTCTACCTCGACTCCGGCGCCGAGGACGTCGCGCTGCTGCGTCGCGCGATCGCCACCTCGGCCCACGAGGTGCGCGGGCCGGTCGCGGTCATCTGCGGGACCGCCGAGACCCTGCAGCTCGGCGGCGACCTCACCCAGGACGAGCTCGGACGGCTGGCGGAGTCGATGGCCCGCCAGGCGCGCATCCTCGACGCGCTCACCGCCGACCTGCTCACCGCCGCGCAGATCCAGCGCGGGACGCTTCGCCTCGACATGCAGCCCGTCGACCCGCGCGCCCTCGTGGAGCGCGTCCTCGCCGACCGGTACGACGCCGAGCTGGTCGTCGAGGACG
>NZ_JANINT010000181.1 GCF_024509035.1 Nocardioides sp. | reverse complement strand
CGCTTCATGCTCGACGACTGCGAGACCTGGGCGGTGGTCGGCCTCTCGGGCGACCAGACCCGCACGGCGTACTCCATCGCCGCCCTGCTCCAGCAGCGCGGCAAGCGGATCGTCCCGGTGCATCCCGACGCCCCGACCGTGCTGGGCGAGCAGGGCTACGCCTCGCTCGCCGACATCCCCTTCCCCGTCGACGTCGTCGACGTCTTCCGGCGCTCGGAGGCGGCCGGGGAGTTCGCCGACCAGGCGGTGGCCATCGGCGCCAAGGCCGTGTGGTTCCAGCTGGGGGTCGTCGACGAGGACGCGTTCGCCCGCACGACCCGGGCCGGGGTCGCCATGGTCATGGACACCTGCCCGGCGATCGAGTGGCGCAAGCGGGGATGAGCCTCGCGGTCCCCCCGGGGCCGGGCCTGCCGTCGGGGGTCGTCATCCCGGACGCCGAGCTCGTCGAGCGGTTCTCCCGCTCGCCGGGTCCGGGTGGGCAGTCGGTCAACACGACCGACAGCCGGGTCGAGCTGGAGTACGACGTGTCGGCCTCGACCGCGCTGGACGACGCCCAACGCGCACGGCTCGTGGGCCGGCTCGGTTCGCCGGTGCGGATCGTGGCCTCCGAGCACCGCTCCCAGCACCGCAACCGCGTCGCGGCGCGCGAGCGGCTCGCGGCGATGATCCGCGAGGCACTCGCTCCGCCGCCCCCGCCCCGGCGCCCCACGAAACCGACCCGCGGCTCGCAGCGGCGGCGCCTGGACGCCAAGAAGCAGCGCGGCCAGACCAAGGCGCTGCGCGGCCGGGTGCGGGACACCTGAGCCGTGTCGTCTCAGCCGCCGAGACGGGCGAGCTCCTCGTCGACCACCGACGGGTCGAGCTTGGTGAAGATCGGGGTCGGCTTGGCCACGGGGGTGCCGACCGCGATCGGCCGGCGGGCCCATGCGGGGAAGCCGGAGTACTCGCCGGTGATGATCGGGTACGGCGCGCCGCCGTCGAGGTCCTCGACGTCCTCCAGGCGCGGCATCGGGGCGAGGTCGCCCGCGCCGCCGAGTGCTTTGTCGACCTCGTTGGCCGAGAACGGCAGGAACGGGCTGAGCACCACGTTGAGGTCGGCGACGCACTGGGCGACGACGTGGAGGATCGTCGCCAGCCGCTCGCGCTGGTCCTCACCCTTGAGCTTCCACGGCTCGGTGTCGGAGACGTACTTGTTCACCTCCGCGACCGCGCGCATCGCCTCGCCGATCGCCTGCTTCTGCCGATGCCGACCGATCAGGTCGCCCACGACGTCGAACGCCAACGCGACGGAGTCGAGCAGCGCCTGGTCCTCGGCCGTCAGCTCGCCGGCGGCGGGGATCTCGCCGAAGTTCTTCGCGATGAGGTTCGCCGTGCGGTTGACCAGGTTGCCCCAGCCGGCGACGAGCTCGTCGTTGGTGCGGCGCACGAACTCCGACCAGGTGAAGTCGGAGTCCTGGTTCTCCGGACCCGCCGCCGCGACGAAGTAGCGGAACGCGTCCACCTGGTAGCGGCTCGTCAGGTCGCGCACGTAGATGACCACCCGCCGCGAGCTCGAGAACTTCTTGCCCTCCATCGTGAGGTACTCCGAGGAGACGACCTCGGTGGGGAGGTTCAGCTCGCCGTACTCCCGCGGCGAGCCACCCTTGGTGCCCTTGCCGCCGTAGGCCAGCAGCTCGGCCGGCCAGATCTGGCTGTGGAAGGTGATGTTGTCCTTGCCCATGAAGTAGTACGACAGCGCCTCGGGGTCGTTCCACCACTCGCGCCACCGCTCCGGCTCGCCGAGACGCCGCGCCCACTCGATCGAGGCGGACAGGTAGCCGACGACCGCGTCGAACCACACGTAGAGCTTCTTGGTCGGGTTGTCCCGCCACCCCTCGAGCGGCACGGCGATGCCCCAGTCGATGTCGCGGGTCATCGCCCGCGGCCGGATCTCCTTGAGGATGTTCTGGCTGAACCGGATCACGTTCGGCCGCCAGGTGCCGGATGCCTCGCGCTCGTCGAGCCACTCCCCCAGCGCGTCGGCCAGCGCCGGCAGGTCGAGGAAGAAGTGCTGGGTCTCGATGAACTCCGGCACCTCGCCGTTGATCTTCGAGCGCGGGTCGATCAGGTCGTGCGCGTCGAGCTGGTTTCCGCAGTTGTCGCACTGGTCGCCGCGCGCGCCGTCGTAGCCGCAGATCGGGCAGGTGCCCTCGATGTAGCGGTCGGGCAGGGTGCGTCCGGTGGACGGCGAGATGGCGCCGTACGTCGTCTGCTCGACGAAGTACCCGTTCTCGTAGACGCCCAGGAACAGCTCCTGCACGACCAGGTGGTGGTTGCGGGCGGTCGTGCGGGTGTAGAGGTCGTAGGTCAGCCCGAGGGACACGAGGTCCTCGGCGATGATCCGGTGGTTCTTGTCGGCCAGCTCCTGCGGTGCCAGGCCCGCCTCGTCGGCCGCGATCAGGATCGGCGTGCCGTGCTCGTCCGAGCCGGAGACCATGAGCACGTCGTGGCCCGCCATCCGCATGTACCGGCTGAAGACGTCGGCGGGCACGTACACACCGGCCACGTGACCGATGTGACGCGGGCCGTTGACATACGGCCATGCGGTGGCGGAGAGAACCTTGCTCATGGGCCCAATCCTAGGGAGGGAGGCGAGCGGCTTCGCCGGCGCCGTCGCGCTACCGTCAGCAAGGTGGAGATCCTGATCGCCGAGGACATGCTCCTCCTGCTGCTCGACGACGAGAGCGGCAAGCTCACGCTGACGTCCTATCCGCAGACCGTGCTGGGCGGCGCGCTCCTCGTCGAGCTCGCGATCACCGGCGCCGTCGAGGTCGAGGAGAAGACCAGCATGTGGCGCTCCGCCAAGGTCCGGGCCGTGGCCGGCGCCCCTCCCGCGGACCCGGTGCTGCGCGCGGCGTACGACGTCATCGCGGACCGGCCGCGCACCGCCCAGGACCTCGTGCAGCGACTCGGCAAGGGCACGAAGGACGCGCTCGCGGACCGGCTGGCCGAGAGGGGCCTCCTCGAGCGACACGACGACCGCGTGCTCGGCCTGTTCCCGCGCACCCGGTGGCCGGCGGTGGACTCCAGCCACGAGCAGGAGGTGCGCCGGCAGCTCACCGCTGCGCTCGTCCAGGGGGCCGAGCCCGACGAGCGCACCGGCGCGCTGGTCGCGCTGCTCTCCGCGATCGACAAGCCCCACAAGGTCGTCGACCACGACGGCCTCACTGCCGGCGAGGTGCGCAAGCGGGCCAAGACGATCGCCCGGGGCGACTGGGCGGCCAAGGCCGTCCGCGACGCCATCACGGCCTCGACGGCGGCCATCACCGCGGTCGCGGCGACCACCGCGGCCGCCGGTGCCGCCGGCAGCTGAGCCCTCCGGGCGAGGTCAGCCGACCGAGCGCCCGGCGAACGCGGCCAGCCGCTCGTAGGGCCCGGCGCCGTCGGGGGCGGGCTGCTCGGGTCCGAACACCGGCCCGCGGTTCTCGGCCGTCAGCCCGGCCTGCAGGAACGCCAACGCGCGCTCCGCGATCTCCGGGTCGAGGCGGTCGACCGGGAACCCGATCGCGGTCGCCAGGTCCCACGAGTGCACCGCGAGCTCGGCGGTCGCCATGTCCGCGCTCGACTCAGCCTCGCCGGCGTTCTCGTGCCACCAGTGGACGAGGTCGTCGCCGGCGACCCGGAACGCCGGGCCCCACTCCTCCTCGACGTGCGGGGGCCGGGCCGACCAGTCCGGCTGCTCGCCGCGCGCCATCGCGAGGAAGGTCGCCGGCGCCGCGACCAGGTGGTCGGCGAGCGCCGCGACGTCCCAGCCCTCGCACGGGGTCGGGCGCTTCAGGCGGTCTCGGTGCACCTGGTCGAGGACGTCACCGGCCTGATCCACCGCCCGCGTGAGCACCCGGACGTCGTCTCCCCAGCTGTCCTGCGCGTGATGGCTCGTCATGAACCCACGCTAGGACTGCCGGTCAGGTGAAGTCGAGATCCTCGGTGCGGCTGCGCTTGAGCTCGTAGAAGTGGTCGTAGGCCGAGAGCGTGACGAACGCGTCCCACATCCGGCCCGCCTCCTCGCCGCGCGGCGCCTTGCTGATCACCGGGCCGAAGAACGCGTGGCCCTCGAACGCGATCGTGGGCGTGCCGACCTCGTTGCCGACCTGGTCCATGCCGAGGTGGTGGGAGCGCGCGATCGCCTCGTCGTACGACGCGTCGTCCATCGCGTCCGCGAGCGCCGGGTCGAGGCCGGCCTCCTCCAGCGCGGCCTCGATGGTGGCGCGGCTCTTGTCGGCCTTCTCGAGATGGAAGCGGTTGCCGAGCGCCGTGTAGAGCGGCAGCAGGACGTCCTTGCCGTACTTCTGCTCGGCGGCCATCAGCACCCGCACGGGGCCCCACGCGGGCTTGAGGAACTCCCGGTAGTCGTCGGGGATGTCCTTGTCCTGGTTGAGGTAGGCCAGGCTCATGATGTGCCAGGTGACCTCGATGTCGCGGACCT
>NZ_JANINT010000180.1 GCF_024509035.1 Nocardioides sp. | reverse complement strand
CGCGCCAGGATCGAGACGACCGCCGCGAGGTTGCCGCCGGCGCTGTCGCCCATCACCCCGAGCCGGTCCGCGTCGCCGCCGAGCTCGGTCGCGTGCTCAGCCGTCCAGAGCAGCGCGTCGTGGCAGTCCTCCACCCCGGCGGGGAAGCGGTGCGTCGGGGCCAGCCGGTAGTCGACCGAGACCACCACGGCATCAAGCTCCTTGGCCACGATGCTGCAGGTCCAGTCGCACTGCCGGGCGCTGCCGAGGACGAAGCCGCCGCCGTGGAAGTTCAGGACGACCGGCCGGGGCCGGCGCGACCAGGCGTGCGGCGTGTAGATCCGCAGCGGGAGGTCGCCGTGACGGGCGGGGAAAGAGGTCGTCCGGACCTCGACCCCGCGCTGCAGCCGACCGAGCAGCAGGCTCGCGGGCGGACCGTCCGGGACGACGGCCGTCTGGGCCTTCTCGAGCTGCTCCGCGGTCATCCGGGCCACCGAGAACCCCGGGTTGGCCTTCATCAACCGGTCCAGTGCCCGGATCCCGGGACGAATCCTCGTGTCGGTGCTCATCCTGCCGAATTCTAGGTGGGGAGGAGCAGGCGTTCGCGAGCACGGGAGCAGCTTCTTCCGCGGATTTCAAGGTCGTTGGTCCCGATCTCTCGGGTTCATCGAACCCAGGACCCCGGGCCACCCACCGGTTACGATCGTCGAAAGGGGGAGTGAGTGCGAGGCAAGCGACCATCTCGGCTTGTCGTCGCCCTGTGGGGGCTGACGGCATTCCTGGTCTTCCTCCACCTCGCCTCCGGTGACTCCGGCTGGGTCTTCGACGGGTCCTACCTGGCAGCGGTCTCGCTCGGCGCGGGCATCGCCTGGTACGGCGCCCTGCACACCCCGCGCGAGTCCCGCATCGTGCGCACGCTCATGGCCGTCGGCCTCAGCCTGTCGGCGCTCGGCGACCTGGTGTGGAACATCTACGTCTGGGCCGGGCGCGAGCCCGATGTCTCGCTGGCCGACGTCCCCTACTTCCTGAGCTACTTCGCCCTGGGCGCGGGCGTGTCGATCATCCTGACGATCCGTCGAGACGGTCGGCTCCACTTCAGCCTCGACGCGACCCTGGACGCCTTCAGCATCGTGGTCGTCAGCATCCTGGTGTTCTGGAGCATCTCGATCCGCGACATCGTCGTCGACGACTCGATGTCGACGCTCACCCAGGTCGTCCTGGCCTCCTATCCGGTCCTCGACGCCGTCCTGCTCGCGCTGCTCGTACGCGCGGTCGCGATCCGCCGCACCCGCAAGATGATCGGCATCGGCCTGCCCCTCGGCGTGCTCTGCTGGCTCATCTCCGACGTCTTCTACTACGTGCTCGCGGTCGGCGCGCCGATCACCGGCTCGCTCGACCTCGGGTGGATGGTCGGGGCCGTGCTCATCGGCCTGGCCGCGTTGCGACCTCCGACGCGCGCGATCGACGAGTCGGAGGAGCCGGTCGACGGGCGCACCCCGCTGGGCCGGCTGGCGATCGCCATCGCGCCGCTGCTCGTGCCGCCGGTCATGCTGATCATCGGGGAGCTCACCGACAAGACCTCGGCCCACATCGGCGAGGCCGCGATCGGAATGGTCGTTCTCGCCGGGGTGGCCTTCGCCCGGACGGCTCGCCTGCTTCGCGTCGAGGCGCAGGCGCGCTGCGAGATCGCGCTCGCGCGCGACGCGGCGCTCGAGGCCTCCCGCGCCAAGTCGACGTTCCTCGCGACGATGAGCCACGAGATCCGCACTCCCATGAACGGCGTCATCGGCCTGACGGGTCTGCTGCTCGGCACCGAGCTCGACGAGCGCCAACGGCAGTACGCCGAGGGCGTCAACAGCGCCGGCAACGCGCTGATGTCGATCATCAACGACATCCTCGACTTCTCGAAGGTCGAGGCGGGCCGCCTCGAGCTCGAGACCATCGACTTCGACCTCGTCCGGGTCGTCGAGGAGGTCGCCGAGCTCATCGCGGAGCCGGCCCAGGAGAGGGGGCTCGAGCTGCTCGCCTACTGCTCCCCCGAGCTGCCGACCGGCCTGAGAGGCGACCCCTCCCGCCTGCGACAGGTGCTGCTCAACCTCGCCGGCAACGCGGTGAAGTTCACCCAGCGCGGCGAGGTCGTGGTGCGCGCGAGCCTCGAGTCGAGCACCGACCACGGGCTCCTCGTGCGCTTCGAGGTCATCGACACCGGCATGGGCATCGAGGAGGCCGACCGCGCGCGTCTCTTCGAGCCCTTCTCCCAGGGCGACTCCTCGACGACCCGTCGCTTCGGCGGCACCGGGCTGGGGCTGGCCATCAGCGAGCACCTGGTCACCGCCATGGGCGGCCAGATCGGTGTGGACAGCCGTCCGGGACTCGGTAGCACGTTCTGGTTCACCCTGCCGCTCGAGCTCGCCGAGGAGGCCTCGACCAGCACGCCGCGGGGCAGCGACGACCTCGGAGGGCTGCGGCTGCTCGTCGTCGACGACAACCAGACCAACCGCACGATCCTCCACGACCAGCTGCACGCGTGGGGCCTGGAGGTCGAGCTCGCCGAGAGCGGCGCCGAGGCCCTGGCGATGCTCAGCGACGCCGCCCTCGCCGGACGGCCCTTCGACCTCGCCGTGCTGGACCTGTGCATGCCCGAGATGGACGGCCTCGAGCTCGCCTACCGGATCTCCAGCAACCCCGAGCTGCCGGCGGTCGGCATGGCGCTGCTCACCTCCGGTGGTGACGTCAGCCAGACCGAGGCGCGCTCGGTGGGGGTCGCCGCCAGCATGACCAAGCCCGTCCAGCTGTCCCGGCTGCACACCACGCTGCGCGACATCGTCGGCACCCGCCCCGAGCCGGTCGAGGTGCGGGTGCCGGAGACGCCGGTCGGCCGAGGGCGCATCCTCGTGGTCGAGGACGGCGAGATCAACCAGCTGGTCGCCGTCGGCATCCTCGAGCACCTCGGCTACACCGCCGAGGTCGCCGACGACGGCCTCGCGGCACTGGCCGCCATGGGACGGATGCGCTTCGACGCGGTGCTCATGGACGTGCAGATGCCCGGCATGGACGGCTACGAGGCCACCGGCGAGGTGCGCCGGCTCGAGGGCGACGTGCACCACACCCCGATCATCGCGATGACCGCCAGCGCGACCGCCGAGGACCGCGAGCGCTGCCTGGCCGCGGGCATGGACGACTACCTCTCCAAGCCGATCAACCCGGGCGCGCTCGAGACCGTGCTCGGTCGGTGGGTCGCGAGCGTCTGAGACGCATCGGTGCTCCCCCGACGGGTACCGCACCGGCATGAAGCTGTTCCGCACCGCCGCCGCTGTCGGCATCGCCAAGAAGTTGTACGACGAGTCGCGCAAGCCCGCCAACCAGGCCCGCATCAAGCAGGCGGTGCAGACGGTGCGCGACCGCCGGGCGCGCAAGCACTGACGCAGGCGCCGTGACCCCGCTGAGCCGTGGCAGGCTAGCGCCATGGCAGCGACCACCACCCCTGTCACGGGCATCGTGTTCCGTCCTCAGCTGCCGCCCGAGGACCTGCGCGCCGTGGTGGAGCACGCCGAGTCCGCGGGCCTGGCCGAGCTCTGGCTCTGGGAGGACTGCTTCCTCGAGGGTGGTCTGACGACGGCGGCCGCCGCGCTCGCCTGGTCCGAACGCCTGGTCGTGGGCGTCGGGCTGCTGCCGGTCCCGCTGCGCAACCCGGCCCTGGCCGCCATGGAGATCGCGACGCTCGCACGCCTGTTCCCCGACCGCCTCGTCGTGACGCTCGGCCACGGCGTCCAGGAGTGGATGGCGCAGGTCGGCGGCGCCGTCGACTCGCCGCTGACGCTGCTGCGCGAGCACGCGGCCGCCGTCCGGTCCCTGCTCGCGGGCGAGACCGTCGACACCGCGGGGCGCTACGTGCGGCTCGACCGGGTCGCTCTCGACTGGCCGCCGGCCACGCCCCCGCGCTTGCTGGTCGGCGGCCGCGGGCCGCGGACCCTCGCGCTGGCCGGCGAGATCGCCGACGGCGTACTCCTCGACTCCGTCGCCGACGCCGACGCCGTACGCCGGGCGCGCGGCCTGGTCGGCGACGCCCACGTGGCCGTCTTCAGCGAGGTCGCCGACGCCGCTCAGGCCTCCGACCGGGTCGACGAGCTGGCCGCCGCCGGGGCCGACACGGTGATCCTGCAGGCGCCGGGCGACGCTCCCGACCCGCGGCCGCTGATCGACGCCCTCGCTTCCCTCCCCTGAGGGGCGGCTCCTCCACTATCGTCGGCCGCCATGCAGGCACTGACGGACCTCTGGCGGGCGATCCCGGACCCGCTGCACGACCCGGTGGCGCTCGCGGCGCCGTTCTTCCTGCTGTTCGTCGCGCTCGAGGGGCTGGCGGCGTACCTGCTCGAGGACGAGCGCCCCGCCGACCAGCGCCGCGCCCCCGACGGCCGGGCGCTGCCGCTGCCCGGCGGCTACGAGCGCCGCGACGCGCTCGCGAGCATGACGATGGGCGTCGTCTCGATCATCACGATGAGCC
>NZ_JANINT010000179.1 GCF_024509035.1 Nocardioides sp. | reverse complement strand
CCCTCGGGTGACCACAGCGAACGGCGACCACGCTCCCTCGTTCTTCAACAACGACAACCCGAGCGGACCCGCAGGCCGACGAACAGTCAGCGCCCTGCCGATGCTGCGGAGGTCTCGACAGGCTCGACCGACGGCGGCGCTACGGGGGGCTCGCCCCGCCGCTCGCAGGCGACCTCAGTAGCCCAGTCCGTGCCCGATCTCGAAGAGCTCCCCGCTCCCCCGCGGGCCCGGGATCGAGACCGGGAGCCGCCCGCTCGGACGCACCTCACCGAACATCACCCTCACCAGCGACTCGAGCTGGCTCGCGGTGTAGCCGTAGGTGTCGAGCACGGTCGGCGCCTCCGGGAACGATGCGACGTCGTAGGGGTTGCGTACGGCGGCGACCACCACCGGCGTGCCGGTCGCGAGCAGGGCGCGCACGAGTCGGGTCTGGGCTGCCGCGGGTGCGGCCGGCTCGCCGGTGGTCGCGTCGACGGCGTACGCGTTGTTGGTGGTGACCACGACCAGGTCGGCGTCCTGCGCGGCGGCGGCCGCGGCGTCGACGGCCTCCTGGGTGGGCGTCGTCCCGGACTCGAGCACCTGGGTGGTCGCCCCGCGCGCAGCGAGCGCCGTGGCCAGCGTCTGGGTGGTCGTGGCGCCCCAGCCCGCGACGAGCACCCGGCGGGGACCGGCGGCGAGCGGCAGCAGGCCGGACTCGTTCTCGACCAGCGTCGTGGTCCGGTCGGAGATCGCCTGGGCGGCGGCCTGGTGCTCGGGCGCGCCCATGACCCGGGCGGCCGCGACCGGGTCGACGTACGGGTCGTCGAACAGGCCCTGGCGCAGCTTGTGCAGCAGGATCCGGTAGACCGACGCGTCGAGCCGCTTCCTGGTGATGACGCCCTGGCGCACCGCGCGGAGGACGGCGCGGTAGGCCGTGTCCATCTGCGGCGGGATCAGCAGCTGGTCGGCGCCGGCCCGCAGCGCCCGCACCGGCGCGACGTCGGGCGGGTAGGTCGCGGTCGCGCCGCTCATGTCCAGGGCGTCGGTGACGATCAGGCCGTCGAAGCCGAGCTGCTTGCGCAGCAGCCCGGTGAGGATCTTGTGCGACATCGTCGCGGGCACGCCCGGGTCGATCGCCGGCAGCACGACGTGCGCGGTCATGATCGTGTCGACCCCGGCCGCGATCGCGGCACGGAACGGCGGCAGGTCGATCGCCTCGAGCTGGGCCCGGGTGTGGGTGACCTCGGGCAGGCCGTAGTGGCTGTCGACACCGGTGTCGCCGTGCCCCGGGAAGTGCTTGGCGACGGCCGTGACCCCGCCGCGGTGGAAGCCGCGCACCTGGGCCGCCACCAGGTCGGAGACGAGCGCCGGATCGGCGCCGATCGACCGGATCCCGATCACCGGGTTGTTCGGGTTGACGTTGACGTCGGCCACCGGTGCGTAGTCCTGGGTGACCCCGACGGCGGCGAGCTCGGTGCCGATCACCGTGGCGGAGCGCCGTGCCGCGCCGGTCGAGCCCGTGGCGCCGAGCGCCATGTTGCCGGGCATCTGCGTGGCGCCGCTCGCCGCGCCGAACCGCGCGACGAGCGCGCCGCCCTCCTGGTCGACCGAGATCTGCAGCGGGATGCGCCCAGGCAGCGACCGCGCCGCGCGCTGCAGGCCGTTGGAGAGCGTCGCGACCTGCGCCGGGTCGCCGATGTTGTCGTCGCCGTTGCGGATGGTGAAGTAGATGACGCCGCCGGGCTGGTACTTCGCGATCGCCTCGGCGGGCGTGTCCACGCCGTACAGCCGCTGGTTGACGGCCTTCGCCTCGTCGGTCACGACGTTCGCGTCGCGACCGGCCACCTCGATGACGAACAGCTGGCCGACCTTCTGCTTCGGGCTCATGGTCCGCAGCAGCGCCCGCGCCTGCTCGGCGTACGACGAGGTGGGGGGCCGCTCACCGGCTGTTGCCGGCTCCGGCGCCGGACCGAACGCGGCCGCGAGCGACAGCGACAGACCGGCGCTCACGACGCCGGTCACGAGACTCCGAGGGCGCATGGGCCGACGCTAGCGCGGCCCGGCTCCCGAGGAGGTCGACTCGCGGCAGGCTCAGGAGCCTGCTCCCGCGGCGAGCTCCGGGCCACTCCAGGTCGAGAGACAGAACGGATGGCCCGCAGGATCGGCGTAGACCAGGCAGTGGTCCGCGTTGGGCTGGACGTCGAGCAGCTCGGCACCGGCCGCGACGACCCGTCGGCCGGTCGCCTCGAGGTCGTCGACGTGGAAGTCGAGGTGCAGGTGCATGGGCGCGTCCCCACCCGGCCACGTCGGCGGACGGAAGTCGGCGGCCTGCTGGAAGGCGAGGAAGCCGTTCGGTCCCGTCACGGCGGCCCAGCGGGCGTCCCCGATCGCGACGCCGTCGAGGACGTCGGCGTAGAACCTGGCCAGCTCCAGGGCGTCCGGGGCGTCGACGGTCGTCGAATCAAGCCGGATCCGCGCCGACATCAGGACTCCGCGTCCTGGTACGCCGGCGTGAGCTCGGTCCAGCGGCGGCGCCATTGCGCCGCCGGCCGCTCGGGCGACCAGCCGCCCTCGTGGACGGGGTCGTCGCTCGCGAGCGAGCGCCCGAGGTCCTCGAGGTGGGCCTGCCACCCGGAGCCGTAGTAGGGCAACGAGCCGACCGGCAGGCCACGCTCCTCCACGACGAGCCTGGTGCCCGCCCCCTCGGCGGTCAGCCAGGCCTCGACCTGGGTCTCGTCCTCGGTGCCGGGCTCCATCGTGACCAGCAGGTGGCGAGGCGCCTCGCACGCGTCGATGCGCACCGAGCCGCTCCACGTGCTGGTGAAGACCGCCTGCACGGTCGCCCCCGGCGCCGGATCGCCGGTCACCACCGCGATCCAGCGCGCCAGGCGGCCCGGATCGGTGCAGGCCTGCCACAGATCTTCGAGGTCGGTGTCGTAGACGTCCTCGACCCGCACCGCGCCCCGGCCCTCGTCGATCGCCCGGACGGTCCCGATGATCCTCATCTGCGCTCCTTCTTGCCTCGTGCGATCTCCGTGTGCAGCGCGTCGAGCCGGTGCTCCCACAGCGCCCGGTAGTCGGCCAACCACTCGTCGACCTCGACGAGCGCCTCCGGGCGCAGGCTGTAGATGCGCCGCTGCGCCTCCTGCCGTACGTCGACGAGGCCGGCCTCCCGCAGCACCCGCAGGTGCCTCGACACCCCCGGTCGCGCGATCGGCAGGGCATCGGCCAGCTCCCCGGCAGTGGCCGGGTGGTCGCGAAGGATCTCCAGCACCGTGCGTCGGCTCTGGTCGGCCAACGCCTGCAAGACGGCGTCCATGACGGACGACCGTACCCGATCGGTTACGTAACTACAAGGTTACATTCAGACCAGGTTGACCGCGCGGGCCGAGACGGCCTCGATCGCGTGCTGCATGTCGGCGAGGACGTCGGCCGGGATCGCGGTGTCGACCGACAGCGCGACCAGCGCGCGGCCGCCCTTGGCGTCGCGGGAGACCTGCATCCCGGCGATGTTGATGCCGGCGTCACCGAGGATCACCCCGACCGTGCCGACGCGGCCGGGCCGGTCGCCGTAGGTGAGGAACGCGAGGTGCTCGGTGGGCTCGAGGTCGACGTCGAAGCCGTTGACCTCGACCAGCCGCTCGCGCTGGTTGATCCCGATCAGCGTGCCGCTCACCGAGACCTGCGAGCCGTCGGCCAGCGTGCCGCGCAGCGTGATCAGGTTGCGGTGGTCGGGGCTCTCGGGGTCGCAGACGAGTCGCACCGCGGTGCCGCGCTCGGAGGCGAGCAGGGGTGCGTTCACGTAGGACACCTGGTCCTCGACGATGTCGGTGAAGATGCCCTTGAGGGCAGCCAGCTCGAGCACCTTGACGTCGTAGTCGGTGATCTCGCCGCGGACCTCGACGTCGATCGAGAGCGCGACCTCGCCGGCCAGCGCGGTGAAGACGCGGCCGAGCTTCTCGGTGAGCGGGATGCCGGGTCGGACATCCTCGGCGATCAGGCCGCCCTGGACGTTCACGGCGTCGGGGACCAGCTCCCCCGAGAGCGCCAGTCGCACCGACCTGGCGACCGCGAGCCCGGCCTTCTCCTGGGCCTCCTCGGTCGAGGCGCCGAGGTGCGGGGTGGCGACGACGTTCTCCAGCTCGAAGAGCGGGCTGTCGGTGCACGGCTCCTGTGCGAAGACGTCGAGACCGGCCGCGGCGATACGACCCTCCTTGAGCGCGGCGTAGAGCGCCGCCTCGTCGACGATGCCACCGCGCGCGGCGTTGACCAGCACGAGCGACGGCTTGACCTTCGCGAGCTGCTCGGTGCCGATCAGTCCGATGGTCTCGGGAGTCTTGGGCAGGTGCACGGACATGAAGTCGGCGTCGGTCAGCAACGTGTCGAGGTCGACCAGCCGCACCCCCATCTGGGCCGCGCGTCCGGCCTGGACGTAGGGGTCGTAGGCGATGACGTTCATGCCGAACGCGCTGAGCCGCTGGGCGACCAGCACGCCGATCCGGCCCAGGCCGACGATGCCCACGGTCTTCTCGTAGAGCTCGGTGCCGGTGTAGCGCGCGCGCTTCCACTCGCCGTTCTTGAGCGCGGCGTGTGCCGGCGAGACGTGGCGGGCGGCGGCGAGCATCAGCGCGACCGCGAGCTCGGCGGCGGAGACGATGTTGGAGGTGGGCGCGTTGACCACCATGACGCCGGACTGGGTGGCGGCGCGTACGTCGACGTTGTCGAGGCCGACGCCCGCGCGGGCGACCACCTGCAGCCGGCGCGCGGCGGCGAGCGCCTCGGCGTCCACCTTGGTCGCCGAGCGCACGAGCAGCGCGTCGGCGTCGGCGATCGCGGCGAGGAGCGCGGCCCGGTCGGCGCCGTCGCAGTGCCGGATCTCGAAGTCCGGCCCGAGCGCCTCGACGGTCGCCGGACTGAGCTCCTCGGCGATGAGCACGACGGGACGGTCGACGGGCCGGGCGACGGGCATGGTCACAGCGTGGAGTCCTCGGGGGATCTGCGATGGAGAGGTGGGCGCACGACGCTGTGCTGCGCTCGGCACTCTACCCGACCTCGATGAACGCTTCTCGAAGAGCGGAGAGAGCGAAATCGCTCGCGCGCGCCCGGCCCGACCCCCTACCCTGGCGGCGCCCCATCCCCTCCCCCAGGCAGGTCCGCTTGAAGCTCTGAGGTCGCCGCCCCACCCACGCCACCTCTCCCGGAGCTTCGTCATGCCCGCACCCACCCCTGTCATCAGCACGTCCGGCCTCGGCTTCGCCTGGCCCGACGGCACCTCCGTCCTCGACGGTCTCGACCTCCTCGTCGGCCCCGGCCGCTCCGGCCTGGTCGGCGTCAACGGCGCCGGCAAGTCGACGCTGCTGCGCATCGTCGCCGGCGCGCTGCGGCCCACCGCCGGGCACGTCCAGGTCGCTGGCGAGGTCGGCTACCTGCCCCAGGACCTCACCCTCGACGTCGAGCAACCGGTCGAGGAATTCCTCGGCATCGGCGCGGTCCGCCGCGCGATCCGAGCCGTGGAGGGCGGTTCGGTCGACGAGGCCCACTTCGACCTGATCGGCGAGGACTGGGACATCGAGGACCGGGCCATGGCCGAGCTCGCCCGCCTCGGTCTGCCCGACGACGTCCTCGACCGGCGGCTCGGACAGCTCTCCGGCGGCGAGGTCACCCAGCTCGGCCTCGCGCGGCTGCTGCTGGCCCGACCCGACGTCCTGCTGCTCGACGAGCCGACCAACAACCTCGACTCCGATGCGCGCGAGCGGCTCTACGCCGTGGTCGAGGGCTGGACGCGCTCGCTGCTCGTCGTCAGCCACGACCGCGAGCTGCTCGAGCGGATGGACCGGATCGGCGACCTGCGCGACGGCGTGGTGCGGTGGTACGGCGGTGGCTACTCCGCCTACGCGGCCCAGGTCGAGGCCGAGCAGGCGGCCGCTCAGCAGGCCGCCACGACCGCGCGCTCCGACCTCCGCCGCCAGCGCAACGAGCGGGTGGAGGCCGAGCGGATGCTGGCCGCGCGCCGCCGCAACGCTGCCAAGGCCGAGCGCACCACCGGGCTCGGCAAGGCGGCCATCAACGCCAAGAAGCAGCAGGCCGAGGAGTCCGCCGCTCGGCACCGGCGCGTGCAGGACGACCGCGTCGAGCAGGCACGCGGGCGGCTCGACCTCGCGGAGTCGCGGCTGCGCGAGGACCGGGAGATCCGTATCGACCTGCCCGGCACCGAGGTGCCCCGCGGACGCGTGGTGCTCGCGGGTGACACCCTCGCGATCAGCGGCCCGGACCGCGTCGGGATCGTCGGCCCCAACGGGTCGGGGAAGACCACGCTGCTGCGGGCCCTGGTCGACCAGGCGCAGGTGCCGGTGGGACTGCTCCCCCAGCGGCTCGACGTGCTCGACGACGACGCCACCGTCTACGAGAACGTCAAGCGGCGCGCACCCGGCGCGGACGCCAACACGGTGCGAGCCCGGCTCGCCCGGTTCCTGTTCCGGGGTGCGGCCGCGGACCGCCGGGCCGGTGACCTGTCGGGCGGCGAGCGGTTCCGTGCCACCCTGGCCGCGCTGCTGCTGGCCGATCCCGCCCCGCAGCTGCTGCTGCTCGACGAGCCGACCAACAACCTCGACTTCGCGTCGTACGACGCGCTGGTCTCGGCGTTGAGCTCCTACCGCGGCGCGCTGGTGGTCGTCAGCCACGACGCGGGGTTCCTCGAGGACATCGGCGTGGAGCGGGTCCTCGACCTCGCAAACCCCGATGCGGACGGTCTCCGGGACTGAGAGGGTGGCGGGCGTGCACCTCGCGACCGACCGTCTGCTGATCCGCCCGTGGCGCCACGAGGAGGCGCCGCGCCTGCTCGACCTGCTGAGCCGGCTCGAGGTGGTGAAGTGGCTCGGCGACGGAGAGCCGCAGCTGATGCGGGACCTCGACGAGGCCCACGCGCGCATCGACCGCTACGCCGAGCGCGACGCACCACCGCTCGGCATGTGGGCGGTCGAGCGGGTCGAGGACGGGGTCGTCGTCGGCACGGTGCTGCTGCTGACGCTGCCGAACGCCGAGGACGGCGAGGTCGAGATCGGGTGGCACCTGCACCCCGACTCCTGGGGCCGGGGCTACGCCACCGAGGCCGCGCGCGCGGTGCTGGGGCACGCGTTCGCAGCGAGGCTGCCCGAGGTGATCGCGGTCAGCCACACCGACAACCGGCCCTCCCAGGCGGTGATGCGCCGCCTCGGCATGGAGGACCGCGGCATCACCCGACGGTGGTACGCCGACGAGTCGGCCCTGTTCGTGATGACGGCCGAGCGGTGGCGGGCACTCCCGCGCGCCTGAGAGCCGCCCACGCCAGCGCGGCGCCGACGGCCGCGCCGATGGTGTTCGAGAGCCAGTCGTTGGTGGAGCAGGAGCGCCCGATCGCAGGCACCAGTGCCTGCACGGCCTCGATGGCGATCGAGACCCCGCTGCCCGCGGCCAGCGCGAGCAGCGGACGGCGCCACGCCACGCCGGCCAACAGCACCGGCGCGACCATCAGCACCACGTTGGCCGCGAGCTCGACGCGCCCCACGGTCGGGAGCGCCCAGGCGACCTCGCAGCGTCCGAACAGCTCGCGGTCGACGGGCATCAGCGTCAGCACCCCCACCGGGACCGACGCGACCACGGTCGCCCACCAGGCGGCACGGGGGTACGGCGCCAGCCGGCTGCCCACGAGCGGGCCGAGGACCACGAGGGCGACGAGGGCGGTCGGGGACAGCCACGGGTGCTCGACGAGGACGGTGCTGATCACGCGACGACCCTAACGAGACGCGCGGGTGCCGAGCCTCCGCCTGAGGTGCCGATCAGGTGTCCTGGAGTGCTACTGCTGCTCGAAGAGGGCCTGGCCGACGTACTCGCCGTCGCCGATCCCCGGCGGGACCGCGAACACCGCGGATCCGGTGACCTTGAGGTACTCCATCATCGCGTCGGACTTCGCCATCGCGGTCTGGATCGGGGTGAAGTGGGTGTCGGGGTCGCGGACGAACGCGATGAAGAACAGCCCGGCGTTCAGGCCGCCGAGCGAGTCGGTGCCGTCGACGAAGTTGTAGCCACGGCGCAGCATCCGGGCGCCGCCGTGGAAGTCCGGGTGCACCACGCGCACGTGGGCGTCCTGAGCGATCACCGGGCCGTCGCTGCCGGGCATCGAGAAGTCCGGCTCGGTGAACTCCTCGCCCCCGGAGAGCGGGGCGCCGCTGCCCTTGGTGCGGCCGACGAACGCCTCCTGGTCGCCCAGCGGCTGGCGGTCCCAGGTCTCGATCCGCATGTTGATCCGCCGGGTCACGAGGTAGGAGCCGCCCGCGAGCCAGGCGGCGCCGCCGCTTACGTCCTCGGGGGCGACCCAGATGTGCTCGTCCAGAGCGTCGGGCTCCTCGGCCTTGACGTTGGCGGTGCCGTCCTTGAAGCCGAACAGGTTGCGCGGGGTGCTCTGGGACGTCGAGGTGGTCGACGTACGCCCGAACCCGAGCTGGGACCAGCGCACCGCGACCGTGCCGAAGCCGATGCGGGCCAGGTTGCGGATCGCGTGGACGGCGACCTGGGGGTCGTCCGCGCAGGCCTGGACGCACAGGTCGCCGTGGGAGCGCGCGGGGTCGAGCATGTCGCCGGGGAAGTGGGGCAGCGTGTGGAGGGCCGACGGCTGGCGCTCGGCCAGGCCGAAGCGGTCGCGCCCCTGCTCGTCGCGGAAGAGCGTCGGGCCGAAACCGAAGGTGATCGTGAGCCCGCTCGCGGGCAGCCCGATCGCCTCGCCGGTGTCGTCGGGCGGCAGCAGGCTCGACCCCTCGACGGGACCGATCTCACCGGCGGGCAGCCCGCGCATCATCCGGTCGGCGGCCTCGGTCCAGGCCTTCAGCAGCGCGACCAGCTGGGCTCGGGAGCCCGTGGTGACGTCGAAGGCTGCGAAGTGCAGCCGGTCCTGGGCGGGGGTGACGATGCCGGACTGGTGGGGCCCGCGGAACGCGAACGCGTCGCGCGCCGCCGGCGGCGCCTCACCGTCGGCGGCGGTCGCCCGCCCGGCAGCGAAGGCGCCCGCGGCCAACCCGGCGGCGGCGACCCCACCGCCGACCAGGCCCCGTCGGGAGATGCCGTGCTCGGTCAGGACAGCACCGCCGCGGTGAGTCGGGACAGCGGCTCGGCGAGCGCGTTGACGGCGTTGGCGAGCGCCTGGACCTCGTCCTGGGCGAGCTGGTCGTAGGTCACGAAGCCGTCGCCCGCGCGCTGCGCGTCGAGCAGCTTCTGCAGCTCGGCGAACCGGCTCTCCAGGGTGTCGGCGAGCTCGGGGTCCTTCTGCTCCACGATCGGCTCGAGGCCCTCGAACGCGACCCGGGCACCGTCGACGTTGGCCTGGAAGTCCCACAGGTCGGTGTGCGACCAGATCTCCTCCTCGCCGGTGACCTTGCCGTTCGCGACCTCCTCGAGCAGGCCCCGGGAGCCGTTGGCGACCTGGTCGACGGTGAAGGTGAGCTTGGCGCTGAGCGCCTGGTAGCCGTCGGCCGGCGGCCACAGGTCCTTCTCGATGCGGTGCCAGCCGGTCCACTTCTGGCCGGGCTCGAGGTCGGCCTCGCGCGCGTCCATCTTGGGGTCGAGGTCGCCGAAGGACTCCGCCACGGTCTCGATCCGCTCCCAGTGGGTGCGGGCGTCCGGGTAGAGCGCGCGGGCCCGGTCGTCCTCGCCGGCCTTGTAGAGGGCGACGAACTGCCCCGTCTTGTCGACCAGCTGCTCGGTCTGCTCCTGGACGTAGTCCTCGTAGCTCTCCAGCGCCTGGTCCACGGCGGCGTCGTCGGTGCCGGCGGTGGGCTCCTGGTCGGACGCGGTGACGGTGAAGTCGTCGCGGATGCCCTCCCCCTTCATGCCGGGCTTGCACGCGGTGACGTAGGAGCCGGCGGGCGCGCTGACCACCAGCTCGCGCGAGAGCTGGGGACCGATGTTCTCGACCTCGCCGACGATCCGCTGGCCGTCCTCGCCGAGGAGGTAGAACTCCGTGACGGCCGAGCCCTTGTTGGCGACCTCGAAGGTCAGCGTGCCCGAGGGGGCCTCGGTGGCCGAGAGGTCACAGCCGTCGTCGGTCGAGGTGACGGTGATCGTGCGGCTCTCGCCGCCGTCGGCCGCCTCGGAGCGGTCGGTGTTCTCGGTGCAGGCGGCGAACAGCGGCAGGGCGGCGACGAGCGCCACGAGCAGGGGCTTGCGCATGAGGGTCGGGGGATCCTTCGCGAAGGGTCAGTGGCTGACGGGGGTGGACGGCTCGGGCGCGGGCGCAGCGGGCCGCGTGGGTCCGGCGTTGCGCCGGCGTACGCCGCGGACGAAGAGCGTCATCGTCGGGACGACGTACAGCACCCAGGCGACGGCCTCGAGCACCGTGGTGGCCGGGGAGAAGTTGAAGACACCCTTGAGCAGGGCGGCGTACCAGGTCGACGGGTCGATCACGTCGGAGACGTCCCACGCGAGCGTGTCGAGGCCCGGCAGGATGCCGGCCTCCTGGAGGTCGTGCACGCCGTAGGCGAGGACGCCCGCGGCCACGATGATGAGGAAGCCGCCGGTCCAGGCGAAGAACTTGCTGAGGTTGATCGTGATCGCGCCGCGGTAGAGCAGGTAGCCCAGCGCCACGGCGGTGGCGATGCCGAGGCCCGCGCCGAGCAGCGGCTGCCAGGTGGCGTCGCTCTCCCGCGTCACGGCCTCGGTGGCGGACCACAGGAACAGGGCGGTCTCGAGGCCCTCGCGGCCGACCGCGAGCACCGCGACGAGCACCAGGGCGAACCAGCTGCCCTCGGCGGCCTTGTCGATCTGGCCGCGCAGCTCGCCGCTGAGGGTGCGGGCGGCGCGCGCCATCCAGAAGATCATCCAGGTGACCAGGCCGACCGCGACGATCGACAGCCCGCCGCCGATCGCCTCCTGGGCCTCGAACGTGAGGCTGCGCGGACCGTAGAAGAGCGCGAACCCGAAGGCGAGCGAGACGGCGACCGCAAGGGCGACGCCGGCCCAGATGCGCGGCAGCAGCTCCCGACGCTGGGACTTGACCAGGTAGGCGACCAGAATGCTGACGACCAGGGCCGCCTCGAGGCCTTCGCGCAGGCCGATCAGGTAGTTCGCGAACACGAGACCCGATCGTACGCCTTCGTGCTTAGGTTTGCCTAACCTCAGATCGCGCAGCCGTCGGGCCCGCACGCCTCGGCGTCGCCGCCGACGGTCTGCAGGACGGGGTGGGACTCGGCCCAGGCCTGGTCGAGGAGCTGGCTGAACACGGCGGCGGGCTGGGCGCCGGAGACGCCGTACTTGCGGTCGACGACGAAGAACGGCACGCCCGTCGCTCCGTAGGCCCGCGCCTGGGCGACGTCGGCCTCGACGGCCGACGCGTACTCCTCACCGGCCAGGACCTCGCGCACGCGCGCCTCGTCGAGCCCGGCCGCGACGGCGACCTCGGTGAGCACGTCGTGATCGCCGACATTGCGGGCGTGGGTGAAGTACGCCGCCAGCAGCGCCTCCTTGAGCTCGCGCTGGAGCGCCGCTCCCCCGGTCTCGAGCGCGAGGTGCAGGAGCCGGTGGGCGTCGACGGTGTTGGTGTGCAGGGTCTCGAACAGCTTGAAGTCGAGGCCGTCCTGGGCGGCGAGCTCGATGAGCTGCTGCTGCATGTCGCGCATCTCGTCCTCGCTGCGGCCGTACTTGCGCGCGATGACGCCGGTGCTCAGCTCATGACCGTGCCGAGGAGCCGTCGGGTCGAGCTCGAAGGACCGGTAGACGATCTCGACGTCCTCGGCGTGCTCGAACCCACCCAGGGCCTTCTCCAGGCGCCGCTTGCCGACGTAGCACCACGGGCAGACGACGTCGCTCCAGATCTCGATGCGCATGTCTGGTTGAACCCGCAACGATGCTGCCCCATTCCCCCGAAATGACGTTGACCCGCCCGAAAGTTTCGGGCGGGTCAACGTGAATGCATCAGCGGGTGGCGGTGCCCTCGGTGTAGTCGGAGTCGTGCGACTTCACCCAGGCCATCAGCTTGCGCAGCTCGCGGCCGGTCTGCTCGATCGGGTGCTGCTCGCCCTTCTTGCGCAGCTCGTTGAACTCCGGGGAGCCGGCGTCCATGTCGTCGATGAAGCGCTTGGCGAACGAGCCGTTCTTGATGTCGGCGAGCACGGCCTCCATGTTCTTCTTCACCTCAGGGGTGATCACGCGCGGGCCGGAGACGTAGTCGCCGTACTCAGCGGTGTCGGAGACCGACCAGCGCTGCTTGGCGATGCCGCCCTCGTACATCAGGTCGACGATCAGCTTGAGCTCGTGGAGGCACTCGAAGTAGGCGACCTCGGGCTGGTAGCCGGCCTCGGTGAGGACCTCGAAGCCGTACATGACCAGCTGGGAGGCGCCGCCGCAGAGGACCGCCTGCTCACCGAACAGGTCGGTCTCGGTCTCCTCGGTGAACGTGGTCTTGATGCCGCCGGCGCGCAGGCCGCCGATCGCCTTGGCGTAGGACAGGGCCAGGTCCCAGGTGGTGCCGGACGGGTCCTTCTCGACCGCGACCAGCACCGGGACGCCCCGGCCGTCGACGAACTCGCGGCGGACCAGGTGACCCGGGCCCTTGGGGGCGACCATGAAGACGTCCACGCCCTCGGGCGGGGTGATGTAGCCGAAGCGGATGTTGAACCCGTGGCCGAAGACGAGGGTGTCGCCCGCGGCGATGTTGGGCTCGATCTCCTCGGCGTACAGCTTCCGCTGGTGCTGGTCGGGCGCGAGGATCACGATGACGTCGGCCTCCTCGGCCGCCTCCGCCGGCGTGAGGACGCGGAGCCCCTCGGCCTCGGCCTTGGCGCGGCTCTTGGAGCCGGGCTGCAGTCCGATGCGGACGTCGACGCCCGAGTCGCGCAGCGACAGCGCGTGGGCGTGGCCCTGGCTGCCGTAGCCGATGACCGCCACGTTCTTGCCCTGGATCAGGGACAGGTCGGCGTCGTCGTCGTAGAACATCTCAGCCACGGGGGCTTCTCCTTCTGATTGGTGCTGGTTGGTGTGGTGCTTCAGCCCGCTGCGGGCGGGGCAGGGATGGCCACCGGGCGCAGGTTGCGCTCGGAGATGGAGCGAGAGCCGCGACCGATCGCGACCATGCCGGACTGCACGAGCTCGCGGATGCCGAACGGCTCGAGCACCCGCAGGAGGTCGGAGAGCTTGTCGGCGTTGCCGACCGCCTGGATCGTCACGGCGTCGGGGGCGATGTCGACGACCTTGGCCCGGAAGAGCTGCACGGTGTCGAGCACCTGGCCACGGTTCTCGACGTCGGCCTTGACCTTGACCAGGAGCAGCTCGCGGTTGACCGAGGCGGTCGGGTCGAGCTCGACGATCTTGATCACCTCGACCAGCTTGTTCAGCTGCTTGGTGACCTGCTCGAGCGGGGACTCCTCGACGTTGACGACGATCGTCATCCGCGAGACCTCGGGGTGCTCGGTCGGGCCCACGGCCAGCGAGTCGATGTTGTAGCCGCGGCGGCTGAACAGGCCGGCGATGCGCGTCAGCACGCCGGGCTTGTTCTCGACCAGGACCGACAGCGTGTGGCGGGTGGTGGAGGGGGCGCTCATGCGGGGCCTCCGCGGAATCGTGCGCTGGAGGAGCGAAGCGGGTGAAGCTCGCGATTTCGTGGGGTGTTCATGGACGGAGCTCCAGATCTGCGTCGTCGTCGAACTTGGGGGCCAGGTCCCGGGCGTACTTGATGTCGTCGTTGCTGGTGCCGGCCGCGACCATCGGCCACACCATCGCGTCGCGGTGCACCCGGAAGTCGACGACCACCGGCACGTCGTTGATCTCCATGGCCTTCTGGATGGTGGCATCCACCTCGCCGGGGCTGTCACAGGCCAGGCCCACGCAGCCGTAGGCGTCGGCGAGCTTGACGAAGTCGGGGATCCGCTTGGAGTGCAGGTCGGTGTTGGAGTAGCGCTCGTTGTAGAACAGCGACTGCCACTGGCGCACCATGCCGAGCGACTCGTTGTTGATGATCGCGACCTTGATCGGGATGTCGTTGATCGCGCAGGTCGCGAGCTCCTGGTTGGTCATCTGGAAGCAGCCGTCGCCGTCGATCGACCACACGGTCGTGTCGGGCATGCCGACCTTCGCGCCCATGGCGGCGGGCACGGAGTAGCCCATCGTGCCGAGGCCACCGGAGTTGATCCACGTGTTCGGGTGCTCGTAGCCGACGAACTGCGCCGCCCACATCTGGTGCTGACCGACGCCGGCGCAGTAGATCGCCTCCGGGCCGGCGATCGCGCCGAGCCGCTCGAGCACGTACTGCGGCGCCAGGCCGCCGTCGGTGGGGGTGTCGTAGCCGAGCGGGTACTTCTTCTTCACCCCGGCCAGGAACTCGACCCACGCCTCGTAGTCACCGGTGTGGCCGGCGTCGGCCTCGGTGGTCAGTGCGACGACGAGGTCGCTGATCACCTCGCGGCAGTCGCCCACGATCGGGACGTCGACCGCGCGGTTCTTGCCGATCTCGGCCGGGTCGATGTCGGCGTGGATGACGCGCGCACCCGGCGCGAAGGAGTCGAGGTTGCCGGTGACGCGATCGTCGAAGCGGGCGCCGAGGCTGATGATCAGGTCGCTGCGCTGGAGGCCGGCGACGGCGGCGACGGTGCCGTGCATGCCGGGCATGCCGAGGTGCTGGGGGTGGCTGTCGGGGAACGCCCCGCGCGCCATGAGCGTGGTGACCACGGGCATGCCGGTCAGCTCGGCCAGCACCCGCAGCTCGCGGGCGGCGCGGGCGCGGATGACCCCGCCACCGACGTAGAGAACCGGTCGGCGCGACTCGAGGATGAGCTTGGCCGCCTCGCGGATCTGCTTGGAGTGCGGCCGGGTCACCGGGCGGTAGCCGGGCAGGCTGAGCTCGGTCGGCCAGGCGAACGTGGTCATCGCCTGCAGCGCGGACTTGGCGACGTCGACCAGCACCGGGCCGGGTCGGCCGGTCGAGGCGATGTGGAAGGCCTCCGCGACGGTGCGCGGGATCTCGGCGGGGTCGGTGACCAGGAAGTTGTGCTTGGTGATCGGCATCGTGATGCCGCGGATGTCGGCCTCCTGGAACGCGTCGGTGCCGATCTGGGCGGCGCCGACCTGCCCGGTCACCGCCACGATCGGGACGGAGTCCATGTGCGCGTCGGCCAGCGGCGTGACGAGGTTGGTCGCACCCGGTCCGGAGGTGGCCATGCAGACCCCGACCCGACCGGTGGCCGCGGCGTAGCCCTGGGCCGCATGGCCGGCACCCTGCTCGTGGCGCACCAGGATGTGCCGGATCGAGGAGTCCATCAGGGGGTCGTACGCCGGGAGGATCGCGCCGCCGGGGATGCCGAAGATGTGCTCGGTGCCCGCGGCCTCCAGCGACCTGACGAGGCTCTGGGCGCCTGTCATCTGCTCGCTCATCGGTTCTGTCCTGTCTCGCTACCTGGTGCCGTGCCCTGCCCAACAAAAAACCCCTCGGCCCGGGAGGGCGGCGAGGGGTGACGTGCGCGCTGTGGTCGGTGTCGACTCAGCTCACACGTCGCGTGCGTACAAGGATGTCCATGCGCATGGGGCAACCGTAGCCGCACGGGCCTCCCGCCCGCACCTGAGTGTGACAGGCGTCCCAGCATCCGGGACAGCGGTCCCGACATCCGGTCAGCTGCCCTGTCAGGAGCCCTGTCCGGCACGTCCCTCGGGCGTGCAGACGCAGGCGCGGTTGCCGTCGGCATCGGCCAGCACCCAGAACGCCGGAGCGTGCTCGTCGGTGACGAGCGTGCCGCCCGCCTCGAGGGCGCGGTCGATGCGGGCCCGGGCCTGCTCGATGGGGACGACGACGTCGAGGTGGAAGCGCTGCCGCGGGGTCTCGTGGGGCTGGGTCTCCTGGAACCAGAGCGTGACCTGACGCCCGTCGGCGTCGACGACCTCGCGGTCTCCGTGGACCGGGCTGTCGTCGTAGCCGAGCAACGCGCGCCAGAACGGGGCGATGCGGCTGTGGTCGGCGGTGTCGAGCCCGAGCTCGAGCACCTGGACGTCCTCCGGCGCGGCGACGACCCCAGCGCGGCCCGCGATCTCGCTGATCCGTGCCGCCAGCTGCACGTCGCGCTGGGTCACCCCGCCGACGTCGTGGCTGACCAGCTTGACGGTCAGGACCGAGTAGCGCAGGTCGAGGTCGGGGTGGTGGCCGGCCTCCTCGGCCGCCCGGCCGATCTCGTCGACCAGGGCGAGACCGGTCCTGAAGTCACCGGTGGCGAACCGCGCGTGCAGCCCGCCGACCAGCCACCGCCAGTGGCCGAGCCCGGCCTCCTTGACCCGTTCGTAGCTCAGCACGGTCTTGTTGATCTGCTCGTTGCTCTGCTCTGTCATGGCAGCACCACCTGTCCGATCGGTCCGGGGTTGAAGGCGACCTCCCAGCGGTAGCCGTCGGGGTCGCCGAAGTAACCGGTGTAGCCGCCCCAGTCGCGTTCCACGGCGGCGTGCACGGGGTCCGCGCCGGCGGCACGTGCGGTGGCCAGCACCTCGTCGACCTCCTCGCGGGTCGCGACGTTGTGGGCCAGCGTGATCGGCGCGACCCCGTCGCCGCGCACGATCGGACCCACCTCGGCCTCGAAGGCCGCGTCGACCCAGAGCGAGAGCACGACGTGGGCGCCCACCGGGAGCATCAGCACCTCGCCGGGGACGTCGAGGGCCGGCGTCCAGCCCAGGCCGTCGACGTAGAAGCGGCGACTGGCGTCGAGGTCACGGACGGCGAGCGTCACGAAGCTGATCCGCTGGTCCATCCGTCCACCCTGGCACAGCGCGCCGACAGCGTCGCTCGGTCGTCGCGCGGAACTTCCCGGGTTCCCGGGACGCGTCGCCCTGACGGCCGGGACGCCGGGCGGCCGAGCCTGGTGGTGTCATCACCGCACCAGAGGAGATCCACCCGTGAGCACCGTGCACACCACCCCTCCCCCCAGCAGCGGAGCCGGCCGAGACGTGCTCGAGGCCCGTCCGCGCCGCATCTCCCCGACCGTGAGCCGGACCTGGGCACTGATCGGCGCAGCGGCCGGCCTGTTCGGCATCGTCGGGATCCAGGCCTCGAGCCAGATCGACGCGGTGTACGCCGAGGAGTACGCCGGCGACGCCCAGAAGATCACCGACCGGCTCGGCGAGCTGGTCCCCCAGCTGCTCGTGCTCCACTTCGCGATGGTGCTCGCGGCGGTGTTCCTGGTCGTGCTCGCGGCAGGCCTCAAGCGCCGGCTGCGTGCCCAGGCACCGGCCGACAGCCTGCTGCCGGAGGTGGCGGCCGGCGGCCTGGTGCTGACCGCGGTCGCCGCGATGCTGGGCGTCGGCTTCACGACGGAGATCGTCTTCGGGGTCACCAACGACGACATGGTCCTCGACCCGGAGTTCGGGGCGCTCGTCGGCCACTGGACCGGCACGATCCCGTGGCTGTGGCTCGGCGCCGGCCTGACCGGTGTCGCCGTGGCGCTGGCCTCGCTGCGCCACCAGGCGGCGCCGCGCTGGATCGGCTGGACCTCCGCGGTCCTCGGTGGGATCACGCTGCTGTTCGGCATCTCGCCGCTGCAGTACATGGCCGGCTTCACGGGTCCGGTGCTGGTGCTGGTGCTCGGCCTAGGCTTCGCCTTCGGCGACCGCCGGGTCCGGTCCGGGCGCTGATCGGTGGTCGATCCGGCCAGCACCGGAAATATCGTCCGACGACGCCCCCGAGCGACCTAGGCTCCGCGGTCATGAGCGTGGACGCCGCCCCCGGCCCTCTCCCGTTCTCGGCCCCGGCCGGGGACGCCCTCACCGAGCCGGTGGCCCCGGTCACCCGGGAGAGCATCGGACGAGCCCGGGCGGCCGCGGCCATCGCCGTGGCCGCCTGGGCGCTCGCCGTCGTCGCCGTCTCCCTGATGGTGCTCGGCCGGCCGCCCATCGATGCGAACCTGTGGTTCTTCGTCGTCGACGTCACGGTCGCGTGCGTCTACGGCACGGTCGCAGCCGTCACGCTCAGCCGCCGTGCCCACCCGGTGCCGTGGATCCTCGGCGTCGCGGCGGTCGGCGGCGGCCTGGCCGGCTTCGGCTACGCGTACGACGTGTGGTCCTCGCTGCCGGGAGGCCTGGACCCCCACGAGACCATCGCGCTGCTCCAGAACACCGCGTGGGTGCCGGGCACGCTGGCGCTCTTCCTGGTCGTGCCGTGGCTCGTGCGCGACCACCGGCTCGGGATCGAGTGGGTGGGACTGCTCGCGGGCGTGACGCTGACCGCCACCGTCACCGTCGTCGAGGCGCGGGGCAGCAGCGGCCTCGAAAGCCTCTACTGGTGCTCGATCGGGCTCGGAGTCGTGACCGCCGCCGTCGTGGAGGTGCGGCGCCGGCGCGGCCCCGTCCAGGAGCGCAACGGCCTCGGCTGGCTCGCGGTCGGCACGGCGATCCTCGCGGTCTCGTTCGTGCCCGTGCTGACTCAGTGGGGGTGGCTGCCGTACTGGATGACGCCCGTCTTCCACCTCGTGTCCCAGACCGTCTTCCCGGCCGCCGTGCTCGTCGCGGTGCTGCGCAACCGGATGTGGGGCCTGCGGATGGTCGTGAGCCGGGCCGTCCTCGCGGGCCTGCTGACCACCGGCCTCCTGTGCTTCTACCTGGTCGTCACCCTGCTGCTCGCCGAGGTGCTGCCCGGCGACGGCGTGCCGCAGCTGCTCGCGGCCGGCGCCGTCGCGGTCGCCGTGCAGCCGGCCCGCCTCGTGGCCTCGCGCCGCGTGCACCGGCTGGTGTACGGCGAGGCGTCCGACCCGGCCCGCGCCGTCCGGCGTCTGGGGTCCCAGCTGGTCGGCAGCACCACCGTCGAGGAGCTGCTGGGCGGCGTGACCGAGGACATCGGGCGGTCGATGCGCCTGGAGTCGGTGACCGTGGTCGCCGACGGGCTCGAGCCGGTGCGGTGGGGCTCCCCCACCGAGGCGCCGACGCGCGTGGACCTGCAGCACCGCGGCGAGGCCGTCGGCGCGCTCGAGGTGTCGCCGGTGCCGGGCGAGTCGCTCTCGGCACGTGACCTGACGACGCTGCGCGACCTCTCCTCGGTGGTGGCGGCCGCGGTCGCCGTCGCGCGAGCCGGCGCCGACCTCGCCGAGGCACGGTCGCGCCTGGCCGCGGCGCGGCTCGAGGAGCGCCGGGTGATCCGACGCGAGATCCACGACGGGCTCGGCCCGTCGCTCGCCGGCATCCGGCTGGGCCTCCAGGGCGCTCGCAACCTCCTGCAGACCGACCCCGAGGCGGGCCGCGACCTGCTCGCCCACCTCCAGGCCGAGGTGGACGCGGCGACGAACGCCGTACGCAGCCTGTCGCACCACCTGCTGCCGCCCGTGCTCGAGGAGCTCGGGCTGGGCGCCGCGCTCACCGAGCTCGCGAGCCGGTACGACGGCAGTGGTCTCGCCGTGGCGGTCGAGTGCGACCGGTTCGACGAGCTGGACCCGCAGGTCGCCGCGGCGGCGTACGGCATCGCGAGCGAGGCCACCACCAACGTCGCGCGGCACGCGGGCGCCGCGCACTGCATGATCACGGCGGTGCGACACATCGACGGCTACCTCGTCCTGACCGTCGGCGACGACGGCCGGGGCGTCCGGCCCGACGCGGTCGGCGGCGTCGGCAGCCGGTCGATGCGCGAGCGCGCGGAGGAGCAGGGCGGGACGCTGGAGGTCCAGCGCCGCGACGGCGGCGGCACCGAGGTGCGCGCGACGCTGCCCCTCACCGGAGGTCACCGTGGCTGAGCAGTCCCTGCGGGTCGCCGTCGTCGACGACCACCCCGTCTTCCGGCTCGGCATGGTCGGCCTGCTCGGCTCGCTGGACGGCATCGAGGTCGCCTGCCAGGCCGAGGACGCGGCGCAGGCGCTGGCGCGGATCGACGACTCGGTCGACGTCGTGCTCATGGACCTGCACCTCGGCGCGGACTCCGGCATCGAGACGACCCGCTCGCTGGTCCGCGCGGTCCCGTCGCTGGCGGTGCTGGTGATCACGATGGACGAGGACGACGAGTCGGTGGTCGCCGCCATGCGCGCCGGCGCCCGGGGCTACCTCCTCAAGAGCGCCTCACCGGTCGAGGTCGAGCGCGGGATCCGCGCCGTCGCCAACGGCGAGGCGATCCTCGGGCCGGCGATCGCGGCGCGTGCGATGGCGACGCTGACCGCAGGGCGCACGGCGGTGCGCGTGCCGTTCCCCGAGCTCTCCGACCGCGAGCGGGAGGTGCTCGACCTGCTGGCCCGCGGGTTCGACAACGCCTCGATCGCGCGCCGGATGGTGCTCTCGCCCAAGACCGTGCGCAACCACGTCTCGAACGTGCTCACCAAGATGGGCGTCCCCGACCGGGCCGCCGCGATCATCAGGGCGCGGGACGAGGGGCTGGGGGCCTGATCTCGATAGTGCGGTGGGCGCTGGCCCGCGGCGGGTCGCGCGCCTAGGGTCGGGGCATGACCGAGCGCGCGGGGATCGATCCGGCGGTGGCGCCCAGCGGGACCGGGTGCGTGGAGTGCGACGCCGCCGGCGGATGGTGGGTGCACCTGCGCCGGTGTGCCCAGTGCGGTCACATCGGCTGCTGCGACACCTCGCCGGCCCAGCACGCGACCGCGCACTACCGCGCGACCGGCCACCCGGTGATCCAGAGCTTCGAGCCCGGCGAGGAGTGGTTCTGGGACTACGCGGCTGAGGAGGGGTTCGAGGGGCCCACCCTGGCGGACCCGCAGTCCCGTCCCGAGGGCCAGCCCGCACCCGGCCCCGCCGGCCGGGTGCCCGCCGACTGGCGGGCCCACCTCCGAGGCTAGTCCGCTCCACGCCGCGACGTTTGATGGTCGCACCCATCGGGCACGTCAGGTGAGCACCAACCAACCGAACGGAGTGACACCATGCTGTGGACCATCCTCATCGTGCTGGCGATCATCGCGCTCGTGCTGTTCATCCTCGGACGCGTTCGCGGGGGCCGCGGCGTCTGAGTCACAGCCGATGTCTCCCGAGGCACCGTCTCCCTCCACGGGGGCGGTGCCTCGGCGTCTGTCAGGGCGCGGACCACTCCCGCAGCAGCAGCCCGTAGACCCACGAGTCCGACACGACGCCGTCCACGACGCAGTCCTCGCGCAGCGTGCCCTCACGTCGGAAGCCGAGCTTCTCGAGCACGCGCGCGGAGCCGAGGTTGCGGGTGTCGCACTCGGCCTGCACCCGGTTGAGGTCCAGGGTCGCGAACGCCCACCCGAGCAGCGACCGGGCGGCCTCGGTGGCGTGCCCGACGCCCCAGGCAGGCTCGTCCAGGCAGTAGCCCAGCGCGGCGCTGCGGAAGTCAGGGTTCCAGCGGCCCAGCATCACCCACCCGAGGAACGCGCCGTCAGCGGCCTGCTCGAGCACCAGGCGTACGCCGGTCCCCTCCTCCGCCATCGCCCGCGATCGTGCGACGAACGCCGCGGCGCGGGCCCGGTCGGTCCACGGTGGCGCGTCCCAGTAGCGCAGCACGCGCGCGTTGCTGTGCATGGCGAACAGCGCGTCCGCGTCGCCGTCCGCGACCGGGCGGAGCACGAGGCGTGACGTGGTGAGCGTCGGCACCGGGAGCGACACGGCCTACGCCAGCGTCTGCGTGATCTGCCGGGTGTCCTCGTCGGCCACGACCCGCGCGAGCGCGCCGTTGACCAGCGGCAGGTACGGCGCGACGTGCCCGCACTCGACGTCGAGGACGATCGGGATGCCGAGGTCGCCGAGCGCGTCGGCGACCGCGCCGGCCTGGGTCAGGTCGGGCATGTCGGGCGCGTTCGTCCGCCCGATCAGCACGGCGTTCGCGTGCTCGAACCAGCCGGCGTGGCGCAGCGCGTGCAGGGTGCGCGCGATCGTGTAGGCGCCGTCCTCGCAGGCCTCGAGGTAGACGACCAGCCCCTCGGCCGCATGCTCCCGACCGAAGGCCCGGACGTCGCCCCACGGCGTGGCCGCGACCGGCCCCACGGTCTCGATGCAGCCCCCGATGAGCCGACCCGTCACGTCGACCGCCGACCCGTCCAGCACCCGCCATGTGCCGGTGCTCTCCAGCGTCCAGCGGCAGACGCCGGGCTCGGCCTCGTAGTCGTCCCAGCCGTGCGCGCGGTAGCGCCCCGGGCTGGTCTGCGTGAACGGCACGGTGGCGGACGCGACGTCGGTCCAGTGCAGCAGGCCCTCGGGCGGGGCGTAGGGGGTGTCCATCAGGTTGCTGCCGTGCAGGGTCGCCCAGCCGAGCTCGAGCGTCACCGGCACCATCAGCGTGGTGAGGTCGCTGAAGCCCACCACCCAGGTGGGCTCGGCATCGGCGAGCCCGGACCAGTCGATCCGGTCGAGCAGGTCGATCGCCAGCTCCCCTCCCCAGGGCGGCACGACCGCCCGGATCGCGGGGTCGGCGAGCATCGCGGTGAGCTCGGCGGCGCGCTGCTCCTTCGGCGCCGACACGACGCCGTCGATGCCGAGGCACTCGCCGAGCACGACGGAGTAGCCGCGCTCCTCCAGTGCGCGCACGGCGGCGTCGAGCCGCGGGCGGAAGGACGGCCGGATCCCGCTCGAGGGCGCAGTGACACCGATGGTGTCGCCGGGACGCAGGGGGCGGGGGAAGCGCATGCCCCTCATGCTGTCATCTGCTCGAGTCGAAGGCGCGGTCCAAATGGGGCAGGGGCACGTCGCCCAGGACGCGCGCGCCCGGGCAGGAGCTCGGGCTGCTGCCCGGCGGTGGGCGGGTCGGTCACGGGGGCACTTCCAGCAGCGTCCGCGACGGCGGTGGTCCAGACCGCCGGCCCGGGAATGGGCCGGACCGCCGGCCCGTGGCCACCAACCCTGTGAAACCACCCGACTTGAGGAGATCCCCGTGCGTCGTACCGTCCCCGTCCTCGCCGCCACCGGCCTGGCGCTGACCCTGCTGGCCACCCCCGGCGCGGCCCGGCCGGCGAAGCCCCCGAAGCCCCCGAAGCCCGAGGTCGACGCCTTCGACACGACAGCGAACGAGTCCCTGCTGGCGCCGAACGCCACGATCGAGGTCCGCCTGGACCGCAAGGCCGCGAAGCGGGTGACGGTCACCTGGCGGACCGCCGACGGCACGGCCAAGGCAGGCAGCGACTACACCGCGGCGTCGGGGAGGCTGGTCTTCGAGCCCGGCCAACGGCTCAAGCGGATCACCGTGCCGCTCCTCGACGACAGTGCTCCCGAGCGGACCGAGTACTTCTACGTCCGCCTCTCCTCTCCCCAGGCGAAGGTGACCCGCAAGCGCACGGCGATCTCGCTGATCGACGACGACCTCGCGACGTACGCCGGCGACCTGGTGGTCACCGAGCGGTGGGAGCAGGAGGCCAACGGCTTCCACACGCTCGAGACCTGGACGCTGACCTTCCACCCGCAGCTCGCGCCGTTCAACGAGGGCACGGCCTGGTACGACAACGGGTTCGGCCGGTGGCAGCTGACGGGCTCCCGGGTCCTGGAGGACCGCCGGCCCGGGGCGGAGTGCCGCACGATGGAGAAGGAGGTCTACAGCGGTGAGGGGACGTTCTTCACCGAGCCGCACCCCGACACCGACGTCTCCGGCACCGAGGGCGTCCTGGTGCTGAGCAGCTACTTCCCCCAGCACGCCGGCAACCTCGGCCAGAAGCCGTGGCTGCACACCGTCGTCTCCGGTCACACCGACGGGACGACGTACACCTTCGACGGCGAGACCTGCGTGCCGTCGGAGTACACCAACGAGGAGCGCTTCGCGCTCCAGGAGGCGCCGGGCCGGGTACGCGCCGGAGGCGTGGTCTTCGACCACCACGTGCTCGAGGACAACACCACCGACGAGCGCGGGCTCGACACCTACCGGCTCGACGTCACCGGCGAGCTGGCGGCGGTTCAGGCCCCTGCAGCCGCCGTCAGCGCGTTGGCGCGGTCGGCGCGCTCCCAGGTGAGCTCGGGGAGCTCGGGGAGCTCGCGGCCGGAGTGACCGTCGGCCGAGGTCGTGGCGTGGATCGGCCGCAGCAGGTCGTGGTCGCGCAGGATCGCGGCGGGGTCGAGGTCGACGACCTCGAGCACCGCGCGCTGGGAACGCGTGCCCTCAGGTCGTCATCCGCTCGAGGGTCTCGCGAACGAGCTCGAGACCGCGGCGCACCTCCACGAACGACGTCGAGAGCGGTGAGAGGCCGATGCGCAGGCCGTGCGGGTCGCGGTAGTCGGGGATCACGTCGCGCTCCCACAGCGCCGCGGTGACCTCGCGCATCAGCGGGTGGTTGAGCGTCACGTGCCCGCCGCGCAGAGCCGGGTCGCGCGGCGAGGCGAGCACGACCCCCACCGGCGCGAGCAGCTCGTCGGCGACGTCGACGGCGTACGACGTGAGCGCGACCGACTTGGCGCGCACCGCGTCGATGCCGGCCTCCTCGACCAGGTCGAGCATGTCCTGCATCGCCAGCATCCCGACGATCGGCGGGGTGCCGGACAGGAAGCGGCGGATGCCGGGCGCGGGTGCGTACGTCGGCCCCATGAGGAACGTGTCGACCGCGCCCATCCAGCCCTGGATCGGCTGGGCCAGCCGGTCCTGGTGCCGGGCAGCGACGTAGGCGAACGCCGGAGCACCGGGGCCACCGTTGAGGTACTTGTAGGTGCAGCCGACCGCGAGGTCGACCCCCGCCGCGTCGAGCCCGATCGGCACCGACCCCGCGGAGTGGCACAGGTCCCACAGCACGAGAGCGCCGGCATCGTGGACGATGCGGGTGAGCTCGGGCAGGTCCGCCAGCCAGGCCGAGCGGTACGCCACGTGCGAGAGCACGACCAGTGCCGTGTCGGGCCCCACCGCAGCGGCGAGCAGGTCGGCGGTCACGCCGGCCTCGAGGTCGACGTCGATCCACCGCAGCGTCAGCCCGCACTCGCGCGCCACCCCGTCGGCGACGTAGCGGTCGGTCGGGAAGTTGTCGCGGTCGAGCACGATCTCGGTGCGGCCCGGCCGAGCGGCCACGGCGGCGCGCATCAGCTTGTAGAGCAGCACGGTCGTCGAGTCGCCGACGGTCGTCTGGCCGGCGACCGCACCGAGCACCGCCCGCCCCAGCCGGTCCCCGAGCGTCAGCGGCAGCTCGAGCCAGCCCTCGTCCCAGCCGCGGATCAGCCGCCCGCCCCACTCCTCCTCGACGAAGCGCGCCAACCTCGGCCCGGTCACCGCCAGCGGTCGCCCGAGCGAGTTGCCGTCGAAGTAGACGAGCGGCTGGTCGGCGCCGACGAAGCGGTCGCGGTACGCCGCGAGCGGGTCGGCCGCGTCGAGCTGCGCGGCCGACGAGGCGAGGTCCGTCACGGGCGCTTCGCGGTCATCTCGCGGACCTCGGCGTAGCGCTGGCGCACCGCCGGGGTCGGCTCGACCTTCGTCTCGACCACGTCGGCGAGCGGCCACTGCGGGGCCTCGGCCGACCCGGACAGCACCCAGGCCGCCTGGCGGGCGGCGCCGCGCGCGACGTACTCCCCCGGCTGCGGGACGCTGACCGGCAGCCCGAGCACGGCCGAGGCGATCTCGCGCACCGCGCGCGAGCGGGCCGCCCCGCCGACGAGGATGATCCGCTCGACCGGCGTGCCGAGCGCGCGCACGGCGTCGACGGCGTCGGCCAGGCCGCAGAGCATGCCCTCGACGCTGGCGCGGGCGAGGTACGCCGGGGTGGTGGTCTCCAGGCGCATGCCGTGGAGCGCTCCGGTGGCGTCGGGGCGGTTGGGGGTGCGCTCGCCCTCGAGGTAGGGCACCAGCACCATGCCGCCGCTGCCGGCGGGAGCCGAGAGCGCGAGGTCGGAGAACTCGTCGTGGTCGACGCCGAGGATCCGCTCGGCCGAGGCCAGGACGCGCGCGGCGTTCATCGTGGCGACCAGCGGGAGGAACCGACCGGTCGCGTCGGCGAACCCGGCGACCGCACCGGACACGTCGCCGACGGGCCGCTCGGCGACCGCGCAGGCGACGCCGGAGGTGCCGATCGAGACGATCACGTCGCCGGCGACCGCGCCCAGGCCGAGCGCGCTGGCGGCGTTGTCACCGGTGCCGGGGCCGAGCAGCTGCCCGGCGGGCGTGCGGCCCGCGACCTCGGACGGGCCGAGCACCCGCGGCAGGATCGCGTCGTGGCCGAGGCCCAGCTCGAGCAGGTCGCGCCGGTACTCACCGGTGGTCGGCGACCAGTAGCCGGTGCCGCTGGCGTCGCCGCGGTCGGTGACGAGGGTGTCGAGGGAGGCCGCGCCCGACAGCTTCCAGGTCAGCCAATCGTGCGGCAGGCAGACCGCCGCGGTCCGCGCGGCGTTCTCGGGCTCGTGCTGGGCCAGCCAGCGCAGCTTGGTGACGGTGAACGAGGCGACCAGCACCAGCCCGGTGGCATCGACCCACGCCTGCGGTCCGCCGAGCTCGTCGATCAGGTCCAGGGCCGACTGCGCGGAGCGGGTGTCGTTCCACAGCAGCGCCGGGCGCACGACCTCGCCCTGCTCGTCGAGGCAGACCATGCCGTGCTGCTGCCCGCCGACGGCGATCGCCTCGACGTCGTCGAGACCGCCCGCGGCGGCACTCGCCTGCTGGAAGGCCTCCCACCAGGCGTCGGGATGGACCTCGGTCCCGTCGGGGTGCGCTGCCGCACCACTGCGGACGAGCTCGCCGCTCTCCGCGTCACAGACGACGACCTTGCAGGACTGGGTGGAGGTGTCGACCCCCGCTACGAGTGGCACGAGCAGAGGTTAGTCCTCGGGTCGGTGGGAGCGTGGCCACAGGGGGGAATACGCTGCCGACGTGCGCGATCCGTCCGGCCAGAACCTCGTCCTCTCCCACGGCCCCTACCGGGCCGAGGTCGTCACCGTCGGCGCCGGTCTCCGGTCGCTGTCCCACGACGGCCGGCCGATGCTGGCCGGCTGGCCGACGGGTGAGGTGTGCCGCGACTACCGCGGCTGGGTGTTGATGCCCTGGCCCAACCGGGTCGGCGACGGGACCTACGAGTTCGCCGGCCAGCACCACCAGCTGCCGCTCAACGAGCCCGAGCGCCGCAACGCGCTGCACGGGCTGTCCGGCTGGGTGGACTGGACGGTGGTCCACCACGACGACACCCGCGCGTCGCTGACGCTGCCGCTGGTGCCGACCACCGGCTACCCGTTCGTGCTCGACCTCGCCGTCGACTACGAGCTCGGCGCCGACGGGCTGCGGGTCACGATGGCGGCCACCAACGCCGGCACCGTGGCGGCGCCGTACGGCACCGGCCACCACCCGTACTTCACCTTCGGCGACGGACCGGTGGAGGAGCTCACGCTCACCCTGCCGGCGACCACGTGGTGCCCGATGGACGAGCGCGGGCTCGCCGGGCCGGCCGAGCCGGTCGACGGCACGCCGTGGGACTTCCGCGCGGGCCGCACGATCGGCGACGCCGTCATCGACCACCCGTTCGGCGGGCTGGTCGGCTCGCAGGCCTCGATCGTCGCAGCCGACGGCGCCACGACGACGCTGACGCTGCACGAGGGCTTCGACTGGCTGCACGTGTTCACCTCCGACACCCACACCCCGCCGCGGCGCTCGATCGCCGTCGAGCCGACCACGTGCCCGCCCGACGCGTTCCGCTCCGGTGTCGACCTCGTGGTGCTCCAGCCCGGGGAGAGCCACCGGGCTGCGTTCACGATCGCGGGTAGCGCACCCGCGTGACGTAGCCGACCGCGAGCCCCACGGCCACCCCGATCACGGTCTCCACGCCCCGGTCGAGGATGAGGGTGGCGGGCGAGGTCGGCGCGGCCAGGTGCACCATCAGCAGGGCCAGCGGCGTGACCGCCACCAGCGCGAGGGCGTAGTTGCGGCCCACCAGCAGCTCGGCGACCACCTGGAGCACCCCGACCAGCACCACGATCGCCAGCGCCGGCAGGTCGGGGCCGAGCAGCACGCCGGCCAGCACGAGCCCGAGGCCGGTGCCGACCACGCGGTGCAGCCCGCGGACCACCTGGTGGCCCAGGTCGCGCGCCACCAGCGGCACCACCGCGGAGACCATCGCCCAGTAGGGGTGCCCGATGCCGGCCCCGGTCGCGACGGTCCCGGCCAGGAGCACCCCGATCGAGCTCGGCAGGACGTGCCACCGGGCGCTCGCGACGTACGGCGGCCGGTAGCGCGACGTGCGAGGCGCGCCGGGGTCGCGCGCACCGCGCCAGAACGCCCCGACGTTGCCGACCAGCACCGCGAACGCCGCCGAGGCCCCGGCGACGGCGAGGGCGACCGGGACGTCCGAGAGCGTCGACGGCACCGAGGCGCACGCCGCGAGCCCGAAGACCAGGAAGAGCGGCCCGGGCGGGTGCCACTGCTCGGCGTCGGAGGCCAGCGAGCCGAGCGCGGCGACGGCGGCGGTGACCGGCACCGCGATCCAGGCCCGGTGCGGCGAGGTCCCGACCAGGGTGCCGATCCCGATCGCGAGGGTGAGGTAGACCGCGAGGCGGCTCTGGAGCTGGACCCGGGCGAGGTGGACCCGCTCGCGCCCGTAGAGCGAGGTGAACGCCCCGAACGTCGCGTAGATCGACCAGGCCGACCGGTCCGCGGCCCACAGCACGAGCAGCGGCACCAGGACGCAGACGCCCGCCCGGACCGCGACCCGGTGGGCGCCGGCGTGCGGACCGACCGTGACCAGCCGGCGGCGCAGCTCGCTCACTGGAAGCTCACGAACCTCACGCGAGGTCGCAGCGCGTGGACGGCGGCCGGCCCCATCCGGTCGACGTCCTCGTCGTAGAACAGCTTGAAGCCCATCGTGAACTGTCGGGGCCGGGCGACGGCGGCGTACGTCGCGCGCTTCTGGTGCCGGGTGCCGAAGCCGTCGACGTGCTGGACCATGGCCAGGCCCGGGCGGCGGCGCACCTCGTCGATCCCGAGGACCATGTCGGTGCGGAACTGGTGGAGCACGAAGAGCTTCTCCGGCAGGTGGTTGTCGCGGGTGAGCCGCGCGAGCCACGCGGACGTGCGGTCGACCTCCGCGGCGCGCACCTGGCCGATCGTGCGCGCCGGCACCTGGTGGCTGCCCATCCGCCACTCCGGGTCGAGCGCGAGCCCGACCCACGGGTCGCGCAGGGCCCAGGCCCAGCGCTTGGCGACGTCGAGGAACCCGGTGCGCCCGGGCTGGATGTCGAGCAGCAGCAGGGCGCCGTTGCGGTGTGCGGCCTCGACGTACTGCTCGACCACCGACCGCGGGATGTCGTGGCTGTAGTCGCCGTCGGGGCCGGGGTGTGCGTCGACGACCGTGACGATCAGCTCGTAGACGTGGCGCAGCGGGCGGTCGGCGGAGCCGAAGGCCCGGGCCGCCCGGTGCAGCCGGGCGTCCATCGTGTCGGGGTCGCTCTCGCCCAGGACGCCCATCGACGGGGTCTGCCCGGTGCCGTAGTAGGCGACCAGGAAGTGGTGGCCGCCGAAGACCTTCGTGCCGCCGCCGGGGAGCGACGCCG
>NZ_JANINT010000178.1 GCF_024509035.1 Nocardioides sp. | reverse complement strand
CCGCGCGAATTGAATAGGTGTCAATAGCAGCCATTCCGCGTCGGTCCCGGCATCCCTCCCCGAGGTCGGCCCTACGATCGCGGGCATGGGCTCACCCGGCGACCTCGTCGGCCGGTCGGAACACCTCGACCGGCTCGCAGGGCTGCTGCACGGGGAGCCATGTGCCGTGGCGATCGAGGGGGACGCCGGCATCGGCAAGACAGCCCTCCTGGACGAGCTGGCGGACCGTGCCCGGGCTGAGGGCTGGGTGGTCTCGCGCTACGAGTGCGTGGAGGCCGAGCGGGACTTCCCCTACGCCGCGCTCTCCTATCTCCTGCGCCCCCTCGACCGGCACGTCTCCGCGCTCGCCGACCACCAGCGCAGTGCCGTGGACACGGTGCTCGGACGTCGGGCCGGCGACGCTCCCGCCCTGATGGCCCTCGGCACGGCGGTGATGGACCTCCTCGTCGTCGCGAGCGCCAAGCAGCCGTGGCTCGTCCTCATCGACGACGCGCACTGGATGGACGCGGCGAGCGCCGAGGTGCTGATGTTCGTGGCCCGCCGGCTCAGCAACGCCCCGATAGCGGTGGCGATGGCCGTGCGCGACGGAGAGCCGACGGGTCTCGACCTCGCCGGCGTCGAGCGGCTCCCCGTGTCCCCGCTCGACCCGGCGAGCGCGGCCGAACTCCTCGACACCCGCCACCCCAGCCTGTCCCCAGAGCTGCGGGCTGAGGCGCTGCGCTGGGCTGCGGGCAACCCGCTCGCTCTGTCCGAGCTCCCGTCCGCCCTGGGCGCCGGCTCAACCACCGCGGTCCGACCCGAGCTCCCCCTGCCGCGCCGACTCGAGCAGGTCTACGCCCAGCGCCTCGCCCGGTTGCCCGAGGACGAGCGGTCCCGCCTCCTCCTCCTGGCGCTCGACGGCGTGACCGACGACGACGGCGGCGGCCACGCGCTCCGCCATCCGCTGTACGCCGCCAGCATCGCGGGCTGCGCACCTCCACCTCGCCGACGTGCGGGCCGACGACCCCACCCGGCGGGCTCACCACCTGGCTGCGGCCACGACCGCGCCCGACGAGACGGTGGCCCAAGCGATCCAGGACGGCGCCGACCACGCCACCCGTCGCGGCGGAGCCGCGATCGCGGTCCAGCTTCTCGTCCGCGCCGCGGCGCTCAGCGAACAGGCCGACCGGCGCGAGCGCCGACTCGCCGACGCCGCATTCCTGGCCACCTTCGCCGGTCTGCTCGACGAGGCCGACGGCTTGCTCGGTCGGCTGGACCGGCTCAACGGGGACCTGGGTGCCCCGTCGACGCTGATCGCCGACGGCTACCTACGACTCATCCGAGACGGTGCCATCGCGCCGACGCGGCTCACCCCTGTGACGCTCCTGGTGCGCGATGTCGGTGGGGACCTGCTGCGTCATGCCGACGGCGCCCGCGATCGAGTGGCCGACGCCTTCACCTGGCCCGACCTCACCCCGATGGACGTCACGTTGCTGGCGCTCTGTGCCTACTTCGTCGACTCTCTCGGGGAGCACCGATCCTTCGTGGAGCGCATGATCGAGCGCGAGGTCGCCGCCGGGTCCAAGACCGACGTCATCACGCTGCTGCAGCTGACCCTTCTCGACGAGACGGTCCGAGGTCGCTGGGACGAGGCCGCGACGACGTACGCACGCGGCCAGGAGCTGACCGCCGGGCTCGGGCGCGGCCTGGACGCCCATCTCTTCCGTGCCTTCTACGCACGGGTGCTCGCCCAGCGCGGCGACGTCCCGGCAGCGCGAGAACTGGGGATCGAGGTCGACCTCTGGGCGCGGCCGCGGGGGGTGGGCGTGCTGCTCAACCACGTGGAGTGCGCAGCGCTCGCCGGCTCGCTCGCCATCGGCGCGTACGACCCGGCATGGCGGTTCGCGCTCGGCCTGACCTCACCGGGATCGTTCCGTCCGTACGCCCACGAGTCGTTCCGTTGCGTGCTGGACTTCGTGGAGGCCGCGATGGCCACCGGCCACAGCGAGGAGGCCCGCCGGCACGCGCTCGCCGCGACGGCGCAGGGCGTGCCCGCTGTGTCACCGCGGATGGACATGCTGTGCACCGCCGCGCTGGCGATCACCGACCCCACCCCGGACGCCGGGCGACTGTTCGAGGCCGCGGCCGGCCACGACGCCGCGCCGTCCTTCCCCTTCGACCTCGCTCGCATCAGCCTGGCCCACGGGCGATGGCTTCGACGCAACGGCGACGTACGGGGCGCTCGGGTCGCCCTGGGCCGCGCCGTCGAGCTCTTCGGGAGCCTCGGCAGCCCTCCGTGGGCGGAGCGCGCGGCGCAGGAGCTCTCGCTGGCGGGCGCATCGGTCGACGAGACCACCGACCGACTCGCCCTCCTGACCGCCCAGGAGCGCTACATCGCCGAGCTCGCGGCGTCCGGGCTGAGCAACAAGCAGATCGGCGCCCAGCTCTACCTGTCCCCGCGGACGGTGAGCACGCACCTCTATCGCATCTTCCCCAAGCTCGGCATCACCTCGCGCGCCTCTTTGCGCGACGCCCTCGCCACCGCTGCGGACTCCCCGACCTCCTGAGTCCTCGGCCGCCCGGGCACCCGGGACGTACGTCGTCAGGTGACGTCATCTGACGGACGGCAGATCGGCCGCGCGCCGACATCGTTGGCGGCACGCAGTGGCCGTGCCGTCGTCCCTCGCACCGCCGACTGCCCCATCACGAGGGACAGATTCGAGAACGCCATGCCGAAGCTCACCGTGGGCGCCGAGAACGGTTCGCCCGTCGAGCTCTACTACGAGGTCCAGGGCAGCGGAACGCCCGTCGTGCTGATCCACGGATGGCCCTTGAACGGACGATCCTGGGAGAAGCAGATCGCCGCCCTGGTGGACGGCGGCTACCAGGCCATCACCTACGACCGCCGCGGGTTCGGGCACTCAACGCCCAGCTGGGACGGTCACGACTACGACACGATCGCCGCCGACCTCGACGCACTCCTCACCCACCTCGACCTGACCGGCGTGACCCTCGTCGGGTTCTCGGCCGGGGGCGGGGCGGTCGCTCGCTACATCGGTCGCCACGGAACCTCGCGGGTGGCCAGGGCGGTGCTGGCGAGCTCGGTCACCCCGTTCCTCCACGTCACCGAAGGGAATCCCGAAGGGGGCCTCGACGACGCCACCATCGCGCACTTCGAGGCCGGCATCCGCGCCGACCGAGCGGCGTTCGTCGACACCTTCCTCTCGCTGCTCTACTCCGCGGGCGGGCAACCGTCGGTCAGCGAGGCGCAACGCCTCTACGGCCGCGACCAGGCCAACCTCGCGTCCCTGCGCGCGACGCTCGCGGGGCCGGCGCAGTTCGGGCGCACCGACTTCCGCGACGACCTCGCCCGGTTCGACGTACCGACGCTGGTGATCCACGGCGACTCCGACGCTGTCGTGCCCTTCCACGTGAGCGGCCGACGCTCCGCCGCCTCGATCCCAGGAAGCGAGCTCGTCCTCATCGAGGGCGGTCCGCACGCCATCAACGTCTCGCACGCCGAGGAGTTCAACCAGGCACTGCTGGCCTTCCTCGCCCGCTGAGCTTCCTGCGCCACCCGAGTCGCAGGGCCACCAACCGGCGCGACCGCGCCACCAAGGAGAACATCATGACCATCCGCCGACCACTGAACCGGGCCACGCTGCTGGCCCCCGGCATCGCCCTCGCCGCCGTCGCCGCCCTCGGCGTCGCCGCGCCGACCCTCGCAGCACCGACCGGCCACCCCTCGCACGCCACCGCGCCCCGCGCGGCCACCAAGCCCACGATCGTGCTGGTGCACGGCGCGTGGGCGGACAGCTCGAGCTTCACGCCGGTGATCGAGCGGCTGCAGCACGACGGCTACACCGTGCTGAGCGCGCCCAACCCGCTGCGCTCGCTCGTCGACGACGCCGCGAACGTCGCCGCGTTCGTGAACCAGGCCACCACCGGTCCGGTGGTGCTGGTGGGTCACTCGTACGGCGGCAGCGTGATCACCGACGCGGCCACTCAGATCCCGCGCGTGCAGGCACTCGTCTACGTCGATGCCTACGCACCGGCCAAGGGCGAGAGCGTGTTCTCGCTCACCGCCGCCAAGCCCGGCTCGGCCTTCGCCGTCCCCGACCCCAGCACGGTCTTCGACTTCGTGCAGTACCCGAACGCCGAGGACGGCGACGTCGACACCTACGTCAAGCGCGCGCTGTTCCCGAAGATCTTCGCCGCCAAGCTCCCCGCCGCCCAGGCGAAGGTGCTGGCCGCCACCCAGCAACCCGTGGCCCTGCACGCCTTGCAGGATGCGCTGGCCGTCGATCCCGCTTGGGAGACAATCAAGAGCTACTTCTTCGTCGGGACCAAGGACAAGGTGCTCCCGCCCGCCGAGCAGATCGCGATGGCGGACCGCGCCCACGGCGTCATCGTCAAGCGCCAGGTCGATCACCTCGCGATTCTCGAGGCCCCGAAGCCGATCACCGCACTGATCGAGAAGGCCGCGGGGGCCCGTTAGCCGAGCCGCGCTCCCGCCCCGGTGATCGGGGCGGGAGTGCGCCGATCTGGCCGCGCTGCTCAGCCCGCCCGCTCGATGAC
>NZ_JANINT010000177.1 GCF_024509035.1 Nocardioides sp. | reverse complement strand
CGTCCGGGTCGACGCGCTGGTCGTCGACGACAGCAGTCCCGACGGGACCGCCGACGTGGTCCGCGCCCACGCCGCTCTCGGGGACTGGCTCAGCCTGCTCACCCGCGAGTCCAAGGACGGCCTCGGGTCGGCGTACCGTGCCGGCTTCGCTCACGCCCTCGCCCGCGGCTACGACGCGATCGTGCAGATGGACGCCGACGGGTCCCACCCGGTCGAGGCGGTCCCGATGCTCATCGACCTCCTGCGCACCCACGATGTCGTGCTCGGCTCCCGGTATGTCCCCGGAGGCCGCACGGAGAACTGGCCTGTGCGCCGGCGGGCGCTCTCGTGGTGCGCGAACCGCTACGCACGCAGCGTGTTGCGGTTGCGGACCCGGGACACCACCGCGGGCCTGCGGGCCTGGCGCGCCAGCGCCGTGGTGGCGGCCGGCCCGCTGGACACGACCTCCACCGGCTACGGCTTCCAGGTCGAGAACACGTGGCGCTGCGAGCGTCTCGGGCTGCGGGTCGCCGAGCATCCCATCACCTTCACCGAGCGCACCGCGGGCGACTCCAAGATGACTGCGGACGTCGCCCGCGAGGCGGCCACCCTCGTGCTCCGGTGGCGGCTCGAGGAGCTCGCCGGTGTCCGGCGCAGCCGTCGCGCCGACGCGTCACCGGTGCGAGCGCTCAGGGGCGGTCGTCGTCCGTGGCGAAGCCCGGACGTACGGCGCGCTGCTCCGGGTCCTCCAGCTCCTGGAAGAACGTGATCTCGAGGGAGGCCGGGGCGCGCAGGCGGGAGTTCAGCGACCGCCACGGCGTCTCCACCGGTGGCGCGAGGAGCTCGGCACCTGTCGCGGCGGCCTCGTCGGTGACGGCGGCAGTGTCCTCGACCTCGAAGGCGACGCGCAGCCGGGCACCGACGAGACCGTCGGTCTCGACCCGGTCGATGGCCTCCTTGTGCGCCGGACTCGCCAGCTCCAACGTCGCGCGACCGGCGTCCAGGATCGCGACACGGTCGTCGCCGCCCTCGGCGAAGGCGGCGAGCTCGGGCATGCCCAGCACGTCCCGGTAGAACGTCAGGGCCTCGTCGTAGTCCGCGGCCTCGACGACGAGGCGCAGCTGCTTGATGCGGGATGGGTTCGTCATGGCGACATCCTCGGACCTGACACCGGTGTCAGGTTCAAGGGACTCAGCACCCGCCGGGAACCACGGCCTCACTCGGCCCCGTGACGCTTCGGAGGAACTCGTCGAGCACCTCCTGCGCCCGGGCGATCTCGCGCTGCTGGCGCTCGAGCCGCTCACGCTCCTCGGCGAGCCGCAGCTCCAGGTGGCCGGTGCGCTGGGACGGTGGTGCGTCCAGGCACGGAAGCAGCTCGCGGATGGTGCTCGTGCTCAGGCCGCCCGCCAACATCTCCTGGATCCGGATCACCCGGTCGACGTCGGACTCGGCGAACCGCCGATGACCCTGGCCGGTGCGCGTCGAGCGCAGCAGGCCGCAGGACTCGTAGTAGCGGATCGAGCGGACGGTCGTGGCGGTGCGTTCCGCCAGCTCCCCGATCCTCATGTCGCTCACCGTGCCACCGATCGCACCGTTCACCATGCCCCGAGTCTGCCTTGCTCCCGCCGACGCACAAGGCGGCGGCGACCCGTCAGCCTCCTGCGGACGCCGTCGCGGGATCGGCGCCGGTGATCGGCGTGATCCAGGACTGGTGGGTGGTGGCGTTCTTGGTGATCGCCAGCAGCTCGTCCATGTGCGGCTCGAGGCCCGTCACCTTGTCCAGCGGGACGCCGACGATGAGCTGGAAGCCCAGCCCGCGCCAGGCCCGGACGGCGCGTCCGGCGAACTCCGAGTCGGCCTTGACGAAGCCCTCGTCGAGGAACACCGGCGCGAACCGGGGACGCGACCGCATCTCGTCGCCCAGCCGGAAGCGCAGAGCCGAGCCGACGATGAAGGCGACCAGCTCCTGGCTCTCGCCGCCGCTCTTCTCCCCCAGGGTCCGGTAGGTCGCGCGCAGCTCGCCGGTGAGGTGGTCGTAGCGCTCGGCGCTGACCTCGACGTGGCGGCGTACGTCGAGCAGCCGGTCGCGGTCGGTGAGCACGCCCGGCGCCTCCCCCACCTGGCTGGGCTTGCGCAGCTGCTGCATGAACCGGCTGAGCTCGGTGAACCGCTTCTCCATCTGCTCCTCGCCCAGCTCGGTGGCCGAGCCCGACGAGAGCGAGCGGAGGTCCTTCATGAACGTCTGGACGTGCGCGGGGCTCAGCCGGCGCAGGCGGATCCGGAGCCGGTCACCGGACGATCCGAACTCCAGGCCCCGCAGGATCGCGTTGATGGGCTCGAGCCGGTCCTCGATCTCCTCGATCGAGGCAGCCATGGCACCCACGAGCGGGACCAGGTCCTGTCCGCTCCACTCGGTGAGACGCCGGCGCCACTCCGAGCGCCGCTCGGCGAGACCCTTGCCCCTGATGTCCTCGAGGATCCGGGCGTAGTCGGCGTAGGAGTCGGCGGTCACCCCGAGGTTGGGCGAGTCCCACTGGAACTTGTACATCCGGAAGATCGCGGTCAGCTCGTCGTCGACGCGCTTGATCTCGGCCTCGGCGTCGGCCACCGCGTCCCGCAGCCGGCCCGCGAGCCGCTGGGAGGTCTCGGCGAACCGATCGAGGTCCTCCGGGTCGGCCGGAGCCGCTGCCGCAGCGAAGTCGCGGGTCAGCGCGGCGTCCTGGTCCTCGCTGATGACGACCCGACCGGAGGCCTCCATGGACTCGAGCCGGTCCTTGACGTGGTCCTCGGCGTCGACGAGCTCCGCGTGCGCGATGTTGAGCTCGCGCTGCCGCTGCTCCAGGCCGTAGCGAGCGCGACGGGCCTCCTCAAGTCGGGCGTCGAGATCGGCGATCTGGGTCTCCAGCGCCTGCAGCTGGTCGTCGGCCTCGAGGAGCTCGGCGCGCCGGCGCTCGAGATCGGCGATGCGGCGGTCACTGCCGTCGACGTCGAGGTCGTCGAAGCGCGCGGCGACGACGGTCTCGTAGGACAGCCGCTGCTGCTCGAGCAGCCGTGCCTGGCGGTCGAGGTCGGCGACCTCGCCGGCGATCGCGTCGAGCTCCCCCTCGAGCGCGGCGAGCTCGGCGTCGACCTCGGCGATCGCGTCGGCGTTGGAGAACCCGATGATGCTGCGCGCGTCGTTGCGACCGTGGGCGCCGCGGCGTCCGTTGCGGACCTGGCCGGCGAGCGTCACCCGGAAACCCGGTCCGGCGAGGCCGTCGGCGGACTCCACGCACAGCGCGTTGCGCGCCGGAGCCGAGACGTGCGCCTGGACCCAGCCGGAGAACGGCGAGTCGCGGTGGAGCAGCTTGCCGGCGACGCACTCGGGGTCGGCCGGGCCGAGGTCGGGCAGGTCGAGCTCGGCGCCCTCGAAGGTGATCCGGCCGCGCAGCCGCAGCCCGTCGATGGCTCGGGAGAACTCGTCGAGCCGGTCCAGCGGCACGAGCATGGTGCGGGCACTGGCGCCCAGGACCGTGTCGATGGCCGTGCGCCAGCGCGCCTCCTCGGGCGCGACGTCGATGAGCTCGGCGACGAACGGCAGCTCGTCGACGCCGAGGCCGCTCGCCTCGGCGACCTCGGCGCGCAGCTCGTGCATCCGCGCGGGCACCCGGCCCGCTCGACTCTCCAGCGACGCGCGCTCGCGGCGCAGCTCGGACCGGCGCTCGCTGAGCGGGAACTGGCGCTGCAGCGCGGCGTCGCGACGCTGGCGGATGCGCTCCTGGTCGCGCTGCCAGCCGGCGAGCCACTGGCGCGCGTGCAGCTGGAGCAGGCCGAAGGCCTCCGCCGAGAGCAGCGACGCCTCCACGTCGGGCGCCGAGGCGTCCGCCACGTCGATCAGCGGCAGGATCCGCTCCTGCAGCACCGCACGCCGGCCGAGCCGGTCCGCGCGGACCACCTGCTCCTGCTCCAGCGACAGGGCGAGCGACTGGAGCGTGGATCCACCGGCAGCGCGGTGCACCTCCTTCGCGGCCTCGAGGTCGGTCAGCAGGTCCCGCTCGGACGAGGTCGTCGCGGCGAGCTGGTCGCTCGTCGCGGCCCGGTCGTCGCGGTTGACCGTCACGGCCGCCTCGATCAGCCGCAGGTGGGTGCGCAGCAGCCACAGCCGCAGGGGCGTGTCACCGCCGAGGGTGACGCCGTAGGAGTCGAGCTCGGCGAGCCGTCGAGCGGCCGTCCCGCGACGCTCGTGGAGGTCGGCGATCGGCTCGAGCAGCTGGAGCTTCTGCTCCTCGGAGCGCATGGCGGAGTAGGCCGTCTCGAGGTCGTCGAAGTGCTCGATGGCGCGGTCCGCGGCGGCGTACGTCGCGGGTCGCTCGAGCACCATCTCCTTGTAGAGCTCGTCGACGCTGCGCACCTGGTTGCCGGCCTGGATGCGGGCCAACAACCGCAGCGCCTTGGCTCCATCGCCGTTGGCGCCGATGCCGAGACGGGCGTGCAGCACCGCGGAGTACTCGGCGTAGGTGCGGTGGACGCGGATGCCGGGGAAGAGCTTCTTGAGCGTGTTGGCGTGGAACCGCTCGGGCACCGCCGCCTCGAGCGCGTCGAGCGCGACGGCGCCCTCGTGGGTGGCCAGCTGCATCTGCACGTCGCCCGACCGGGTCGCACGCCGGGGCACGTAGTAGGTGCGGAGCGCGGTGAAGCGCCCGCCGCGGTCGTTGACGAACGTCATGGCGATCGCGCCCCAGGTGTCGGAGCCCTTGCCGCGCAGGAGCTTCTCGACCGGGCGGCCGGTGCGAGGGTCGTCGACCACGTCGACCGCTCCCCGTAGGTAGGAGAGCAGGTTGCGCTGTCCGGCGCCGCGGGCGCGGCCCGCGACCGCGTCGTTGGAGGCACCGTTGAACTTCGTGTCCGAGGGCATCATCAGCGCGGTGTAGGCGTCGAGGATGGTGCTCTTGCCGACCCCGGAGGCGCCGGAGATGACCGTGGTCTCACCGCGCAGCGGGATCGTGGTCAGGCCTCCGAAGCCGCCCCAGTTGACCAGCTGCATCAGCGACGCGCGCCACTGCACGGTGTCGTCGGTGGGCGTGGCGACCTGCTGCCGCTCGAACAGGCCGTCGGAGGCGACCGACTCGATCTCGTCAACGGACATCGTCGGTGCTCCCTGCCCGGTCGTGTGCGGTGTCGTCTGCGGACCCGGTGTCCTCGTCGAAGAGGTCAGCGGGGTCCTGGGGCGGCGCGTCGGTGTTGTTGGCCCGCTGGAGGGCCTCCAGAAGCTCCTGGAGCAGCTCGAGCGGCAGCAGCGGCTCGACGGCTTCGCTGATCTCGAAGCGCTCGTCGGTACCGGTGGCGATGAGCAGGCCGGCCTTGAGGACGCTCGCCACGGCGTTGCGGGCGCGCTTCTCGTCGCCGGCCACGTCGGTCGCGTGCGGAGGCCGGAAGCTCGCGACGTAGTCGACGAGGTCCTCGCGGTCGACGAAGACGCGCGCGTCGCCGCCCGCCTGACCCGCACGCAGCCGGTCGCGGAGGTGGACGAGCACGAGCGTCTCCTCGCGGGACCAGGCGGCGTCGTAGAGCAGGGTCGGGAAGCGGTCGCCGGCCTCGGGGGTCGCCTGCCGCTTCCACGCGACCTCGCGGTCGCGGTCGACCTGCAGGTCGAGGAAGAGGTCGTTGAGGCGGGAGCGCAGGACGCGCTCGTGCTCCACGAGCACCTGCCAGTCACGCGGGTGGGTGCGCGCGCTGACGAAGCGCTGCTTGAGCAAGGTCACGAGGGCATGCCGTTGGGCGTACTCGAGGCCACCCTCGTCGCCCTCGAACAACGACACCGAGTCGTCGTCGACGATCTCCTCGTCGCTCTCGATCTCGGCGCTGGTCTCGACGCTCATCGGCGGCCGTCCTTCTCGAGGTCGGGGTCGGGCAGGGGGGTGCGCGGCACGGCGAACGTGCGCCGGGTCCCGTCGGGACGCACCGCCACGAACGGCTCGACGGCGTCCTCGGCGCGCCACTCGCGGTCGGCCGCCAGGTGGAGCAAGCCGAAGATCTCGACCGGTCGGCGCAGCGAGGGCTCCAGCTCGTCGAAGAGCTCTCCGAGCGAGCCCACCGGGTTGAGCGAGGCCAGGGCCTCGTCGAGGCGCTGGCGCAGCGTCGTCAGCTTGGGTCCGCCCTGGGCCACGAGGTCCGAGAGCGCGATCGACGGAGCGTCCTGGGGGTCGGCGGTGGCGATCCGGTCGGGCAGCAGGTCGTCGGCCGGGTCGTAGAACCGCTCACGGAGGTGCTCGACGCCGGCGCGCGCCGGCAGGAGCGGCACGTCGTGGGTGGCGCGCGGGCCCGTGGTCGCCATCCAGGTCATCAGCTCGGACTCGACCTGGCGCAGCGTCTGCTCGAGCTCGCGGTCGCGTGCCGCGTCGTGGGAGACGATGTACTCCTTCAGCGTCGCCGTGACCCGCGACCGCTGGGCGAGCACCCGGTCGAGGCCGTCGCGCACCAGACGCACGGTGCCGCGCACCTCGGCCCGGTCGGCATCGGTGAGGATCCGGTCAGACAGGGGGTGGTCGAGCAGCGCCGCGAGGTCCTCGCGGAGCTGGGTGACGAGGGCGTCGTCGCGCAGCAGCATGAACGCACCCTCGAAGGCCCGGCCCTCGTGGGTGGCCGTCATCAGCGCGTCGGCGCGGGCGAGGTAGTCGTCGATGACCTCGCCCGCGGGCCGGTCCTCGGCGCGGAACGCCGCGAGGATCTCACCGCGGATCGTGGCGAACCGCTCCTCGACCCGCGCGAAGTCGCTCGGCAGCGCGGAGATCAGCGAGAGCAGCTCGGTGAAGCCCTCGTGCATGTAGTCCTCGGTCGCGCCCACCATGTCGGCGCCCTCGACCAGGCGGTCGCGCTCGAGCTGCAGCCGGGCGATCTCGGCGTTGAGGATGCTCACCCGGGCGGACCGGTCGGGGTTGGCCTCGGAGTTGAAGCGCCGGACGGTGCCGAGGATCGTCGCGATGCGGTGCTCACTGAGGGTCGCGCGGTCGCGGGCGAGGTTCTTGACCAGTTCGAGGGCCTGCTGGGCGTGCGACGTCAGCGCGTAGACCTCGTGCCCCGCGTCGTCCAGCGACCGCACCAGCCACTGCCCGCGCATCCAGCGCTGGCAGATCTCGCGGCCGCTGCCGGTGGGGACGTCCTGCTCGCCCGCGAGCCGGATCTCCGCGAGGTGCTCCTCCACCTGGGTGTGCAGCCGGGCCGTCGGGATCGGCTTGTTGCTGCGGCCGAAGGCCGCCCGGAAGATCGTGATGACCACCGGCGCCTGCCGCTGGTGGAGCAGGGTCAGGGTCGGCTGCGCGAACGCGCCCTTGACCCGGGCGAGCTCGCCCGCGATCTCGCTCACTGCTGCTCCCCCCTGGTCCCTCCCTGGCGTGCCGGAGCGCAAGCATCGCAAACGACGGGGACAGAGCGAAAAGCAGCCTCGACGGCACGGCTCGCCTCACGCTGGGCGTACGCCGCTCAGGAACGCCGCTCCCCCGCACTGCTGATGTGTGCTGCGAGCCGCTGGAGGAGGTCGGGGACCCGCTCCAACAGCTCGCGCTCCTCCTCGTCCAGCTCGGAGTCGATCGCGGCGGCGATGACGGCACTGCGCCGGTCGAGCTCGCGGCGCAGGGTGCTCAGCCCGGCGGAGGTGATCGTCACGAGCCGCGCTCGCTGGTCGCGAGGGTCAGGTCCCCGGGTCACGAAGCCGACCCGCTCGAGCTCGACGACCGCCGTCTGCATCGACTGGTGACGCACGCGCCGACGCGCCGCCAGCTCCGCGACGGTCAACGGACCCTCGCGCATCAAGAACCCCAGCGCCTGGGCCTGGTGCTCGGCCAGCTCGGACTGGTGCAGGCGCCCGGAGCGCACGAACGCGCCCACGGACGCCCGGAGCCGGTCGGACAGGTCATCGCCCACGTCGCGATCCTACGCGCGCTCTGCACAGCTGAACTGTGCAGGTCGACTGTATGCTTAGGCCATGTTGACGAAGTTCGCCCACGCCTGCCTGACACTCACCGCCGACGACCGCACGCTGCTGTTCGATCCCGGCACCTTCACCCCACAGGCCGCCGAGCTCCTGGCCCGGGTCGACGCCGTCCTGGTGACGCACGACCACTTCGACCACCTCGACGTCGACGTCGTCCGCACGGCGCTGGACCGCCGACCCGAGCTGCCGGTCTTCGCACCCGCGGCGGTCGCGGCCCTGCTGCCCGCCGACCGGGTCACGGTGGTCACCCCCGGCGACACCTTCGGAGCCGCGGGCTTCGAGGTCCGCGCGGTCGGCGGCGAGCACGCCGCGATCCACGCCGACCTGCCCCCGGTGTCGAACCTGGGCTACCTGGTCGAGGGCGTCTACCACCCCGGCGACGCCTATGTCGTGCCCGACGCCGAGGTCGACACCCTGCTCCTGCCGACCAGCGGACCCTGGACCAAGGTCGGCGAGGCGGTCGACTTCGTCCGGGCCGTGCGGCCCCGGCGCAGCGTGCAGATCCACGACGCGATGCTCGGCGAGATCGGCCGCACCTCGATGGACAGGTTCCTCGGCGCCGACGGGCTCACGGGCATCCCACTGCTCTCGCCCGCGCCGGGCGAGACCGTCTGAGCCTCGTCAGTCACCGGTGAGCGCGCGGTCCCTGAACGGAAGGACGCCGTAGGCGACGTACGCCTGCTCGAAGGCCGGCTCCTCCGGTCGCCCCGCTCGACCGGAGGCCGCGCCCGTCTCCATGACCTCCGCGCGGCGCGCTTGGATCTCGCTGTACGACCGGTCGACGTGGACCCGGTCGTCGACCTTGGTCACGGTCTCGACGGGGAGCAGCGTCCGATCGGCAGCGAAACCCAGGATGCCGCCCGACACGACGCAGATCAGCCGCACCCGGTGGTCCCGGGTGTCGATGACGACGTCCTCGACCTCGCCGATCCGCAGGCCCTCGGGGTCCACGACGGCGAGGCCGGTGACGTCGTCGTCGGGGGGTGCGACGTCGAGGCCGCTGGAGCCGACATAGGTCAGGATCGCGTCAGAGGTAGTCATCTGCCTTCTCCGGTCTGGCCGTGGCCACGTGAGTCGGTGTTCGGGAAAGCGACAGGCCGCTGCTCAGCAGGCCCGGCGCAGCAGCTGCAGCATCCGGTCCCGGCGCATTGCCCGTCGGGCCACGGCGTCGCGCCGTGCGATGACGGTCAGCCGGCGCAGCGCCCGGGCATCGTCGAGACGAGACGTCGTCATGCGGCACTTCTCGAGACGAACTGGACGCGACCCTGCTCGTCCACCACCGCGTCGAGCTCGCGGCCGGCGATACGGTCCGCGGCCTCCTGCGCCAGGAACAGCCGGCCACCGTCCTGCTCCAGCACCTGGTCCCCGGGCTCTGGGCCCGTCACCGCGCTGACCTCCAGACGAGCACCTGGGTCGCGCCGGGGGGCGATGCGGAGTCCCGACGTGGGGGCGAGATGCGGGTGGGCGGTCACGCGCTGGATGACACGTGCGGCACGCGGGGTGATGGCGACCATGGTGCTTGCCTCCTCGATCCGGCCGGGTCGTCCGACCTGTCGTTGTTCTTCCATCAACACATGCGTCCACGAGGCACACAAGGCGACTGCAGGCAATGACCGAGGCTCGATCGCCGGCTGTCACGAAACTGCAAAGTGCCGGTCCGGCGAACTGACATCTGGGTCCGTCACGGTGGAGTCATGGCGGAGCAGACAGGCGGCGACGGCATCGTCGCGCTGCACGACGTCGGCCCCGGATCACGCTTCGAGGAGTTCGAGCACCGGCTCGACGCTGCGCTCGCCGCGCGTCCCCGAGCATTGGTCCTCGACATGGCGGCGGTGGACCGGGTCTCCTCGACGACGATCGCGATGCTGCTGTGGGCCCGACGACGCTGCGCCGCTCACGGCATCGAGATCGAGCTCTGTCGGTCGTCGCGGCGATGTCACGACACCCTGGAACGCGCCGGCCTGCTCCACGTCGTGAGCCCCACCGCTGGCGGAGCCGCGGTGCCCGCGTTCCCGACGCTCGGGCCGCGCTTCACCGACGACGGGGGCCGATGAGATGACCTCGCAGCCCCGAGGGATGCTCGCACCGCGCCCTGAGCCCGGCGTCAGCCGGTTCGACGTCATCTGCCAGCCGGGCATCGTCGACACCGTCCTCGACCTGATGGCCCGATGGGCCGACGACCGGGCCCTGCCCGCGAACGCCCGGCGGCGCCTCGGCTACCTGATGGGCGCGGCCGTCGAGCACGGCACCCGGTTCGAGCCGCGAGCACTGACGATGCTGGTGCGGTGGGTCGACGTGGAGCAGGTGCGCGTCGACCTGCGCTGGTACGGCGGCGCCGACGCCGCGCTCCCAGAGCGCCCGGAGCAGGCGCTCACCGGCACCATCGCCACGCTCGACGCACTGGCCGCCGAGTGGGGCCTGGGACACAACGGCACCGCCTGGATCCAGTGGATCGTCGCGGACGTGGCCTGAGCCGGGGCCGACGTCCGCCCCCACGCGTGCCGGCGTCTCAGCGGCCCGAGCACCCCGCGGCGCCGGGGGCCTGCAGGCGGCGCGGAAGCAGCTCCGCGTAGTCGGGGGCGGTGACCGGCGTACCGACGAGCGCCCCGTCCGGGAGCGGGACCTGGAGAGGTTCGCCGTCAGTGGTGAGCACCACGGAGAGGACGCCGGGCGCGGACGTCACGGTCAGCACGATCTGGGCGACCGCCACCGGCAGCTGGTCCGCGCCCAGCGATGCTGTCGGCTCGATGTCGACCGTCGCCGTCGCCGACTCGACCCCGGTGAGCTCGAGCCCGAAGTCGGCCGGGATGGCCGATGACCGCCCCTCGACGCGCTGCTCCTCCGAGGGGCCGTGGGCGAGCGAGCGCAGCAGCCCCTCCACCACGGTCTCGGGGTCGCCGGCACAGTCGTCCCCGCTGAGCGTCGGTCGCAGGACCTCGTCGTCCACCCAGAACACAGCCGGCGCCTTCGTCCCGCGGCGGGGTGGGGCCGGCGCGGAAGTCAGCGGCGACGGCGACTCGAGCAACCGGTACGGGACGTCCTCGGCATCGACGCGTCGGACGTCGCCGGGACCGGGCAGCCCGCACGCCGACAGCCCGCACACACCCGCCAGGACGAGGGCACCAGCGGCGGTGCGCCGCAGGAGCCGGCTCACGAGGCCCCCTCCGTGGCGACCGGGAGCCGGACGACGAACACCGCACCGCCGATCGCGCCGTCGGCGCACCAGACGTCCCCTCCGTGGGCGCGCACCGCCTGCTGCACGATGCTCAAGCCGAGCCCGCTGCCCGTGCCGTCCTTCTCGCCGCCGGCGCGGGCGAACCGCTCGAAGATGCGGGCTCGTTCCGCTGCCGGGACGCCGGGGCCGCGATCCTGGACGCGGACCTCGACAAGGTCGTCGATCCTCTCGACCTCGACGGCACTCAGGCCACCGCCGTGGACGTCGGCGTTGCGGAACAGGTTCGTGAAGGCGCGCAGGAGGTGGACCCGGTCGACCCGGACCGGCGGGTCCGTGGCGTCCGGTGGCGTCCCGGTCAGCACGATGGGGTCGTGCCCCGAGGCACGCAGGGCCTGCACCACGAGCTCGCGGGCGCCGATCGTGATCGGCTCGGCCCCGGGGTGGCCGGCGTCGAGCTTGCCGAGCGTGAGCAGGTCATCCAGCGCGCGCCGGAACCGATCGAGCTCGCGCGTCATCAGCTCGACCGCCTGACCGGTCCGAGGGGACAGGTCGGGCGCGTGCTCGAGCAGGCTCAGGCTGGTCGTCAGGGTGGTCACCGGCGTACGCAGCTCGTGGGCCACGTCGGCGGCGAAGCGTGCGTCCTGCTCGATGCGGTGTCGCAGCGCGTCGACCATGTGGTTGAACGATCCGACGAGCGCAGCCAGATCCGGGTCGTCGGTCGCATCCAGGCGCGTGGTGAGATCACCGGCCGACACCCGCACGGCCGCCGAGGCCACGTCGTGGAGCGGCCCCAGGACCCGTCGGCTCACGCTCCGACCGACCACGGCGCCGGCAAGGGTCGTGACGGCCGCGCACACGGCGAGGGCGATCGCGAGCGTCCACAGGGTGCGGTCCAGCTCCTCCGGCACCGACACCTCGTAGTACTCCGCATCCACGGCCGGGAGCGGCACGCCCACCACGACGGCGGAGGGATCCGTCCGGTCCGTCCATCCCAGTGCCGCGCTGCCCTCGGCCACGACGGGCTGGACCTCGGCCGTCAGCTCCGGACCAGCACTGTCCAGCTGCGAGGAGTACCACTCGCCGTGGCGTCGGACGTAGATCGCGGCGCCGGCAGGCGGACTCAACGACCCGAGGACCTCACTCACCTCGGCACCCGAGGTCTGCAGGTTGTCTCGGACCAGCGCGCTGTCGGTGAACGCCTGACGCAGGGCGGTGCGCTCGCGCTGCTCGACGAGGAAGTGCCGGACCGAGAAGTAGGTGCCGGCCGCCAGTGCGGCGGAGATCAACAGCGCCCCGAGAGCGAAGGCTGCGGTCACCGCGGAGCGCAGGCCGCGCCTGCGGCGCAGGGTCATCGGCGGTCGAGCCGGTACCCGAGGCCCCGGACCGTCACCAGGATCGCCGGCGAGCTGGGATCGACCTCCAGCTTCTTGCGCAGTCGGCGCACGTGCACGTCGACGATCCGCTCGTCACCGAAGAAGCCGCGCTCCCAGACGTGCTCCAGGAGCGAGCTGCGGCTCAGCACCAGACCGACGTGGTCGACCAGAGCGCTCAACAGCCGGAACTCGGTGTTGGTCAGGTGGATCTCGACGCCATCCCGCGTCAGGGCCGCAGCACCACGGTCGAACACGAGCGGCCCGTCGTGGGAGTCGAGCACGAACACGTCGGCCTCGCGCTGGGGTGCACCCGACATCGACGGCCGCCGGAGCAGCGCCTTGAGCCGGGCCTTGACCTCGTCGACGAGGAACGGTTTGGTCACGTAGTCGTCGGCCCCGGACTCCAGGGCCGCGACGATGTCCTCGACGCCGTCGCGTGCGCTCACCACGACGATCGGCGCCTCGGTCTGCGGGCGTGCTCGCTGGATGAACGAGAACCCGTCCATGCCGCGCAGCATCAGGTCGACCAGCATGAGGTCGACACCCTCGGGGTCGGCCACGATCTCGAGCCCGCGCTCCGCATCCTCCGCCTCGAGCACCTGGTAGCCCTCGTCCTCGAGCACCATCCGCAGCGACGCGCGCAGGCCGGCATCGTCCTCCAGCACCAGGAGCCGAGTCATGCGTTCCATGATCGCATCGGGTCGCCGTGCGACGTCCCGCTCGACAGCGCAGGCGTGGAATGTCACGAGACTGCAAAGAACGATCGGGCCTGCTGGCCGCGGGCGTCAGTCGGCGTCCGAGCCCAGGCGCGTGAGCCAGACCCGGAACAACGCAGCCTCCTCCCTGCCGAGGGTCGCCTCGACGTCCGGGAGGTGCGCGAGCAGCGCCCGCGCCGCTTCGTCCGGACCGACCCTCCCCGCCGTCGTACCGCACAGCTGGCGCAGCAGCGCGTCGCGCATCAGCACGGACACCGGGCTGTCGGCATCGCCGCCGTCACGGAGCAGCTGGAGCACGCACCCGGTCGAGGCGGCCAGCGTGAGGGGTACGGCGTCGTCGACGGCGATCCGCAGCAGGCCGACGCGCTCCATCTCCCCCAGCTCGACCGCGAGCTCCTCAGCCGCCCGGCGCGCCACCCGGACTCCCTGAGGGTGGCTGGACGCGAACAGGGACGGGTAGAGCAACGGGTTGGCGAGCCCGAACCGCACGTGCATGTCCCACCCCGCGGCGAAGTCCTCGACCAGGTCGCCGGTCCGCGGAACGGCGTGCTTGCGATCGAGGTAGGCGGCGAACGCCTCCTCGAGGACCGCCGTCAGCAGGCCGTCCTTGTCCCCGAAGTGGTGGTAGAGCGAGGGCGCCGTCACCCCGGCGCGCGCGCAGAGCTCCCGAGCGGTGGGCTCGTGCGCGGGAGCCTCGCCCAGGAGCGCGGCGGCGGCGTCGAGCAGGCGCCGGCGGGCGGTCTCGTCGGTCTTCATATTAACGATGTTATACGCATCGCGCTATCTTGGATAGCGTTGTTATAGAAGTCCGACGCCGTCCGACCGAGGAGGACGACATGACCACCCCGACGACAACGCAGACAGCCGGCCACGACGAGGCCCAGGTCCAGGCGACGCTGGCCACCATGGCCGAGAGCTTCGTGAGCTGGCCCCGCTCCCCGATCTACCACCGGCCCGACGAGGCGGGCCTCGACTACGAGGACGTCACATTCCCCTCGGCCGACGGGGTGCCGCTCGAGGGCTGGTACATCCCCGCCGAGGGCTCGGACAAGATCGTCATCGCCAACCACCCGCGCTGGTTCAACCGCTCGGGGCTGGCGTCCCACCTCGAGCCGTGGAGCCGGTTCGGCGGCGCGACCGGCAACGACTTCGAGGTGAACTTCATCCCGGACTACCAGCTGCTCCACGACGCCGGCTACCACGTGCTGGCCTACGACCTGCGCAACTTCGGCCAGAGCGGCACCGGCAACGGCGGAGTGTTCTCCGTGGGCCGGTTCGAGGCGCGCGACGTGCTCGGCTCGCTCGACTACGTACGACGGCGCCAGGACACCCGGGACCTGACGATCGGGCTGTTCAGCCGGTGCGTCGGCGCCAATGCGTCGATGTTCGCGATGATGCAGGACCCCGCCGCCTTCGAGGGCGTGCGCTGCATGGCCTCGCCGCAGCCGCTGTCGGCCGGCGTCGCGCTCGCGCGGGCGATGGACCGGCTGGGGATTCCCGCGGACCGGATCGGCGACCTCGACGAGCAGGTGTTCCGGCGGACGAGCTTCCATCTCGACGAGCTCTCGCCGGTCCCGTGGGCCGAGCACGTGACCGTGCCGACCCTGCTCTACCAGGTGCGCGACGACGTCTACACGACGCCGTCGGACGTGCAGTCGATCTACGACGCCATCCCGCTGGCGGACAAGTCGCTGTTCTGGATCGAGGGGACGACCCGGCGCTGGGACGGCTACACCTACTTCCAGCGCGAGCCCGAGCGGATCCTCGCGTGGTTCGCCGACCACATGGGCTGACGAAGAAAGCGACCGAAGATAACGACCAGGTCACGGAAGATCACGGTAAGATAACGACGCCTCCATGGGAACGGCCCCCGGCGCTGCCAGTATCGCAGCGGCGGGGGCCCTTCTCGTGAACGGGTCGCCTACGCCTCGAGACGTCCTACGCCTGGAGCCAGGGGTAGCACCATCGGTAGGACCTCCCGTCGACCCTGCTGACGGTTGACGGGGCTGGTCGTCGCCAGATCACTTACCGATGCGCGCCGAGCAGGTCGGCCATGCGCCCCAGCCCTGGCTGCGCTTGATGCGCTCGGCGACCTTGATCTGCTCGGCGCGGCTGGCCCGGCTCGGCAGCTTCGCGAAGTGTCGTCCGCCGTGGCCGCGCCAGGTCGGCAGGCTGATCTGGAGGCCGCCGTAGTAGCCGTTGTGGGTGTTGATGTGCCACCGGCCGCCGGACTCGCACTGGGCGAGACGGTTCCAGGTCCGCCCGCTCGCAGCCTGGGCCGGCGCATCGAGCGCGACCACCGGGGCCAGGACGGACGTGGCCAGGGCGGCCGTGGACAGGAAGGTGCGCATGCGCATGGGTGTCTCCTCCGGGCGCCTGCGAGGTGAGCTGTCGGGTTCGGGCTGGAGTCGCCCGGCCACGACCGTCCGGTCGGTGGCTTCACCCCGAGGGCCGCGGTGCGGCCCGGTGGAACCTGTGGGTCCCCCGCTCCTGCCCGTGAACGAGTCGGGTGCTCGAGCCTCCCGGCCGGGCAGGACTCGGCGCGCTCGGGAGGCCGCCCCGCGGGTGCGGAGCCGAGTCACCGTAGGCAGACCGGCCTCGGCATCCCAAGGTGACGGCGAAGCGACCTGCGCCACACACGCCGCCGCGCAAGCTCCGGCCGGCGTGGCCCTGGCCGCAGCCATCCTGCGCGCCGGCAGTTCCTGCTCGGCGCCGACGTCCGCCCCTCGTGCGGTCAGCCTCGCGGTCGGAGACGCGCCACTAGACTCGGGGCCCGGCGCGCGCAGCCGGCGCGGCCGAGGGGGCGAGCAGCAGATGGCCAGGAAGACGACCCGTCGACACTCGCAGGGCGAGACCTCACGTCAGGCGATCCTCGACGCAACCCTGCGCATCGCGGGCCAGCGGGGCTACGTCGGCACCACGCTGGCGCAGGTGACCCGAGCGAGCGGTCTGCCGGCCAGCTCGGTGTACTGGCACTTCGGCAACAAGGACGAGCTCCTCGCCGACGCCCTCGATCACGGGTTGGCCCAGTGGGATGGGACGGTCCCGCCGTGGGGAGAGCTCGATCCCGAGCGGCCGCGCGAGGACGAGCTGTTCGCGCAGATGGCGGCGATCACCCGCACCCTCGACGAGGCGTCCGGCTTCTGGCGGATGGGGCTGCTCATCGCCCTGGAGACGGGACCCCAGGTCGGCTCGGGGCCGCGCGAGCGTTTCGTCGCGGCCCGCCGGCGGGCACTGGCGCGGGTGGCCGACTGGTGGCAGCGCTCGCTCGCCGCCGAGCGCCATGCGGGCGTGGCGGGCGATGCCGACGACGGCTCCACGCAGGCCGACGCCGCGCGGGCGCAGACGCTGGCCTTGCTGACCATGGTCGCCATGGACGGCCTCTTCCTCACCCATCAGTCGGATCACGATGAGGATCTCGGGCCGCTGCTGCGCCTGGCGGCCGTCGGACTCGACGCCGCCGCGCGGCAGTTGAGCGAGGGCCTCGCGCCGTTGCGACCTACGCCTGCCGCGCCGCCCATGCGTCGGGTCGTCGCGGATCCCGACTCCAGCCGCAGCAGGTTTCTCGAGGCGGCCGCCTCGGTCGCGGCGGAGAGTGGCTACGAGGGCGCCTCGATCTCGCGGATCTGCGAGCGCGCCGGGCTGCCCGCCAGCTCGCTCTACTGGCATTTCAAGGACAAGGACGACCTCCTGGCCGCGGTGATCGAACACTCCTACCAGGAGTGGTCTCTCGCGCAGCCGGGCTGGCTGCCGCCCGAGCCGGGCACCCAGTGGCAGGACGCCCTGCGCGCGCACTTCGCCGTCAGCTTGGGCGGCCTCGCGGACCGGCCGCTGTTCTTGCGGATGGGCCACCAGCTCCTGCTGCTCCAGCGCGAGAACCCGCCGGCCGCCCGGGAGCGCTTCGTGGCGGTTCGCCGCCAGGCACGACTCGTGAGCCGGGAGTGGTACGCCGACGCGCTCGGAGTCGAGGCCGACGACGGACTTCCGGACGGGATGTCGCTCCTGACGATGGTGCTGTCCGACGGGCTGTTCTTCTCCAACCAGATCGACGTGCCGACCTGGGACGTCGAGGTCTTCGCCGAGCTGGTCGTCACGATGCTGTCGACAGCCGCCGAGCGACCCGTCGCCGTCCGCGGCCAGGCCGCCGCGCCCTCCTGAGCAGCGGCCCGCTCACCGCGCTCGGCTTCGGCTGCACACCGGCGCTGCCCTGGGCGCCCGACGGCTCAGCCGGCCAGGGTCGTCGGGTCCGTGTTGGCGCCGCAGACGACGACGGCGACGCGTTCTCCGGGCTCGGGGACGTAGCGGCCCGAGAGCAGCGCGGCGTACGCCGTGGTCGCGCCGTGCTCGGACGCGATCCGGTAGTCCGCCCAGAGCGCGGCCCGCGCCGCGACGATGTCGTCCTCGCCCACGAGCACGGAGACCGGCTGCTCGGCCTCGACCGCGGCGAATGCCAGGTCGCCGACGCGGCGCGCGCCGAGCGAGTCGGCCGCGACGCCGGACACCGTGACGTCGACCGGGGCGCCCACCTCGATCGCGCGGTGCAGGGTCGGGCACAGCTCGGGCTCGACGGCGACCACGCGGGCCCGGCCGCGGGCGGCCGCGGCCACGCCGGCGTAGAGCCCGCCTCCACCCACCGCCACGACGATCGTGTCGATCGACGGCTCGTCCTCGAGCAGCTCCTCGGCCAGCGTTCCCGCGCCGGCGACGACGTCGGGCTGGTCGTAGGCATGGGCGAGCACCGCGCCGGTGTCGTGGGCGAAGGCGGCGGCGGCCCGGGAGGACTCGGCGTACTCGGCCCCCACCCGTCGCACGTCCGCGCCGTAGCCGCGGATCCGCGCGACCTTCACCTCCGGAGCCGCCTCCGGCACGAACACGGTGGCCCGCAGGCCGAGCTGCCGGGCCGCGAACGCCTGCGCCAAGCCGGCGTTGCCGCCCGAGGCGATGACGATGCCCGCCTCCCCGATCTCGCCGGTCTCGACCCCCGCGAGCTGCCGGTTGAACGCACCGCGGGTCTTGAAGACGCCGCAGTGCTGGAGGAACTCGCACTTCAGCCACGGGTCGCCGGTCGCGGCCGGCGGCAGCAGCGGCGTACGACGGACCCTGCCCTCGATCCGCTCGGCGGCGGCCAGGACGTCGTCGCGGGTGATCAGCACGCGGCCATTCTCCCCGCACCCTCGTGGCCCGCACCTAGGGTGTCGCCGGGGAGGCACCGACCAGGAGGATCCGATGGGCACCTACGTCGTCACCGGAGCCGCGTCCGGCATGGGACATGCCGTGGCCGAGCGGCTGCGCGGGGCCGGCCACGCCGTGATCACCGTCGACGTGCGCGATGCCGACGTCGTGGCCGATCTCGCCACGCCCGAGGGACGGCGTGCCGCGACCGACACGGTGCTCGCCTCGACCGGCGGACGCCTCGACGGCGCCGTCCTGGCGGCGGGCCTGGGGCCGGTGCCCGGACGCGAGGAGGCGATCGCCCAGGTCAACTTCGTCGCCGTCGTCGAGCTGCTCGAGGGCTGGCGGGGCGCCCTCGCGCGCGCCGCCGAGGACGGTCGTCCGACGAAGGTCGTCGTCTTCGGGTCCAACTCGGCCTCGGTCACCCCGGGCATCCCCGGCGTGCTGGTCGGCTCCTACCTGCGCGACCGGCCGCAGGTGCGCCGGCGCGTGCTGCGCCTCCTGGGCCGTAACGGGGCGGCGTTCACCTACGGCGCCTCCAAGCTCGCGCTCACGCGCTGGGTGCGCCGGCAGGCGGTGACGCCCACCTGGGCCGGCGCCGGCATCCGGCTCAACGTGCTCGCTCCCGGCGCGATCCTCACGCCGCTGCTCCAGGCCCAGCTCGACGGCCCCGACCGCGACCGGATCGAGACCTTCCCGGTCCCGACCGGCGGCTACGGCGACCCGGAGGCGATCGCCGAGTGGGCGGTGTTCATGCTCGGTCCGGCCGCCGACTTCCTGTGCGGCAGCGTCGTGTACGTCGATGGCGGCACCGATGCCTACTTCCGCAGCGACGCGTGGCCGGCGTCCTCGAGCCTGGCCTCGATCCCGCGGTGGTACGCCCGGATGCGCGCGTTCTCCCCCTCCGCGGGTCAGGCCACGACGTCATCCGGACACAGCAACAGGTGACACCGCCCGTCTGACGTCCCGGCCACCTGGGTCGCCGATCCTCAGCGACCGCTCTCGAGGTACCCCAGCATCCGGTTGAACAGGTCCGCACCGCGTGCGAGGTCGCGCGAGGCGGGCGGCGGGTCGTCGTCGGGCGCGTCCTCGAACGCGGGCGCCCGGTCGGGCGCGTACTCCTCAGCCAGGGCTTGGGCGACGCGACTCGCGTCGCGCACCACGTGGGGGTCGACCGACCAGAGCATCTCGAACCGGCGACTCCGTTCGGGCACCGTGCCCTGGCCGGGCAGCTGCACCGCCGCGAGGCAGGCCGGCAGGTCGACCGCGTCGCACACCACGACCCACTCCCGCGCCAGCGGCGCGTCCGCGGGGAGCGCGACCTCGACCAGCCGGCCCTCGGCGTGGGTGCCGCGCTCGTCGGACAGCTCGGCGAACGCGACCGCGGAGCGCGCGGTGCGCGCGAGCTCGACCCAACGCTCACGTGAGGGCCGCAGGTGCGCCTCGCGCTGGAATGCGCCGAACAGCAGCGGCTGCGCCGCGCGCGCACAGCACTCGTCCTCGATCGCGTGGCTGAGCGCGACCAGGCTGCCCTTGGTCAGCAGCTGCGGGGCGAGCTCGGGATGGCGCTTGCGGAGCTCGGCGAAGACCGACCGCGTCGGGTAGGGATCCGGGCTGACGCCGCGGATCGCGGCCTTGAGCGCCACCCCGTCCTGGCGACGACGCAGCACCTGGACGACGGCGTCGACGTCGGACTCCGCGTAGCGGCGGTGCCCGCCCGCGAGCCGCTCGGGCCGCGGGAAGCCGTAGCGCGTCTCCCAACTACGAAGCGTCGCGGTGGGTACACCCGTACGAGAGGCGAGTTCGCCGATCGTCAGCAGGTCGCGCTTCGGATGCTCCATCGATACCTTCTTCACGATGCATAGGTTACTGTTCTAAGTGTTGCACAAGTTTCGGCACACGCGGCGCGACCCGGGAGGACCCATGACCGCAGGCACGACCGACGAAGCCCTCCGACGGCTGCTCGCCGAGGGACGCGCCCGCGCCGCGAGCGTCGACCCGGAGCATGCCCGCCTCTGGGACGCGCTCAGTGACGCCACGCAGGGCGGCAAGCGGTTCCGCCCCGCGCTCGTCCTCGCTGCCCACGACGCGCTTCGAGGCGGCGCCCCCGCCGCGGCCGCCGAGGTCGGGGCCGCGATCGAGCTGCTGCACACCGCGTTCGTCATCCACGACGACGTCATCGACGGCGACCACCTGCGCCGCGGCCGGCTCAACGTCAGCGGCACGTTCCGCGCCTCCGCCCTGCGGTCCGGCGCCTCCCCCACGCAGGCACACGAGTACGGCGTCACTGCGGCGATCCTGGCCGGCGACCTCGCGCTCACCGCCGCCGTCCGCGCCGTCGCCACCTGCGGAGCCCCGGCCGGGGCCGTGCACCGGCTGCTCGACCTGCTCGACGGCGCGCTCCACGTCACCGCGGGCGGCGAGCTGGCCGACGTACGTCTCTCCTTGAACCTGGCTCCGGCCTCCCTCGCCGAGAGCATCGCGATGGAGGAGCAGAAGACCAGCGCCTACTCCTTCGCCCTCCCGCTCCAGGCCGGCGCGGTCCTCGCCGGCGCGGACGAGGCCACGATCGCACGGCTGGGCGAGGCGGGTCGCTGCATGGGCATCGCCTTCCAGCTCCTCGACGACCTCATCGGTGTCTTCGGCGACCCGAGCCGGTCGGGCAAGAGCGCCACCAGCGACCTGCGGACGGGCAAGCAGACGCCTCTGCTGGTGCACGCCCGGTCCACGGTGGCCTGGGAGCGGTTGAGCACGTACGTCGGGCGCGAGCTCGACGACACCGAGCTCGCCGAGGCGCAGGACCTGCTCACCGCCTCGGGGTCGCGGGGGTTCGTCGAGGCTCTCGCCGAGCAGCACCTCACCACCGCCCGCGCGATCCTGGGCGACCTCGGCGTCGTCGTCGACCCGCTCCACGACCCGGCGACCGGATGGTCGCTGCTCCTCGACGGCCGGGAGGTCGCGGCATGACGCTCTTCCTGCGCTCCAGCACGCCCCGCAGCCAGTACGACGCGGTCTCCGAGGGCAGCTCCGCCCTGGTGATCCGCGCCTACTCCAGCTCGTTCGGCCTGGCCTCCCGGCTGCTGGCCGAGCCCGTGCGGACCCACGTCCGCAACGTCTATGCGCTGGTGCGGGTCGCGGACGAGATCGTCGACAACCCCGACCCCGGCCTCGCACGGGACACCCGCGACACCATGCTCACCTGGCTCCAGGAGGACGTCCGCCAGGCCCTGCGCAGCGGCTACAGCGCCAACCTCGTGGTCCACGCGTTCGCCCGCACCGCCGCGGTGAGCGGCATCGCGGACGAGATCGTCGCACCGTTCTTCGCCTCGATGCGCATGGACCTCGACACGACCGAGCACACGCCCGACAGCTTCGAGCGGTACGTCTACGGCTCGGCCGAGGTGGTCGGGCTGATGTGCCTGCGCGTGTTCCTCGCCGCCCCCGACGGCCCGCCCGACCCGGCGGCGGCCTACGAGCGGCTCGCCCCCGGCGCCCGGCACCTGGGCGCGGCGTTCCAGAAGCTGAACTTCCTGCGCGACCTCGCCGAGGACCACGGCGTCCTGCACCGCGACTACTTCCCCGGCCTGGACGTCGACCGCATCGACGACGCCGACCGCGACCGCATCCTCGACGACATCGATCGCGACCTCGCGGCGGCCGCGGCCGTCGTACCGGAGCTGCCGGCGAGCAGCCGGCGCGCCGTGCACGCCGCGCACGCGACGTTCACCGAGCTCGCCGCGCGGCTGCGCGCCACCCCGGCCGAGGAGATCGTGCGTCGGCGGGTGCGCGTGCCCGGTCCGGTCAAGCTCCGGCTCGCCGCGGGCGCCCTGAGAGGGGGCCGGTCGTGACGCCGACCAGGACCGTGGGCCTGCCCGAGCGCCTCGCACGCCGTTCCGACCCCGACGGTGCACAGGACCACGACACCCCGGCGGACGCACGGGAGGACGTCGTCGTCATCGGCGGCGGCATCGCCGGCCTCGCCACCGCGGCGCTGCTCGCCTCCCGGGGCTACGGCGTCGACCTGATCGAGAAGAACGACGACCTCGGCGGTCGCGTCGGCAGCTACGAGCGGGCCGGGTTCCGCTGGGACACCGGCGCCTCGTGGTACCTCATGCCCGAGGTCTTCGAGCACTTCTTCGTCCTGCTCGGCACCACCGCGGCCGACGAGCTCGACCTCGCGGTCCTCGACCCGAGCTACCGCGTGTTCTTCGAGGGTGAGCCCGAGCCGGTCGACATCCGGCCCGATCGCGCCCACAACCGGGCGGTCTTCGAGTCGCTGCAGCCGGGATCCGGCGCGAAGTTCGACGCCTACCTCCGCTCGGCCGAGGACACCTACGACGTGGCGCTGCGCCGCTTCCTCTACACCAACTTCGACTCCCCCTCGGCACTGCTCAACGCCGAGGTGGTCCGTCGTACGCCGACGCTCGGCCGGCTGCTGACGCGGTCGCTGGACCGCCACGTCGCCGCGTCGTTCTCCGACCACCGGATCCGTCAGGTGCTCGGCTACCCGGCGGTGTTCCTGGGGTCCTCGCCGCAGCGCGCCCCGAGCATGTACCACCTGATGAGCAGCCTCGACCTCGGCGACCGGGTGCTCTACCCCCAGGGTGGGTTCACCGCGCTGATCGAGGCGATCGCCGGCCTGGCCCGCGCCCACGGCGCCCGCCTCCACACCGGCCGCGCCGCGACCGCGATCACGACCAGCCGCTCCGGCCGCCGCGCGCGGGTCACCGGCGTGGACTACGTCGCCCTCGGCGGCCGCACCCCCGGCAGGCTGCCCGCCGACGTGGTGGTCGGCGCGGCCGACCTGCACCACCTCGAGACCGAGCTGCTCCCCGACGCGCTGCAGACCCACCCCGAGCGCTCGTGGCGCGATCGCTCCGCGGGGCCGGGCGCCGTCCTGGTCCTGCTCGGCGTCGAGGGCCGGATCCCGCAGCTGCCCCACCACTCCCTGTTCTTCACCCAGGACTGGGACCGCAACTTCGGCGACATCTTCGGGCCCGAGGCGCGGGTGCCCGACCCGGCCTCGATCTACGTCTGCAAGCCGTCCGAGACCGACGCGAGCGTCGCACCCGAGGGCTGCGAGAACCTCTTCGTGCTGGTCCCGGTGCCCGCCGACACGAGCATCGGCGCCGGGGGCGACGACGGAGCGGGCTCCGAGGCCGTCGAGCGGGCCGCCGACGCGGCCATCGACCAGGTGGCCGCCTGGGCCGGCATCCCCGACCTGCGCGCCCGCATCCTCGTGCGCCGCACGATCGGCCCCGAGGACTTCGCGACGCAGTACAACTCCTGGCGCGGCGGGGCGCTGGGGCTGGAGCACACGCTGCGCCAGAGCGCGTTCTTCCGTCCGGGCAACGTGTCCGCGAAGGTCGACGGCCTGCTGTACGCCGGGTCCACGACCGTCCCGGGCGTCGGACTGCCGATGTGCCTGATCAGCGCCGAGCTCGTGCTCAAGCGGCTGACCGGGGACCGCTCGGCCCGGCCGGTCAGAGCATGAGCCTGCTGCACTGGTCCTACGTCGCGATGCTGGCGTTCTGCCTGGCCGGCACCCTGCCGCTCGTCCCCGCGTTCGGGCTGCGGGTGCTGCGCCAGCCGCGCCGGCTGCTGCTGACGGTCGCGCTCGCGGGGACGCCGTTCCTCGTCTGGGACCTCTACGCCACCCACGCCGGCCACTGGCACTTCGACGGCGACCAGACGCTGCCGCCCCGGGTCGCCGGGCTGCCGCTGGAGGAGATCGGGTTCTTCGTCGTGATCCCGATCGTCGCGGTGCTCACCCTCGAGGCCGTCCGCGTCGTGCGGCGCGCCGGCCTGCGTCCGCGTTCACAGCGGTCCCAGGGGGCAGCATGAGCTACACCGCGCTCGCGGTCCTCGGCGTGCTCGCCGCGCTGGTGCTCGACCGCGCCGTGGCCCGCACCCGGCTCACCGGCACGCGCGACTGGTGGTCGGCGTACGCGATCATCGTGTTCTTCCAGCTGATCACCAACGGCTGGCTGACCGGGCGGGGCATCGTGCGCTACGACGGCGACACGATCCTCGGCAGCGACCGCCCCGTGCTGGTCGGCGACGGACGCCTCCTCTACGCCCCGGTCGAGGACCTCGCCTTCGGGTTCGGGCTCGTGCTCACCAGCTGCGTCGTGTGGACCTGGCTCGGCCGTCGGGCCGGCGAGGGGCCGCGCTCATGAGCCCGGCGAGCGTCGCCGAGCGCCTGCAGGCGATGCGGCCCACCGAGATCGGTGTGCCCGGCCCGACGCCGACCGACATGGCGCGCGCCTTCCGCTCCGTGCGCCGCGACCCGCTGGGCTTCCTCGTCGAGGTGCGCGAGCAGTACGGCGACACGGTCGCGTTCCCTGTGCCCGGCTCACCGGCGCTCCTGGTCAACGACCCGGTCGAGGTGTCGTACGTCCTCAAGACCGCCGCGCGCAGCTGGACCAAGGACACCGTGCAGTACGCCGCGCTGGGGCGCGTGACCGGGCCGGGCCTGCTGGCCTCGGCCGAGCCGAGCTGGATCGAGCACCGGCGCGCGGCCGCACCCGCGTTCCACCACCACCGGCTGGCCGCGGTGAGCGAGCAGGTGCGACGGGCCGCCGACGACGTGCTCAGGACCGCGCTCCCGACCACGCCCGGCACTGGCGCGGTGGTGGACGTCTCCGGCCTCATGCACCGCATCGCCCTCGACGCCGTCGGGCGCGCGCTGTTCGCCGCCGACCTCAGCGGGCACGCCCGTCAGCTGCTCCGCGCCACGAGCGATGCCGCCGAGCTCGTCGTGCGTCTGGGCCGCTCGATCCTGCCCACCGCGGAGTGGGCGCCCACCTGGCTCAACCTGCGGTTGCGTCGCGCGCGCCACCGGCTCGACGCGATCACCGGCGAGCTGATCGCCGAACGGCGGGCGCGCATGGCCCTCACCGACGAGGGCGGACCCAGCGGCGACGACCTGCTCGGGCTGCTGCTGGACAGCGGGCTCACCGACCGCGAGATCCGCGACGAGCTCGTGACGATGGTCATCGCCGGTCACGAGACCGTGGCCGCGTCGCTCACCTGGACACTGATGCTGCTCGCCGAGCACCCGGAGGTCCAGGAGCGCTCGCGCGCCGAGCTGGCCGGCCTCGCCGGACCGGTGGGCCTGCTGCACGGTCGCGAGCAGCTGCCCTGGACGCGAGCGCTCGTCGACGAGGCGCTCCGGCTCTACCCGCCCGCGTGGGTGGTGTCTCGCCGGTCGACCCGCGACGACGTGCTGGGCGAGCTCCCGGTCCCGGCAGGGACGCTCGCGATCATCAGCCCGTGGCTCGTGCACCGGCGCCCGGACGTGTGGCCCGAGCCGGAGGCGTTCCGGCCGGAGCGGTTCCTCGACCCGGCGGCCACCCGGCACGCCTACCTGCCGTTCGGCCAGGGACCGCGGCTGTGCATCGGGCGCGACTTCGCGCTCGGCGAGATGGTCGTCGTGCTCGGCCGGGTCCTCGAGTCGCACCGTCTCGGGCTCCCGCGCGAGTGGGCGCGCCCGCGGCCGAGCGCCCAGGTCGCCGTGCACCCCCGCGGCGGCATGCCGCTCGTGCTGAGCTCCCTCCCCGGGCGACGCCGATGATCGGCGTCCTGATCGACGGGGTGATCGGGCTCCTCCTGCTGACCGGCCTGGTCGCCGGGCAGTGGCTGGTCCGCGACCTGCGCACGGTGCCGACCGCCGCGGGGGCCGACTCGGGCGCCGGCCGGCGCGCCGACGTCTGTGTCGTGGTGCCGGCCCGCGACGAGGAGCGGACGCTGCCCGCCCTCCTGGCCTCGGTGCGCGCCCAGTCCTCCCCCGTCGCCGAGGTCGTGGTCGTCGACGACTCCTCCCGCGACGCCACCGCCGCCGTCGCCCGAGCCGCGGGTGCCCACGTCGTCGACGCCGGTCCCCCACCCGCCGGATGGACGGGCAAGGCGTGGGCGTGTCACACCGGCACCCGGGCCGGGGGTGGCGACGCGCTCCTGTTCCTGGATGCCGACACCGTGCTCGCCGACCCCGAGGCGCTCGACGGGCTGGTGGCGCTGCTGCAGGAGCGCGGCGGCCTGGTGTCGGTGCAGCCCTTCCACGAGGTCGAGCGTTCCTACGAGCAGCTCTCGGCGTACTTCAACCTCGTCTCCCTCATGGCCAGCGGCGCCTTCGCGCCGGGTGGCGCGCGGCGGCGACCGATGGCGTTCGGACCGTGCCTGCTGACCTCGCGCGCGGACTACGAGCGGGCCGGCGGCCACGAGGCCGTGCGCGGCGCCATCCTCGACGACGCGGCGCTCGCGGCCGCCTACGACCGGGCCGGGCTCCCCGTCAGCTGCGCGGTCGGCGCCGAGGCCGTGCGGATGCGCAGCTATCCCGGTGGCCTGCGACAGCTGGTCGCCGGATGGACCAAGAACATCGCCTCCGGCGCCGGAGCGGCCGCGCCGGCACCCACCGCCGGCGCCGTCGCGTGGGTCTGCGTCCAGCACGCCGTCGCCGTCGGTGGCGTGCTTGCTCTGGTCACCGTCCTCGGTGGCGGCGACGCGCTCGCGACCGGCCACCCCGCGCTGTGGGCGGCCGCCTGGGTCGCCGTCACCGCCCAGCTGCGGTGGCTGCTGGGTCGGGCCGGGTCGTTCCGTTGGTGGACCTGGGCGCTGTTCCCGCTGCCGCTCCTGGCGTTCGATCTCGTCTTCGCCCGCTCGGCGGCGCTCACGCTCGTACGCCGCTCCGTGCGGTGGCGCGGGCGCGAGGTCGACCTGCGGCACGGGCGCGCGGAGGGGACCGCCTGATGGTGCGCCTGCTGATGCCCCAGTGGCTGACGATCCTGGTCGACATCGCGGCCTGGGGCTTCTTCCACGCCGCGACCGGCTACGCGGCGTACCGGCTCGGCGACGCCCGCCTCAGCCGGGACGGCTGGCTGCTGCGGCCGCGCCGCTTCGAGGCCGGCGGACGGTGGTACCTTCGTCTCCGGATCCATCGCTGGAAGGACCGCCTGCCCGAGGCCGGCGCACTGTTCCCGGGCGGCGTGAGCAAGCGACAGCTGCCCGGCCGCGACGTCGCGGGCCTGCGGCTGTTCGTCCGGGAGACCCGGAGGGCCGAGCTCACGCACTGGTGGGCGATGTCCTGCGCGCCGGTGTTCGTGCTGTGGAACCCGCCGCTGGCGGCGGTGCTGCTGGTCTCCTACGGCGTGCTGGTCAACCTGCCGTTCATCATCATCCAGCGCTACAACCGGTTCCGCACGCAGGCGCTGCTCGCCCGGATCGAACGCCGGGGCGTGACGCCGTGACCGCCGAGGCGACCCCGGCCCGGCTCCCCGCCACCACCGCGCACGACGACCGCCACGCGGGCCGGTCGACGCGCCACGGGCCCATCGCCCAGCTGCTCATCGCCTGGTCGCCGCTCAGCGCGATCCTCGTCGCCTACTGGACGGCCCAGTGGATCACCGCCCCGCTCGAGGCCGGCGACGGCGCAGGCACCAACCGCCTGGGCGCCGCCCTGCACGTGCTCGGCCCGGCCCGCGCCGACGAGGCCGTCTTCGGCACCCTGCCGAGTGCGTGGCTGCAGGCGCGGCTCGTCGACGGCACCACGCACTGGTATGACGCCGCAGCGGCCCTCGTCTACGTCACCCACTTCGTCTCGATCCCGCTCCTGACCGCCGTCGCGTGGTTCCGGCTCCGACACCGGTTCGGCGACTGGCTCGTCGCGGTGCTGACGTTCTCGTTCGTCGGGGTCGCCGGCTACGTCGCCTACCCCGCCGTGCCGCCGTGGATGGCGGCCGAGGACCGCTCTGTCGACGGAGCCGTCGCCGGCGTACGCCGGGTCTCCGACCTCGGCTGGGACCACCTCGGGCTCGGCGCGGTGGGACGACTCGTCGAGCTCGGGCAGAGCAGCAGCAACCCCGTCGCCGCGATGCCGTCCCTGCACGCGGGAGCCGCGCTGCTCGTCGCGCTGTTCCTCTGGCCGTCGGTCGGGAGGCTTGCGCGCGCGACGCTGCTGACCTACGCGTTCGCGATGGGGCTCACGCTGGTGTACACCGGGGAGCACTACGTCGTCGACGTCGTCGCGGGCTGGGGCGTCGCGGTGGTCGCGGTGCTCCTCGTCGGCGCCCGCCGAACGCCCACCCGCAGCCCCGACCTCCCCGACCTCCCCGATCCCCGTCCAGACCCCGAGGTGACCCGATGAACCAGCCCACCACGACCCGCGCCACCGAGTCCGTGGTGCTGCTCGACGAGGACGGCCGCGCGATCGGTGAGCGCGACAAGAGCGCGGTCCACCACGCCGACACGCCGCTGCACCTGGCGTTCTCCTGCTACGTCTTCGACGGCGACGGCAACGTGCTGGTCACCCAGCGGGCCCTGCACAAGCAGACCTGGCCCGGCGTGTGGACCAACACCTGCTGCGGCCACCCGGGTCCGGGCGAGCCGATGGTCGACGCCGTCCGTCGCCGGCTCCACCAGGAGCTGGGCGCCGCCGTGAGCGACCTGCGCCTGCTGCTGCCGGGGTTCCGCTACCGCGCGGAGCTCGACGGCGTGGTCGAGAACGAGATGTGCCCGGTGTTCGTCGCGACCGTCGACGGCGACGTGCGGCCCGACCCCGACGAGGTCGCCGAGGCCCGCTGGGAGCCCTGGACGACCTTCCGCGCGGGCGTCCTGGACGGCACCCGCGAGATCTCGCCCTGGTGCCGCGACCAGGTGGCCCAGCTGCCCGCGGATCCCACCAGCGCCCCCGAGGCGTCGTACGACGAGCTGCCGCCGGCCGCGCGACCGTGAGCCGTTCCTCGGCCAGACTGGTCCGATGACCGCCGATCTCACCGACCCGCTGTCGACCCTGAGGCACTACCTCCAGCGCGGACGCGACGCACTCGTGTGGAAGCTCGACGGACTCTCCGAGCGCGACGTGCGACTACCGCGGACGCCGACCGGCCTCACCCTCGCCGGCATCGTCAAGCACTGCGCCAACGTGGAGATCGGCTACTTCGGCCTCACCTTCGGGCGTGAGTGGCCCACGCCGGAGGACCCCTGCTACGTCGCGCTCGACGCCTACGACGAGGACCCCCAGGCCGACTGGGTCCTGCCGGCCGAGGTCACGACGGCCGACCTCCTCGCGTTCTACCGGCGCGT
>NZ_JANINT010000176.1 GCF_024509035.1 Nocardioides sp. | reverse complement strand
CGCGGCGAGGTCCCAGCCGTGGGCGGCGAGCTCGCCGGCGTACACCCCGAGCGCCACCGGCGCGGGGAACGACCCCAACGGGTGGGCGACCGTGCGGTCGAGCACGTCGGGCTCGTCGAGTGCGACGCGCAGGTCGCTCGCGGCCTGCTGCCACGCGTCGAGCCAGCGGTCGTCCTGGACGTCGGTGACCTGGGTGGGTACGTCGAAGGGGTGGCCGCCCCGGACGATGTGGGCGACCCGCCGTTCGACGGCGACCAGGTGGGCGAGGAGGTCGCGGACCGTCCAGTCCGTGCACGGCGTCGGACGGTCGAGGTCGGCGCCGGCGACGCCGGCGACCAGGGGAGTGGCCTGCTCGACCGCACGCAGGACGAGGGGACGCGGGTCCGCGGCCCGGTGGGCGGAGGCGGGAGTGAAGGGGCTCTGAGTGGTCATGACACCAGCCAACCGGTTGAACATGACACCTTGTGTCAGGAATTGATGGCACGATCGACGTGTGCGTGCCGACCGTCTGCTCCGCCTGCTCCACCTCCTCCAACGGCACGGCGGCCTGCCCGCTCGCCGGCTGGCGGAGCTGCTCGAGGTCTCCGAGCGCACGGTGCTGCGCGACATGGAGGCGCTGTCGGCGGCCGGCGTGCCGGTCTACCTCCAGCGCGGACGCGGCGGCGGGTGCTTCCTCGTCGAGGGCTACCGCACCGACGTCAGCGGACTCTCCGCCGCCGAGGCGCAGGCGCTGTTCCTGTGGGGCGGGCGCGACTCCGCGGACCAGCTGGGCCTGGGCCCCGCCCTGGCGAACGCGATGGCCAAGCTCGCGGCGACCGTGCCTGCTGACGCGATGGACAAGGCCGACGAGCTCGGGTCGGTGCTGGTGGTCGACCGGCGCCGCTGGTTCGCCGCCGCCGAGGAGGTCCCGGTCCTCCCGGTGCTGCGCCAGGCCGCGACCGACGGTCGCCGCGTGCGGCTGCGCTACACCTCCGCGGGACGCGACGCCCCCGCCGTACGCACGGTCGACCCCTACGGCCTGGTCGAGAACGCCGGCCGTTGGTACCTGCTCGGGGCGCACCGCGGCGAGCCGCGGATGTTCCGGGTCTCGCGGATCGAGTCCGCCGAGCTGCTCGACGAGCCGGCGCGCAGGCCTGCCGACCTCGACCTCGCCGCGGAGTGGGCGCGGCTGCGCGGGCGCCTGGAGACGGGGGAGGCCGTCACCCTCGAGGTGGCCGTCGAGGCCGAGGAGCTCGACCTGTTCCGCCGGCTCGCGTCCTTCCAGGTGGCGCCCGACAGCGTGGTCGAGGAGCTGGGCGTCGAGCCCGGCACCGGCCGGCTCCTGCTGCGGCTGACCATGCGCGCCCGGCGGCAGGCGATCGGCCTGCTGCTCACCTTCGCCGGGACCGTCGAGCTGCTGGCGCCCGCCGACCTGCGTGCCGAGCTGGTCGAGAGAGCCGCTGCCGCGCTGCGCGCCCACGGTGGAACCGGTTCGCCCCGGCCCGGCTGACCTCCCTAGACTTCCGGGGAGAACGAACACCAGAGACGATGCAGGGAAGAGGCGTGCCTTGTCGGGCCCCAACACCGATTACGACCCCGTGGAGGTCACTCCGTTGAAGCCCGAGGAGGTCGACGCGGCGCGTGACGCGGCGCTGGCTGCCATCGCGGGGGCCGCTGACCTGGCCGCCCTCAAGCAGGTGCGCATCGAGCACACCGGCGACCGCTCGCCGCTGGCCCTGGCCAACCGCGAGATCGGTGCGCTGCCTCCCCAGGCCCGCAAGGAGGCCGGCCAGCGCATCGGCCAGGCCCGCAGTGCGGTCAACCAGGCGCTCGCGGCCCGGCAGAGCGTGCTCGAGGCCGAGCACGAGGAGCGGATGCTCGCCGAGGAGACCGTCGACGTCACACTGCCGACCGATCGCGTGCCCACCGGCGCCCGCCACCCGCTCACCACCGGTGCCGAGCTGATCGCGGACATCTTCGTGGCCATGGGCTGGGAGGTCGCCGAGGGCCCCGTCATCGAGGCGGAGTGGCTCAACTTCGACGCCCTCAACCTCGGCCCCGACCACCCGGCCCGGACGATGCAGGACACGTTCTGGACCGACCCGGCCGAGAACGGCATCGTCCTGCGCACCCACACCTCCCCGGTGCAGGCGCGCACGATGCTCTCGCGCACCCCACCGATCTACGTCGTCTGCCCGGGCCGGGTGTTCCGCACCGACGAGTACGACGCCACCCACAGCCCGGTCTTCCACCAGGTCGAGGGCCTGGCGATCGACGAGGGCATCACGATGGCCCACCTCAAGGGCACGCTCGACCACTTTGCCGCCGCGATGTTCGGCGAGGGCATCAGCACGCGCTTCCGCCCGTCGTACTTCCCCTTCACCGAGCCGAGCGCCGAGGTCGACCTGGTCTGCTTCGTGTGCCGCGGTGCGGGCGAGCTCGACGGTGCGCCGTGCCGCACCTGCCGCGGCGAGGGCTGGATCGAGTGGGGTGGGTGCGGTGTCGTCAACCCGCGGGTGCTGACCGCCTGCGGTGTCGACGCGGAGCGCTACACCGGCTTCGCGTTCGGCATGGGCATCGACCGCACGCTGATGTTCCGCCACGGCATCGAGGACCTGCGCGAGCTCTTCGAGGGCGACGTCCGGTTCACGACAGCATTCGGCACGGAGCTCTGAGGACGACTGATGAAGGCCCCTGTTTCCTGGATCCGCGAGTACGTCGACCTGCCCGAGGGCGTCACGACCGAGGACCTCACCCACCGGCTCACCGCGCTCGGCCTCAAGCTCGAGGCGATCGAGAGCGCCGGCGCCGACATCCGCGGCCCGCTGGTCGTCGGGCGCGTCCTCACGATGGAGCCCGAGCCGCAGAAGAACGGCAAGACCATCAACTGGTGCACCGTCGACGTCGGTGCCGCCAACGGCACCGGTGATCCGCAGGGCATCGTGTGCGGGGCGCACAACTTCGCCCCCGGCGACCTCGTGGTCGTCGTCCTGCCCGGCGGCGTGCTGCCCGGCGGGTTCGAGATCTCCGCACGCAAGACCTACGGCCACGTCTCCTCGGGCATGATCTGCTCGGCCCGCGAGCTGGGCCTGGGCGAGGACCACGACGGCATCATCGTGCTGCCGGCCGACGCCGGCGCGCCGGGTGATGACGCGTTCGACGTGCTCGGCCTGCGCGAGGAGGTCATCGAGTTCGAGATCAACCCCGACCGCGCCTACGCGCTCTCGCTGCGCGGGGTCGCCCGCGAGGCGGCGCTCGCCTACGGCGCACCGTTCCGTGACCCCGCCGTCCGCGAGCTGCCGAGCGCCAACGGCGCGGGCTACCCCGTCGAGATCGACGACCCCGCCGGCTGCCCGGTGTTCGTGGCCCGCAAGGTCACGGGCTTCGACCCGGCCGCGCCGACCCCCGACTGGATGGCCCGCCGGCTCACCCAGGCCGGGATGCGCCCGATCTCGCTGGCCGTCGACATCACCAACTACGTGATGCTCGAGATCGGCCGGCCGATCCACGGCTACGACGCCGACAAGCTGCAGGGCCCGATCCGGGTCCGCCGCGCCCGCGAGGGCGAGCGGCTCACCACCCTCGACGGCGCCGAGCGCGTGCTCTCGGTCGAGGACCTCGTCGTCACCGACGACTCCGGCATCATCGGCCTCGGTGGCGTCATGGGTGGCGAGACCACCGAGATGTCCGACACCACCACGTCGGTGCTCGTGGAGGCGGCTCACTGGGACGCCACCTCGATGTTCCGCACCGGCAAGCGGCACAAGATCGGCTCCGAGGCCGGCAAGCGCAACGAGCGTGGCGTCGACCCGGTCGTCACCGAGGCCGCCGCCGACCGCGTGGTCGAGCTGCTGACGATGTACGGCGGCGGCACGGTCGACCCCGGTGTGACCGTCGTCGGCACGCCGCCGGCGCGGCCCGGGATCACGATCTTCTACGACCTGCCCGCGCGGGTGACCGGCATGGAGATCGACGCCGAGACGACCGCCGCCAACCTCGAGGCCGTCGGCTGCGCGGTCCAGCGCGAGGACGTGACGCTGACCGCGACTCCGCCGCCCTGGCGCCCCGACCTCAACGACCCCTTCGACCTCGTCGAGGAGGTGGCCCGCATCGTCGGCTACGACCAGGTGCCGTCGGTGCTGCCGCGCGAGGCGGCCGGGCGCGGGCTGACGCGCGAGCAGCGCTTGCGCCGCCGCGTGGGACGCACGCTCGCCGGCGCCGGATGCGTGGAGGTGATCAGCTTCCCGTTCGTCGGTGACGCGGCCTTCGACGCGCTGGGCCTGGGTGCGGACGACCCGTTGCGCCACACGGTACGTCTGGCCAACCCGCTGTCGAGCGAGGAGCCGTCCTACACCACGACGTTGCTGCCAGGACTGCTGCGCGCCGCGGCCCGCAACCTGGGCCGCGGAGCCTCCGGCGTGTCGTTGTTCGAGACCGGCACGGTGGCGTTCCCCGCCGACCGTGGCCGCGCCCCGATCTACGGCGTCGACTGGCGGCCCAGCGACGACGAGCTCGCCAAGCTCTTCGAGGCCCTGCCCGACCAGCCCCTGCACCTCGCGGTCGTCCTCGCGGGCGAGCGCGAGCGCGCCGGGTGGTGGGG